>JAJEEA010000415.1 GCA_022821235.1 Vicinamibacteria bacterium
GGACCCGCCGCGGCGCGTCCGACCGGGCGGCGAGCCCGGCCCACTCGCGGGCGGCGGGAGACAGGTCGGTCGCCCCGTCGGGCGCGCCGGCGTCCAGCACCGCGTCGACGCCGATGGCGTCGAGCAGCTCGAAGGGACCGAGCTCCCACCCGAACCCCCACCGCAGGGCGCGGTCGACGTCGTCGGGCGAATGCGCGACCTCGGGCGCGACCTCGGCCGCGTACAGCAGCGTGCGCCCGAGGGTCGCCCGCAGGAACTCGCCCACCCGGTCGCGGCCGAGGAACAGGGTGCGGATGCGCTCGCCCGCGTCCTCGATGGCGCGGGCCGCCTCGAGGGCGCCGAGCCTGGCCGACTGCCGCGGCCGATAGGCCATCGTGGCGGGGTCGAGGGTGAGGATGGCGCTGCCCCCGGCGGTGCGCTCCTTCCGGTAGAACCCCTGCCCCGCCTTCTCGCCGATCCACCCGCGCTCGACGAGGTCGCCGACGAGCGGCGGCAGCTCGAACGCCTGTCGCTCGTCGGGCCGCTCGAGCCGGGCCGTGAGGTCGGCGCCGACGTGGGCGAGGATGTCGATGCCCGCGATGTCCATGGTGCGGAACGTCGCACTCTTCCGCCGCCCGATGGCGGGGCCGGTGATGGCGTCGATCTCCTCGATGGTGTAGCCGCCGTCCGCGAGCTGGGCGAGGGCCGACGCGACCCCGTGCAGGCCGATGCGGTTGCCGATGAAGCCGGGGGCGTCGCGGGCGACGACCACCCCCCGGCCGAGCTGTCCGTTGACGAACGACGAGACGGCGGCGACGGCGGCGGGGTCGGTGTCGGGGGTGGGGATGACCTCGACGAGACGCAGGTAGCGGGGGGGATTGAAGAAGTGGGTGCCCAGCCACCGCCGGCGGAACCCGGCACCGCGTTCCTCGGCGATGGTCGCGATGGGGATGCCGGACGTGTTCGAGCTGACGACGGCGTCGGCCCCGAGGCACGCCTCCACCCGCTCGAGCAGCCCCCGCTTGGCGTCGAGCCGCTCGACGATCGCCTCCACCACCCAGTCGCACTCGCCGATCGCGGACAGGTCGGCGTCGAATCCCCCGAGCCGGATGCGCGAACGGAGGTCCTTCGTGAAGAACGGGTCCGGCTTGAGGGCGGCGGCGTGCTTCAGCCCCCGGGCCGCGGTGTCCGCGTCGAGATCGAGGAGCAGCACCGGCCAGCCCGCGTTGGCGACTTGGGCCGCGATCTGGGCGCCCATGGTGCCGGCCCCTAGCACCGCGACCGAGCGGATGGTCTGCATCACGGTTTCATCCCGTCAGGAACGAGCGACCGGCCGGGGCCGGCCAATCGAGGAGAGGGCGGTTGGAGGAGAATCCCGCCGGGCGGTGAGCGCCCGGCGGGACTGCGCACGGCAGTCGGGACCGACAGCCGACGTCCGGAATCCCGCGTCGACCGCGAACGGCTGGCAGCCCGTGGTGAAAGCCCCGCGTTGCACCGGAGCGGCGAGGCGCCCGCCTGACAAGGCGTAAGGAGGGCGCATATTGGGCATACGCAACCGACGAACAACGCAATCGGGATGCTGCGCCGGTCACGGTGCAGCATCCCGGTAGGCATGGTTGGGCGGCAATCGGAGCCGAAGGCGATGCTTGCCGGGCGCAGGCGGGATGCATCGCCGCTCGAATGCAGCGGGGACTTGCGCCACGGGCTGCTACGGCAACTGGCTGAGCACGGCCTGGGCCTGCGCGCCTTCCGGCGAGCTCGGATCGAGCTCGACCGCCCGCGCGAAATGGGCCTTGGCGCCTTCGATGTCGCCCTGGTTCAGCCTCACCAGCCCCAACTGGAACACCGGCAGCACCCAGTTCGGATCGGCGGCCGCCGCCCGCTCGAACCACTCGGCGGCCTGGTCCGTCTCGCCCCGTGCGAAAGCGGCCGTGCCCTGGTTGTAGTAGTCCTCGCGAGCGGCGTCCCCGCTGTCGATCAGGGCCTGGACCGCGTCGGGATCGCCCATCTGCGCCCGGAGCCGAGCGATCTGGGTGTCGATCTGCGAACGCATCTGCGGGGCCGCGGCGGCGGCCGCCTCGTACGACTCGATGGCCTCCTCGAACTGCCCTAGCTGCGCCTGGGCCGTGCCGATGTCCAGGTACAGTCCCGCTATCGTCGGAAACCGCTGCTGCAACGATTGCGCACCGCTGAGGGCGCTCTGCCAGTCCCCCCGTTCACGCGCCTCGTCGAGCGCGTCCAGCTCGGCCTGGATGCCGTCGAGGAACGCGTTCCGCTCGGCCCGGCTCATCCCGTCGGTCACCGACGGGTCCATCTCGGCCATCAGGGGATGGGGAATGGCCTCCAGCTCGATGTTCACCGGCGCGTTGCGGCCGAACCGGACGGTCACGGTGCCGGGCGCGGCCTGGTAACCCTCGGCCTCGACGGTGAGGTTCCAGGTTCCGCTGGGTAGGCCGAGCAGCGTGTACTCGCCGCTCTCGCTCGTCGTCTCGTCACGCGGATCGTCGGGCTCGGCGTTGCCCAGCGGGGCGTGGCCGTCGAGGCGGACGACGGCGCCCGCGACGGGGTCGCCGGTCTCGGCGTCGGTGACCCGGCCGAACAGAATGCCGCCCTGGGCGAACGCGGTGGGAACGAGCAGGGCCATGGCGAGGATGACCGCCAACGACGAGAAGATCTTGGTGCGCATGTGAAGAGCTCCTGACTCCGGCGCGCGTGCTCACGCGACGGCCGGTACCATCGACAGCACGAAACGAATTCGGGGCCGCCACGTCCCCGACGACAGGCCTCCTACTGCCCGCCGTCGAGCGCGTCGATGGCGGCCAGCACCTCCCGGTTCGCAGGATCCGCGGCCAGCGCGCTCCGATAGGCGGCGAGGGCCCGCTCGGGCTCCCGCTTCGCCCGCCAGGCGTGGCCGAGCGACAGGTTCACGCTGGTCAGCGCCGGCGCCAGCTCCAGGAGCTCCTGATAGGCTTCGATGGCGCCGTCGTAGTCGCCCCCGTCCAGGAGGCGCTCGGCGCCCCGAAGGCGCGCGAGAACGTCGGCGGACTTCACGCCGGCGAGGACGCCGACCGCGGGCGCGACGGGGTTGAACGGATCGGGATCCAGGGCGAACTCCACCCGCGCCGGCTCGCCGGAGCGGCGCACCGCCGAGAACGCCTGCTCCTCCCGGAAGCCGTCGGCCTGGACCACGAAGAGCCAGTCGCCGCCCGCGAGGCCGATGAAGGCGAAGCGGCCGGAGTTGTTGGTGGTCGTGGTCCGGGTCTGCGACGTCTCCAGGCTCTCGGCGATGATCCGGGCGCCGGGTATCCCCTGCCCGTCGTCCCCCCGAATCACGCCGCGCACGCCCCCCTGCGCCGCCGCCGTCGACGCGACGCCCCCCATCAACAGCACGGCGAGCACCAGCCGCAACGAGAACAGCCGTCGATCAACGGTCATGACAGACTCCCCTGTCGTCCGGTCCAAATTCGGGTCACTCAGTATAATCCAAATCCGTGTCCGGCAATTCCCGCAATTCCCTCCGTTCGTCCGTGGCGCGCAGACCCCTGCGCCGGTTGGCGGCGGCGTGCCTGTGGCTCGCCTGCCATGCTTCGACGGTCTCGGCCGCCGTTGACCCGGCGCGCCTGTCGCTCATCGACGCCCTGGTCGAGCAGGCCATCCGCGACGGGCGCCTGCCGGGCGCGGTGGTCCTCGTGGGCCACGAGGGCGAGATCGTCTACGAGCGGGCCTTCGGGGCGCGGTCGCTCACGGCCGGGACGCCCGAGCCGATGACCGTCGACACGGTGTTCGACCTCGCGTCCCTGACCAAGGTCGTCGCCACCACCACCAGCGTCATGATGCTGGTCGGGGAAGGACGCCTGCGGCTGCGCGACCGCGTCGCCGACCACGTGCCGGGGTTCGGCAGCCAGGGGCGGGAGTCGGTCACCATCGCCCAGTTGCTGACGCACACCTCCGGCCTCGCCCCCGACCTGCCGCTGGAAGAGGCCTTCGAGGGGACCGACACCGCGATTGCCCGCACCGTCGCCCTGCCTCCCGCCGCGGCCCCCGGAGAGCGCTTCATCTACAGCGACCTGAACTTCATGCTGCTCGGCGAGATCGTCACGCGGGTCAGCGGCCTGACCCTGGACCGGTTCGCGCAGGAGCGGATCTTCGGCCCCCTGGGCATGGCCGACACCGGCTTCGACCCGCCGGCGGCGCTCGCGCCCCGGATTGCGCCGACCGAGGCGTGCGCGCCCCTCGCGTGGCCGTGCGGCGGCCCCGGCGCCGCCATGCTGCGGGGACGGGTGCACGACCCGACGGCGCGGCGGATGGGCGGCGTGGCCGGCCACGCGGGGCTGTTCAGCACCGCCCGCGACCTCGCGCGGCTCTGCGCCATGCTGCTCGGGGGCGGCGCCCGCGGCGGCGTCCGCCTGCTCGCCCCGCTGACGGTGGCCCGGATGACCCGGGTCTCCACCCCGCCGCACCTCGCGGACCGGCGCGGGCTGGGCTGGGACATCGACTCGCGGTTCTCGTCGAACCGCGGCGACCTGTTCCCCGTCGGCTCCTACGGCCACACCGGCTTCACCGGGACCTCGCTCTGGATCGACCCGGCGTCGGAGACCTTCGTCGTCTTCCTGTCGAGCCGCGTGCACCCCGCGGGCGGCGGCAACGTGACGGCGTTGCGGGGACGGGTCGCGACGGTGGTCGCCTCGGCCCTGCGCGACGCGCCCGCGACGCCCCGCGGCCCGGTGTGGACCGGGGTCGACGTGCTGCGCGAGGAGGGCTTCCGCCGTCTGTCGGGGCAGCGAGTCGGCCTGCTGACCAACCGCACCGGCCGGGCGAGGGACGGCGCGTCGACCATCGACCTCCTCGCCGACGCGCCCGGCGTCGAGCTGGCGGCGCTGTTCAGCCCCGAGCACGGCATCCGCGGCGAGCTGGACGGGCCCGTCCCGTCGGGCCGGGACCCCCGCACCGGGCTGCCCGTCCATTCCCTGTACGGCGAGACCCGCCGGCCGACGGAGGCGATGCTGCGCAACCTCGACACCGTGGTGGTCGATCTGCAGGACGCCGGCGCCCGGTTCTACACCTACGCCACCACCATGGCCTACGTGCTCGAGGCGGCGGCGCGGCGCGGGCTGCGGGTGGTCGTGCTCGACCGGCCCAACCCCATCGGCGGGCGCGAGGTCGAGGGCCCGCGGCTCGACGCGGAGTCGCTGGGGTTCACCGGCTACTTCCCGTCGCCGGTGCGGCACGGACTGACCCTGGGCGAGCTGGCGCGGCTGTTCAACGGGGAGCGGGAGATCGGGGCGGACCTCGAGGTGGTGCCCATGCGGGGCTGGACCCGCGACCACTGGTTCGACGAGACGGAGCTGGCGTGGGTCGACCCGTCGCCGAACCTGCGCAACCTGCATCAGGCGACGCTCTATCCCGGCATCGGCGCCGTCGAGGCCGCCAACCTCTCGGTCGGGCGCGGCACCGACACCCCGTTCGAGCAGATCGGCGCCCCGTGGATCGACGGCCCGGCCCTGGCCCGCGAGCTCGACCGGGCCGCCCTGCCCGGCCTCCGCGTCTACCCGGTCTCGTTCACCCCCGAGGGCAGCCGCTTCGCCGGCGAGCTCTGCCACGGGGTGTTCTTCCTGGTCACCGACCGCGACGCCCTGCGACCGGTGCGCCTCGGCCTCGAGGTGGCGGCGGCCCTCCACCGGCTGCACGGCGACGCGTTCGACCTCGACGCGGTGGCGCGGCTCTTCGGGTCGCGAGCCATGCTGGACCGCCTCCGCGCCGGCGATCCCACCTGGGAGATCGCGGCCGGCTGGGACGACGGCGCCGCGGCGTGGCGGCGTCTCTCGGCCCCCTACCTGCTCTACGAATGACGGCCGGCCCCCAAGCTGCACGGACGCCCGGCCCGGATCGCGCGGCCTCCGGCTCCGCCAGCCGCCCAACGGACCCCCCGGGAGTCCGCCCCGCTCCATGGCGCAGACTCCCGGCTCGCGGCGGGACGACGTGAGCCGGGAGCGCGGGACGACGTCCGCCGCCGGTGCGGGCCGCCGCCGCGCGGCGGGCGCGGCCGTCGCCGGCATGCTGCTGCTCGCCGTCGCCGGCGCGGTCTGGACCGCGGTCCCGGCCGCGGCGGCCGCGGCGCCGGCGTGGATCGCCCTGGCCCTGCTCTGGCCCGGGCTCGGGCGGCAGCAGCACGTGCAAGCGCTGGCGTTCATCGCGGCCGGCGCGGCGGCGCTGCTCTGGGCCGCGGGCCGGGGAGCGCCGCTCGACGTCGAGAACGTGCTGGCGCAGAACCAGCCGATCCTGTCGATGCTGGCCGCGGTCACCGCGCTGCGCCTGCTGAACCCGCCGCCGCGCCCCGACGAGCCCGAGCTCCCGCGCGGGGCGGGCGCCTACCTGCGCAGCATGCTGGGCGTGCACGCCTTCGGCGCCATCATCAACGTATCGGCCGTGGTCATCATGGCCGACCGGCTGGCCCGGGTCCGGCCCCTCGAGCCGGACCAGGCGCAACTGCTGAGCCGGGCGTTCAGCGCCGTCGCCTTCCACTCGCCGTTCATCGGCGGCGTCGCGCTCGCCCTCGCCTACACGCCCGGCTCGAACCCGCTGGTGCTGATGGCGTACGGCGTGCCCCTGGCCCTCGCCGCGTTCCTGCTGCTGGCGTGGTACGCGTACAGCGGCCGCTGCGAGAACATCGAGAGCTTCCGCGGCTACCCCGTCCACCCCGAGGACCTTCGAGTGCCGGTCGCCCTCGGCGCGGCGGTGCTCGCCGCCGCCGCCCTGACGTCCGGCTACTCCGTGCTGTCGTTGATCACCGTGCTCACGCCGGTCGTCGTGGCGGCCGCGCTGCTCCGGCGGGGCGGCGTGCGACGGTTGCGCGACGGGTTGGACGACTACGTCGGCACGCGCGCCCCGCAGATGGGGAACGAGCTCGCGCTGTTCCTCGGCGCCGGGGTCATGGCGGCCGGCCTGACGGCGGCCTCGGCGGCGGCCGGCGGCTGGATGTTCCTCCCCCGCCTCGACGCCCTCCACGCGAGCCTGCTGGTGCTCGCCTGCATCGTGACGTCGGCCGCCTGCATCCACCCCGTGGTGATCGTCGGCGTCGTGGCGCCGCTGGTGGGACGGATCGACCTCGACCCGACGTTCCTCACGGTCACGCTGGCGATGGGCTGGGGCCTGGGGTGCGCCGTCAATCCGATGTCCGGCGTCAACGTGATCCTCTCGAGCCGGTACGGCGTCAGCAACTGGCGTTTGGCCCGCCGCAACCTCGCCTACAGCGCGACCCTGTACGGGGTCGCGGTGGCGCTGCTCTACCTGTATCAGGCCCTCCGCCTGTAGGGGAAGCCGCAGCGCGGGGGCAGCGCGTTCTCCGGCACGGCCCGCCCGCTCCGGGGGGGCCACGACGCCCCACCGCCGGGGGGGCGGCGCGTTTCCGGCCCGGCGGCAACCGGCCCGTCAGTTCGGTCTCGCGGACGGCGGTCCCTCTTGCACCGCCGCGGACGCGGCCACCGCGACACCGGTCCGGACCGGCCTCCGTTGCGCCCCGATGGCAAGTCAGGAGCCGTCGGCGGACACGGCGGGGCGGAAGCGGCGCTCACGCCGGGTAGAGGCGGTAGAGCATCCAGTACACGGCGACTCCGGTCACCGAGACGTACAGCCAGATGGGCAGCGTCCACCGGGCGAGGGCGGCGTGCCGGGCGTCGTCCCGGCGGAGGCCGCGCTGCAGGGTGACGATGGCCAGCGGCAGGATGGCGGCGGCGAGGAAGATGTGGGAGACGAGGATCGTGAAGTACACGACGCGGACCGGCCCCTCGCCCGTGAACGGCCGCGAGCCGACCTGCGCGTGATACACGAGATACGAGACGAGGAACAGGGCCGAGGTGGCGAACGCGGCCAGCATGCAGCGCCGGTGGAGGTCGATGCGGCCGCGCCGGATGCACACGTAGCCGGCGGCCAGCAGGGTCGCCGCGACGCCGTTCAGGGTGGCGTTGACGGCCGGGAGCTGGGTGACCTCGAACATGGCTCGCCTCGGACCGGTGCGGGGAGGGCCGTTCAGGCCGGGTCGGCCAGCAGCAGCAGCCAGACGACGGGCAGGTAGACGAGCGTGGCCCGGAACAGCGTCCGCGCCCGCTCGGACGAGCGGTGGGCGGCGAACCGGCCCGCGAGGACGAGCAGGCCGACGCCGAGGAGTGCCGCGCCCGCCCCGTACACGGTTCCCGCCACGCCCAGCGGGACGGGAGCCAGGCTGACCGGGACGAGCAGGGCGCTGTAGACGATCAGATGCCGCGCGGTGCGGCGGCCGCCGGCGTCGATGACGGCGAGCAGGGGCAGGCCGGCCCGCCCGAAGTCGTCGCGGTACATCCAGGCCAGCGCGAGGAAGTGCGGCAACTGCCAGACGAAGAGCAGGGCGAAGAGCGACCACGCCTCGGCCGACAACGACCGCGCCGCCGCCCAGCCGATGACCACGGGCAGGGCCCCCGGCACCGCCCCGACGAGGACCGCCCAGTGGGTCCTGCGCTTCAGCGGCGTGTAGACGGCGGCATAGCTGACCAGCGTGGCGAGCGCGAGGAGCGCGGCCAGCAGGTTGGCCCCGGCCCCGATCTGCACGAGGCCGGCGAGGGCCAGCATCGCCGCGAACCAGGCCGCCTCCGCCGGCTGCAGCCGCCCCGCGGCCAGCGGGCGGTCCCGGGTCCGGGGCATCCGCGCGTCGAGGTCGCGCTCGGCGACCTGGTTGAACGCGGCGGCCGCCCCCGCCACCAGGGCGGCCCCGACGGTCGTGTGCGCCAGCACCGGCAGATCCACCCCGCCGCGCGCCGCCAGATAGCCCACGCCGGTCGTCACGACGACCAGCGAGTTCAGCCGCGGCTTGGTGAGGGTGACGAAGTCGGCGAGCCGGCTGCCCGACGCGATGGTGGCGCCGGTGCCCGCCGCCTGCCTCGCGCGCATCATGCGGTCGTTCTCGTGTTGGCCCGCGGGCTCGGGACGGGGAAAGGTGCCGGCGAAGCCGGCCGGACGGCCCGTCGGGCGACGGCGTCCGGCCGGTCGAACGTGAGGGAATCCGAATCCCGGATCCCGAACTCCTTGCCGCCCGGGCTCCCGGGGCGGGGCCACGAAACCACCGACCGACGGCCCCTATTGCGGCCCGGCCGGCCCTGGCCCGCCAATCGCCGCCGGCTCCGCCAGGCGCCCGACCGAGCCCCCCCGGCGTCCGCTCCGAATCGACGGCGCGGACTCCTGTCCGGCGGCCCGAACCGCGCTCCGGGCACGGGCCGCTACGACACGGAGAAGGTGAACGACACCTCGGCGGTCCCGCCGGTGGTGACGGTCACGTTCTGGGTCTGGGTGCCGAGCGCCTCGTGCCACGCCTCGATGACGTAGTCGCCGGGGGGCAGCGAGCTGATGTCGAACATGCCGTCCTCGCCGGTGACCGCGAAGTACGGATGGTCGAGCACCCCGACGTACGCGTTCATCCAGCCGTGGACGTCGCACCGGAACGGCACCATCACCTCGACGTTGTCGAACGTCCGGTCGAACTGCATGCCCTGAATCGGCTGCCCCATGTTGAACTCCTGGTTCGCCGCGGGGATGGCGTGGATGTTGTGCAGCGTGGCGTCGCTGTTGAGGATGTTGAGGGTCTGGCCGACCTGGATGCCCAGAACGTGGGGAATGTAGCGGCACCCCTCCTGGTTCAGGCTCACGACCTCGCTCGGCGTCGGGAAGGTCATGTCGCCGAGGCCCTCCCTCACGTACACGAAGACGTTGCCGAGATGGCCGTCGCTGCCGACGTAGGTGCTCGACATGGTGTTGGTCGCGGCCATCACGCAGTTCGGGTCCGAGTTCATCATGAGCTCTTCCGCCGCCGGGAGCTCGCCGTCCACCATCACCATGCCGGAGACGTTGCCCGCGGTCGACGGATCGAAGGCCGGGGCCGCCGGCTCCGCGACCGCCGCCGGTGCTTCCTCGCCGCCACCGCCCCCGCATGCCGCCGCGGCGGCGACGGCGAGGATGGACAGAATCGACCACAGTTTTCGCTGCTGCATTGCTCTGACTCCTGCGAACTCCTCGTGTGATTTGCTGATTGAAGCAGGCCGCACCTGCGTGCGCCCGATCCGGGAACAACGGGAAGAATGCTCCACGCCGAGACGCCCGGCACGCGCGCTCCCGGCGCCTCCGAAGCGCCTATTTTGTATCACAGGCGACGGGGCGGCGTAAACCGGCGGCGGCGCATCCGGCCGGCCGTGGAACGCGGTTCGAAAACGCCGGCGCCGGGGTCAGGACACGTCGCGCAGCTTCCGCTCCACCCGGTCCTCGATCCAGTGCGGGTCCCACCATTCGACCGGGGTGACGGGCTCGCCGTGCAGGAGCATCGTGAAGTGGAGGTGGTCGCCGCCGGCGAGCCCCGTCATCCCGCTCCGCCCGAGCTCGTCGCCGAGGGCCACGGCGTCGCCGACGCCGACGCCGATCGAGGAGAGATGCGCGTAGAGCGACTGCAGCCCCAGGCCGTGGTCGACGATGATGCAGTTGCCGTAGATGCCCAGATAGTCGGCCCAGATCACGCGGCCGGCGTTGGCGGCGACGATCGGCACGTTGGCGGTCACCGACAGGTCGAACCCGAGATGCACCTGCTGGTCGACCTCGCGCCCCTCGTACAGGTAGGTGCGATGGTCGCCGAAGCCCGACTCGACCTGCGAGTTGGCGAGCTGCCGGAACGGCTCCGACCAGAGCCGCTCGTCGGCGGTGTCCGCCGCCAGCTCGCGGATGCGCTCGGCGTTGAGGCGCCGGAGGGGACCGTTGATGGCGAGGTACTGCTCGAGGAGCCCGGCGTCGGGCGGCAGGGGGATGGAGGCGAGCTCGTCGCTGCGGGCCATGATGCCCGGCACGACCCGGGCCAGGAAGCGGTCGCCGACGGTGAGCCGCGCGCGCCGGAACCGGCGCGGGAAGACCCGGTGGTCGAAGTCCGCCTCGGCCTCGTTGCCGGCCCCGTCCCGCGCGTACAGGCGGATGGGCGCATCGAGCTCCTGGTCGTGAAGCAGCGCGAAGAACGCCACCCGCAGGGTGTCGTCGGGGGTGTCCACCCCCAGCGCCGACGCGGGCCAGCCGCGATAGGCGCGGTCCCCGACCCGGACCCCGGACTCCGCGTCGGGCGGGTTGACGCGATAGACGGCCAGCTCGGCCCCGCCGTGGTTCACGAAGTGGAACGTCGACGCGATGGACAGCCGGGGCGGGGTGAACCGCGCCTCGACGTCGCGGCGGGCGGCGGCGCTACGCTCCCGCAGCCCGAACAGCCGCGCGTGGGTCGCCTCGACGGCGATCGACGCCGGCCCCTCCACGAGCCCGGGGTAGGCGCCTCGCGTCAGGCTGCGGCTGATGCGGATGCGGGTGTCCGTCTCCTGCGTGATCCGGGCGTCGTCGGGCGCCGACAGGGAGAAGATCGGCACCGCGGCCCCGTTCTGCTCGATGACCGCGGTGACCGCGGTGAGCTCGGCGTCGCCGGGGTCGATGGTCGCCGCGAACTCGACCTGCCGGCCGATGAAGCGGGCGGGCCCGTGAATCTCGATGGCCGGCCCGGGGCCGCGGCCTGCCCCGACGTACAGGCCGGCGCCGAGGGCGGCGGCGCCCAGGAGGACGAGGGCGGCAATCAGGCGGGCCACCACCGCATTATAGGGCAGAAATGTGCAGATCCGTGCAACAGTGCGCCGCCCGGCCGCTCGAAGACGCCGGCGGTCGCCCGCACCGGTGATGGGGGCCCCGGAAGTCGCCAGCGGGAGCGGCGGCAAGGCGGCGTTGACCCGCCGGGACTCCGGTTGGTAGGATACTGGAGAGCCTCGTCGGGGCGCTCTACAGTCTGTGGCGGTATCGTCTAGGGGTTAGGATACGTGGTTCTCAGCCACGGGACCGGGGTTCGAATCCCCGTACCGCTACCATTCCTCGTTTCGACCTGAATCATCACTGCCTGCGCGTGTGCGGGGCATGGCGATCCACCGCATCCGCACCATCGACGCCCATGCCGCCGGCGAGCCCCTGCGGCTGGTGACGGAGGGATTCCCGGCCCCCGCCGGCGCGTCGATGCTCGAGAAGCGCGCCTGGGTCCGCGAGCACTGCGACTGGCTCCGCACCGCGTTGATGCACGAGCCGCGCGGGCATGCCGACATGTACGGGGCGGTCCTGACCGAGCCGTGCAGCGACGCGGCCCACGCCGGGGTGCTGTTCATGCACAACGAGGGCTGCAGCACGATGTGCGGGCACGGGGTCGTCGCCGTCTGCACCATCGCCCTCGAGCGCGGGCTGATCGGCGTGCCCTGCGAGCCCCCGGTCATCGCGCTGGAGTCGCCGGCCGGCCTCGTGCGCGCCCGCGCGGTCCGGGCCGCGCCGACCCGGGACGACCCGGCGCCGGCCCGCGTGTCCGCGGTCGCGTTCGATAACGTGCCGTCGTTCGTCTACCGGGCCGGGCTGCCGGTCGAGGCGAACGACCGGACGGTCCTCGTGGACGTGGCCTTCGGCGGCGCCTTCTACGCCATCGTCGACGCCGAGGCGGTCGGGATTGCCCTGCGGCGCGAGTCGCTCGCGGCGCTGCGCAGCGCCGGCATGGACATCGCGCGGGGGGTCGAGCGCGTGCTGAGGGTGAGCCACCCCCTGAACGGCGGTCTCGAGGGAGTCTACGGGACCATCTTCACGGGAATGGCGGAGGGCGGGGCGGACCTGCGCAACGTCACCATCTTCGCCGACCGCCAGGTCGACCGCTCTCCCTGCGGGACCGGCACGGCGGCGGTCATGGCGGTGCTCGACGCGATGGGCCTCCTGGACGAGCAGCGTCCGTTCGTGCACGAGAGCCTGACCGGCACCCGGTTCCGCGGGCGCCTGCTGCGCCGCACGACGGTCGGCGACCACGAGGCGATCGTCCCGGAGATCGAGGGCTCGGCCTGGATCACCGGCGAGCACACGTTCCTGATCGACGACGCCGACCCCCTCCGGCACGGGTTCCTGCTGTAGCCCGCCCATCGTCGCCTGCGGCTCGGCCGGGCGCCCGACCAAACGCCCCGGGCTACCGCGCCAAACCGCGGACGACGGAGAGAAACCGCTTCAGCCGCCGGCGATGCTCGTTCAGGATCGGGTGCGACCAGGTGTCGGTGAGCATCCGATGCACGGACTTCTGGTACCAGACCATCTCGTCGACGCCGGTGGTGAAGGCGTCGAGGAACGCGGGGCCGCGGGCCTCGACCCCGGCGGCCAGGCTCGAGAGGTTGTGGATCTTGTCGGCCGAGGCCACGGCGCGGGCGGCGTCGCGCGGGCTCGCCCGCAGGCGCTCGATGTACGCCTCCTTGCGAGCCCGCCACGGCCGGGTCCGGGGCGGCTCGGTGACGTCCTCGACGACCGACAGCACGTGATCGCCGAAGCGGCGGCGGATGACGTCCGGCGCGAGGGCCGTGTCCTCGAGGGTGTCGTGCAGGATGGCGGCGATGACGGTGTCCTCGTCGAACCCGAAGTCCTGCGCGATGAAGGCGACCGAGAGCACGTGGGTCGCCTCGAACCCGCGTCCCGCCTTGCGGAGCCCGAGGCGGTGCGCCTCGAGCATCGTGGTGATGGCCGACTCGACGCGTGGTGTGTACATGCGGACGTTGCGGCGGGACGGATCGAGGCCGCTTCGCCGGCCGCGCGGACCAGCGGGGGGTCAGTCGCCCGGCGCGATGTAGCTCCGGCGGGCGCGGGCGGTCGTACCCCGCCGCTTGACCCGGACGTCGATCTCGTGGACCTCGCCGTCACGGGTCGGGGGCACGAACCCCAGGACGTACTGGCTGTGCAGCTCCTGGGCGACCCGCGTGAACGTCGGCCCGAGGTCGTCGGTGTCCTCCAGCTCGAAGTACCCGCCGCCGGTCTCCTCCGCGAACGTCCGCAGGCGGCGGTCGGGCCGGCTGCGCACCCGCCGCACGCCGTTGAAGTAGTCGCTCTCGAGGCCGATGGTGTAGATCATCACCTCTTCGAGCCGGGCCATCTCGAGCACCTCGCGCCAGCCGATGTCGTTCTGGGTGTCCTCGCCGTCGGTGAAGACCAGCACGACCTTTCGGCCCTCGATGCCGGCGAGCTCCCGGATGCTCGCCGCGACCGCGTCGTAGAGGCGGGTCGGGTTGCCGAACTGCAGCCGGTCGAGCTCGCGGATCAGCGCGTCGCGGTCGCCGATGAAGTCCGACTCCGGCAGGATCTGGATCTTGTCGTTGAACGCGCCGACCTTGGCCCGGTCGTCGGGAAGCATCCGGATGATGAACTGCTCGGCCCCGGCCATCAGGAGGTCGAGGCTCGGGGTCATGCTGGCGCTCGTGTCGAGCATCACGACGACGGTGATCGGCCGCACCTCGTTCTCGAAGAGGACGATCTCCTGCTCCTCCCCCTCGTCGATGACCAGGAAGTCGTCCTGGAGCAGATCGGGCACGAGGCGCCCGTTGCGGTCGGTCGCGGTGACGTAGAGGTCGACCAGCTCGGTGCCGGCGCGGAAGACGGGCAGGTCGTCCTGCTGGGCGGCAACCGGCGCCGCGCCGAGGAGGACCGCGAGAGTCGACGCCAGCGAGATCCTTGCAGCCATGAAGCGAGCTTACAACCTATCTCGAAATCGCACAAACCGCGGCGGGCGGCCGCGTGCGTGGAACCGTCGCCGGGGGAACCTGCGGGAAACAGCCATCCACCCGGCCCGCCCTGCAGCGCGCCATCGTCGCCGACGTGTCAAGATGGATCGTCATGGGCGGAACGGCGCAGCGATGACTCGCGGCGGGACCGGCGTATCTCGCGGATCTCGGCCGACACGCTCTCCCGCGAGCGTGTGACCGGCTCGTCGCGCAGGCGGTCGAGCACCTCGAGCATCCGCCGCCGCTCGGCGGCCCTCAACCGGTCGGTTTGCGCATCGCACCCGCGGGCATTCTCCACCATGCTTGGCGACACTACCACAAGCGGCCCGGGGCTGGACGACGGTGAACTGCAAGAATCGAGTGATGCAGAGACGACGATGAACGACGGAACGAAGAGAGACAGAGCGGTGGGCGGGTCGGCGACAGGGCCGCCTGGCGGCGGCGTTCGCGCCCGGCTCGAGGCCCTGCTCGACGAGCGCATCCTGATCATGGACGGGGCGATGGGCACCATGATCCAGCGCCACGGCCTCGACGAGGCGGCCTTCCGCGGCGACCGGTTCGCCGGGCACGGGCAGGACCTGAAGGGCAACAACGACCTGCTGGCGCTGACCCGGCCCGACGTCATCGGCGGCATCCACCACGCGTATCTCGAGGCGGGCAGCGACGTCGTCGAGACCAACACGTTCAGCAGCACCGCCATCGCCCAGTCCGACTACGGGCTCGAGGGGCTGGCCCGGGAGCTGAACGTCGAGGCGGCGCGCCTCGCGCGGGCGGCGGCCGACGAGTGGACCCGGCTGACCCCGGACCGGCCGCGCTTCGTGGCCGGGGCCATCGGGCCGACGAACCGCACCCTCTCGATCTCGCCCGACGTCAACGACCCGGGCCTGCGCGCAAGCACCTTCGACGCCATGCGCGACGCCTACGCCGAGCAGGCGCGCGGCCTCCTCGACGGCGGCTGCGACCTGCTGCTCGTCGAGACGATATTCGACACCCTGAACGCGAAGGCGGCCCTGGTGGCCATCCAGGACGTGTTCGACGCGCGCGGCGCCGCCGTGCCCCTGATGATCTCGGTCACCGTCACCGACCGCAGCGGGCGCACCCTGTCGGGGCAGACCATCGACGCCTTCTACGTCTCGATCCGCCACGCCAGGCCGCTGAGCGTGGGCATCAACTGCGCCCTCGGGGCCCGCGACATGCGGCCGTACCTGGCCGAGCTGGCCGCCATCGCCGAGTGCCGGGTGAGCTGCTACCCCAACGCGGGGCTGCCGAACGCCTTCGGCGAGTACGACGAGACGCCGGACGAGACGGCGGGGCTGCTGGGCGAGTTCGCGGAGAGCGGGTTCGTGAACATCCTCGGCGGCTGCTGCGGCACCACCCCGGAGCACGTCGCGGCCATCGCCCGCGCCGTCGACGGGACGCCGCCGCGGGCGGTCCCCGCCGGCTTCACCGGCAAACGGGTCGTCGGTACGGCGGCGGCCGCCGACGGGTCGCCGCCCCGCGCGGTCCCCGCCGGCAGGAACGGGGCCGGCCGGTTCAGCGGGCTCGAGACCCTCACCGTGCGGGACGACGGCACGTTCCTGATGGTGGGCGAGCGCACCAACGTCACCGGGTCGGCCCGGTTCGCCCGCCTCGTCAAGTCGGGCGACCTCGCCGCCGCGGCCGAGGTCGCCCTCGACCAGGTGCGGGGCGGGGCCAACATCATCGACGTCAACATGGACGAGGCCCTGCTCGACTCCGAGGAGACGATGACCCGCTTCCTCAACCTCGTCGCCACCGAGCCCGAGATCGCGCGGGTGCCGGTGATGATCGACAGCTCGAAGTGGTCGGTCATCGAGGCGGGGCTGAAGTGCGTGCAGGGGAAGCCCATCGTCAACTCGATCAGCCTCAAGGAGGGCGAGGACGACTTCCTCGACAAGGCCCGGACCCTGCAGCGCTACGGCGCGGCGGCGGTGGTGATGGCGTTCGACGAGACCGGGCAGGCCGCCACCGCGGAACGCAAGGTCGAGATATGCCAACGCGCGTACCGGCTGCTCACCGAACGGGCCGGCTTCGACCCCGGCGACATCGTCTTCGATCCCAACATCCTCGCGGTGGCGACCGGCCTCGAAGAGCACGACGACTACGCCGTCGACTTCATCGAGGCGACGCGGACCATCAAGAAGACGTGCCCCGGCGCCCTCGTCAGCGGGGGCGTCAGCAACCTCTCGTTCTCGTTCCGCGGCAACGACCCGGTGCGCGAGGCGATGCACTCGGCGTTCCTCTACCACGCCATCGCGGCGGGCATGGACATGGGCATCGTCAACGCCGGCCAGCTCGTGGTCTACGAGGACATCGAGCCCGAGCTGCTGGCCCACGTCGAGGACATCATCTTCAACCGCCGCCCCGACGCCACCGAGCGCATGGTGCGATTCGCGGAGACCGTCAAGGGGACCGGGACGGCCCGCACCGAGGACCTCGCCTGGCGGCAGGGCACGGTGAGCGAGCGGCTCTCGCACGCCCTGGTGCACGGCATCGCCGACCACGTCGAGGCCGACGTGGAGGAGGCGCGGCAGGCGCTGGCCCGGCCCCTCGAGGTCATCGAGGGGCCGCTGATGGACGGCATGAAGGTGGTCGGCGACCTCTTCGGCGCCGGCAAGATGTTCCTGCCGCAGGTGGTGAAGAGCGCGCGGGTCATGAAGAAGGCGGTGGCGTACCTCGAGCCGTTCATGGAGAAGGAGCGCCTGGCGACCGGCGCCGCGGCCGCCTCGAAGGGCAAGGTGGTGCTGGCCACCGTCAAGGGCGACGTGCACGACATCGGCAAGAACATCGTGGCCGTCGTGCTGCGGTGCA
Organism: Vicinamibacteria bacterium; assembly: GCA_022821235.1. GTDB lineage: Bacteria > Acidobacteriota > Vicinamibacteria > Vicinamibacterales > UBA8438 > JAJEEA01. The sequence continues at coordinate 17,397 of JAJEEA010000415.1, forward strand.
ACGGCTACGAGGTCGTCGACCTCGGGGTGATGGCGCACTGCGACACCATCCTGCAGACCGCGGCCGACGAGGACGCCGACATCGTGGGCCTGAGCGGGCTCATCACCCCGTCGCTCGACGAGATGGTGTTCGTGGCGAAGGAGATGCAGCAGCGCGGGCTGGAGCGGCCGCTCCTGATCGGCGGCGCGACGACGAGCCGCCAGCACACCGCGGTGAAGATCGCCCCCGCCTACGAGCGGAGCACGGTGCACGTGGCCGACGCCTCGCGGGTCATCGACGTGGTGTCGGGACTGCTCAGCCCATCGCGGCGGGACGAGCTCGACCGCGCCAACCGGGCCGACCAAGCCACCCTGCGGGAGCAGTACGCGGCGCGGCGGGACAAGCCGTTGCGGCCCTACCCCGAGGCGCGGGCCGACCGGTTCCGCGACGACTGGGCGGCGGCCGACCTGCCGGCGCCGGCGTTCCTCGGGGCGCGGCGGCTCGACCCGATCCCCCTCGCCGAGGTGACGCCGTTCATCGACTGGACGTTCTTCTTCGCGGCTTGGGAGATCAAGGGGCGCTTCCCCGCCGTGCTCGACCACCCCGCCTACGGGGAGCAGGCGCGCGCGCTGCACGCGGACGGGACGGCGCTGCTCGAGCGCATCGTCGACGAGGGGCGGCTGACCGTCCGCGCCGTGTACGGGTTCTGGCCGGCCCAGAGCGACGGCGACGACATCGTCCTCTTCGAGCCGCCTGCGGCCGACGGCGGCGCCGGGCGGAGGCGACGGCAGCCGGCAGGCGACGGCAGGGAGGAACCGACGGGTGGCGCGGCGGCCGACGGCGGCGCCGAGCGGCTGCGCGT
>JAJEEA010000296.1 GCA_022821235.1 Vicinamibacteria bacterium
GACCACCTGGAGGTGGCGCCGGGCCGCGAGCGGGCGGTCGAAGCCTGCCTCGGCGATCTGCTGCAGCACGTCGTCGTCCCGTCGCGGTCGAACGCCGAGGCGGGCATCGCGTTCGTGCGCAGCCGCGGCGCCGGCCGCGTCGGCTTCCTGGTCGCGGACGCCGTCGACCCGGAGGCCCGCGCCCCCGAGGCCCCGACGGCCTCCGTCGAGCCGGTGGCCGGCGTGGTCGCGGTCGCCGGTCCGGGGGCGGCCGCGGTCGGCGCGGCCATCGCCGGCCGCTGGCTGGCGCCGTCGTTCGACGCCGCGGCGGCGGCGGCCGGGCTGACCGACGCGCCGGTGGCCACTCCCGAGGGCGACGTGTTCCGCGGGGCGGGGCGGGTGTACGGCGGCGCCGGAACGGAGGCGCTCGGCATTCTCGCCACCAAGCGCGAGATCCGCGATCTCGAGACCCGGATCGCGGCCGAGGAGGCCTCGGTGGAGGACCTCGCCGCCGCCATCGCCGAGCGCGACGCGGCGGCGGCGGCGGCCGAGGCCGCCCTCGGCGGGCTGCAGCAACAGCGGCATCAGCACGAGACGACGATGCTGGGCCACGACATGCAGCGGGCCGCGGCCGAGGAGGCGTCGCGGCGGCTCGTCCGGAAGCAGGAGCTCGTCGACACCGAGCGGCGCACGCTGCACGAGGAGCGCGAGGGCCTGGAAGCGCGTCGCGCCGAGGCGCGGGCCTCGATCGAGCGGCTCGCGGGCGAGCAGCGGGCCGCCGACGAGCGGCTGGCCGCGGCGCAGCGTCGGGTCTTCGACGGGCGGGAGTCCATCGAGCGCCTGCGGAGCGACGTGGCCGAGGTGAAGGCCGGACACGCGGCGCTGGTCGAGCGGGCCTCCGCCCTCGAGACCGGCGTCGCGCGCATCGAGCGCGCCAACCGCGAGCTCGAGGAGCGGCTCGAGCATCGCGGCGCCGAGCACGCGCGGGTCGCCGCCGCGCGCGAGGCGCTGATCGCCTCGGTGGCCGAGTCGGAGCGGCTGCTCGACGGCGAGGTCGTGAAGCTGGCGGGCCTGCGCGAGGACGTCCGCGTGGCCGACGAGCAGGTCCTCGACCTGCGAGGCCGCCTCGAGACCGAGGACGGCGCGGCGCGGGAGGCGCGGGCCGCCCTCGAGGAGCGGCGCGCCGAGGCGGCGGCGATCGACCTCGCCCGCGCCACCGCCGAGCGCGATCTCGACCACCTGGCGGAGACCTGCCGGGACACGCTGCAGTCGACCCTCGACGAGATCTCGGCGCAGGCCGAGCAGATCGAGCGGGACGGCCTCGCCGTTGCGGACGGCGTCGGCGCCGAACCGGACGAAGCCGCCGAGTCGGGGGACGCGGGCGAGGCCGCCGGGTCGGCGGACGCGGGCGAGATCGCCGAGTCGGAGGACGTGGGCGAGGCCGCCGGGGACATCGCCCGGGCCGCCGCCGAGCCCGGGGCCGGGCCGGACCCCGGGTCACCGGCCGCGAGCGCGTCGGCGGAGGACATCGAGGAGACCACGGCGCGCCTGCGCGAGAAGATCGAGCGCCTCGGGCCCGTCAACATGATGGCCATCGAGGAGTTCGACGATCTCGACGAGCGCTACGACTTCCTGACCGCGCAGCGGAAGGACCTCGTGGAGTCGATCGACGCCACCGTCGGCGCCATCGCCCGCATCAACAAGACGACGCGCGAGCGCTTCCGCGAGGCGTTCGACGCCATCAACACCCACTTCCAGCGGACCTTCTCCACCCTGTTCGGCGGCGGCCGGGCGGGGCTCGTCCTCCTCGACGAGACCGACCTGCTGGAGAGCGGCATCGACATCATCGCCCAGCCCCCCGGCAAGCGCCTGCAGAGCATTCAGCTCCTGTCGGGAGGCGAGAAGGCGCTGGCCGCCATGGCCCTGATGTTCGCGATCTTCAAGTTCAAGCCGAGCCCGTTCTGCCTGCTCGACGAGATCGACGCGCCCCTCGACGAGGCCAACATCGGCCGCTTCGTCGACATGCTGCGGGGGATGCAGTCGGAGACGCAGTTCATCCTCGTCACCCACAACCGCAAGACGATGGAGATCGCCGATCGACTGTACGGGGTGACGATGGAGGAGCCGGGGGTCTCGAAGCTGGTCTCGGTGCAGTTGAACCCGGCGTAGGCCGACCCGGTCAATCGTCGCGTCGGCTGGGCTGGGCGCCCGGCCCCAACCACTCGAAGGCGGTGGCGGTGACCGCGTCGGGCGGGGGATTCGACGCGTCGGCTGGGCTGGGCGCCCGGCCGACTCTCCTGGCGCGCCGTTCAGGCCGCGGCTCGGCCTGGCGCCGGCCGACTCTCCTGGCGCGCGCGCCGTTCAGGCCGCGGCCTCAGCTCGGCTGGCGTTCGCGCCGGCCCTCGGGCGCGCCGGCCGGCTTGTCGAGCAGCGCCTTGCGGCTCAACCGGATCTTGCCCGACGGGTCGACGTTGATCACCTTCACGAGCACCTGCTCGCCTTCCTTGAGCTCGTCCCGCACGTCCTTGACGCGGTAGTGGGCGATCTCGGAGACGTGCAGGAGGCCGTCGACGCCCGGCAGCACCTCGACGAAGGCCCCGAAGTCGGTGATGCGCTGCACCGTGCCGAGGTACGACTTGTTCAGCTCGGGGGTCGCGGTGAGCTCCTCGATGATCGAGAGCGCGCGCTGGGCCGACTCGTCGTCGTTCGACGCCACGTTGACGGTGCCGTCGTCCTCGACGTCGATGCGCACCCCGGTGCGCTCGATGATGCTGCGGATGGTCTTGCCGCCGGGCCCGATGACGTCGCGGATCTTGTCGACGGGAATCTTGATGGTGACGATGCGGGGGGCGAAGGTCGAGATGTTCGAGCGGGGGTCGGGGAGGGTGGCGCGCATGCGCTCGAGGATGTGCAGCCGGCCCGCCCGGGCCTGCTCGAGGGCCTCCCGCATGATGGCGGGGGTGATGCCGCCGATCTTGATGTCCATCTGCAGGGCGGTGATGCCCGACTCGGTGCCCGCGACCTTGAAGTCCATGTCGCCGTAGTGGTCCTCGGCGCCGGCGATGTCGCTGAGCACGGCGTGGCGGCCCGTGGTCTCGTCGAGGATCAGGCCCATGGCGACCCCCGCCACCGGCGCGTCGAGGGGGACGCCGGCGTCCATCATGGCCAGCGTGCCCCCGCACACCGACGCCATCGACGACGACCCGTTCGACTCCAGGATGTCGGAGACCACCCGCACCGTGTAGGGGAACGCCTCTTCGCCGGGCAGCACCGGCAGCAGGCTGCGCTCGGCGAGGTTGCCGTGCCCGATCTCGCGCCGGCCGGGGCCGCGGAGGAACTTGACCTCGCCCACCGAGAAGGGCGGGAAGTTGTAGTGCAGCATGAACCGGCGGTACATCTCGCCGTCGACCAGCTCCACCTTCTGCTTGTCGTCGGCGGTGCCGAGGGTCGCGGTGACGAGGGCCTGGGTCTCGCCGCGGGTGAACACGGCCGAGCCGTGCGTGCGCGGCAGCAGGCCGACGTCCGCGGTGACGGTCCGGATCTCGTCGAACCTGCGGCCGTCCAGCCGTTGGCCGCGCCCGAGGACCTCGTCCCGGAGCACGCGCTCCTTCAGGCCCTTGAAGACCGCCTTGACGTCGCCGCGGCGCTCCGCGTCGTCGTCCGGCAGGGTAGCGAGGTGGTCGTCGAGCACGCGGTCGACGGCGGCGTAGCTCTCCAGCTTGTCGCGGATGCGCATGGCGTCGGCCAGAGGGCCGAGCAGCGCGTTCTCCGTCTCGCTGACGACCTCGGGGGCCGGCGCCCTGGCCTCCACGCTCAGCTTCGGCTTGCCGGCGGCCTCGGCCAGCTTGTCGATCTCGTCGATGATGCCGCGGATGGCCTCGTGGCCGGCGTCCAGCGCGTCGATCATCTCCGCTTCGGACAGTTGCTGCGCCCCCGCCTCGACCATGACGAGGGCGTCCCGGCTGCCCGCCACCACCAGGTCCAGCCGGCCCCGCCGGCGCTGGTCGTAGGTCGGGTTGATGATGAGCTTGCCGTCGAGCATGCCGACGCGCACGGCGGCGATGGTCGCCGCCATCGGGATCTCGGAGACGGCGAGGGCCGCCGACGCGCCGGTCAGGGCGAGCACGTCCGAGTCGTTGTCGGTGTCGGCGGAGATGACGAAGGCCACGACCTGCGACTCGCGGCGCCAGCCGGCGGGGAAGAGGGGACGGATCGGGCGGTCGATCAGCCGGCTCGTCAGCACCTCCTTCTCGGGCGGCTTGCCCTCGCGCTTGAAGAACCCGCCGGGGATGCGCCCCGAGGCGTAGGTGTTCTCCCGGTAGTCGACGGTCAGGGGAAGGAAGTCGATGCCCTCGCGCTCGTTGGGCGCGTAGCACGCGGTGACGAGGACCATGGTGTCGCCGTACCGCACCACCACGGCGCCGTTCGCCTGCCTGGCCAACCGGCCGGTCTCGAGGGTCAGGGGATGACCGCCGACATTCACTTCGCCAGAAAACATGATCCACTCCACAGTGTGCGCCGACGGCGGGGACGAGCGAGGGGGAAGAACCGGCAGCGGGACCGGGGCCGCTTGCGCCTTACTTGCGAAGCCCCAGCCGCCGGATCAGGTCGGTGTACCGTCCCGAGTCCTTCGACTTGAGGTAGTCGAGGAGCCGCCGCCGTCGTCCGACCAGCTTCAGCAGCCCGCGGCGCGAGTGGTGGTCCTTTGCGTGGATCTTGAAGTGCTCGGTCAGATAGCTGATGCGCTGGCTCAGCAGGGCGACCTGCACCTCGGGCGAGCCGGTGTCCGTCTGATGCACTCGATACGAGCCGATGAGCTCGGTCTTCTGATCCTTCTGTAGCACCACTGCCGATCACTCCGGTCTGGGATCCCGATGCCAACGACGCAGGAGATGGCTCAGCAGTCCCGTGTTCCAAGCCGCAATCGTCCTCGACGATCTCATCCCTCGGGTCAACCGAGCAATCCTACACTAGAACGATCTTGGGATGCAAAAGCCCGCCGGCGAGAGGCTCGGCGACGGCCAGGAGCCGGCCGCCGGCGTCCAGCACCCTGATTCGCTCGCCCGGGCCCGGCCTCCCGCCCCCCGCCGCCCGGAGGGCCGCGCCCGCGCCCCCCCTCGCCGCCCGACCGACCCGGCCGGAAGCCGGCGCCGTTCCGCCGAGCGGATTGCCGTGCGACACGATGTCCGAGGGGCCGAGCGGGTTGCCGTGCGCGGCCCGGCGCGCCCCCCGTTCGGTGACGACGACGCCCCGCAGCTCCGGCAACAGCTCGCCGGGCGGGATGAGGCGGTCCGCCGCGGCGGGCCCCTCCTCGACGAGACGGGCCAGCGGCACCGCGTCGTCCAGGGTGTACCGGCCGTGCCGTTCGCGCCGCAGCGTCTCGAGGCATCCTCCGCAGCCCAGCTTCTCGCCCAGGTCCCTCGCCAACGCCCGCACGTAGAAGCCGCTCGAGCAGGCGATGCGGCACCGCACCCGCGGCCCGTCGACGGACAGCACCGCCAGGCTCTCGACGGTGACGCGGACCGGCTCGGGCGCGGCCGGGCGCCGTCGCCGGGCCAGATCGTACGCCCGCGCCCCCTCGATCTTCTTGGCGGACACCGCCGGAGGCCGTTGCAGGTGGGAGCCGACGAAGCCGGCCGCGGCGTCCTCGATGGCCAGGGGCGACGGCGGCGCGGCCGGCGCGTCGCCGTCGGCGGCGTCCCGGCCGCCGATGACCGCGCCGCCGATGTCGTCCGTATCTGTCGACAGGCCCAGCCGAACCACGGCGTCGTACTGCTTCCCGGCGCCCGAGAACAGCGGGGCGAGGCGCGTCGCGCGCCCCACCACGAGGGGCAGCACCCCGGTCGCCAGCGGATCGAGGGTGCCGAGATGCCCGACCTTCCGGCACGCGAGGGCCCGCCGCGCCACCGCCACGACGTCGTGCGACGTCGGGCCCGCGGGCTTGTCGACGACGAGGATGCCGGCCGGCGCCTGCGCGGTGGTCACGCCGGAAGGGACTCCGCAATCGCCGCCGCCACCCCCGCCACGAGCCGGGCCCTGGCGTCCGGGGCGGGATGTTCGAGGGTCAGCCCCGCCGCGTTGCGGTGTCCGCCGCCCCCGAACGACAGCGCGACGCGCCGGACGTCGATCTCGTCCTTCGACCGCAGGCTGACGCGCAGGCCGGCGCCGAACGCCTTCAGCAGGACCACCGCCTTGACGTCGCCGGCGGCCAGGGGCAGGTTGACGACGCCCTCCAGGTCGTCCGCCTCGCAGCCGGTCTCCCGCAGCATCGCCTCGTCGACGGCGAGCACCGCGATGCGGCCGCCGGCCTCGAGCTGCATCCGGTCGAGCACCCGGCCCGTCAGCCGCAGCCGCCCCAGGCTGCCGTTGTTGAACACGCGGGCGGCGACGGCCGCCGCGTCGACCCCGGCGCCGGCGATGCGGCGGCAGATGTCGAACGTCCGCGCGGTGATGTTGGCGTGCCGGAACGATCCGGTGTCGGTGAGGATGGCGACGTAGACGTTGGTGGCGATCGACGGCGTGAGCTTCGCGCCCAGGGCCTCGACGAGCTCGAACACCAGCTCGCCGCACGCGCACGCCGATTCGTCGCACCAGTTGACGGCCCCGTAACCGGTGTTGCCGGCGTGGTGATCGATGTTGACGACGAACCGGCCCGCGAGGCCGGACACCTCGGTCCGGGCGAGGCTGCCGCACTCGAGGACGACGACGGTGTCCGCGCCGTCCTCCTCCACCGACCCCGCGACCTCGATAGCGGACGCCCCCGGGAGGAACGCATAGCGGGCCGGCGGCGGGTCGGCGTTGACGAGCCGGACCTCCTTGCCGAGCTGGGTCAGGGCCTCGGCCAGCGCGAGCTGGGAGCCGAGCGAGTCGCCGTCCGGCCGCGCGTGCGAGGTGACGAGAAAGCGGGCGCCGTCGAGCAGGCGGTCCCGTATCCGGGCGCGTTCAGCAGGGGGTCTGGTCATTCGGGGACATCGGGCGAATCGGTCGGCTCCGGCGCCGCCGGCGGGTCGAGGCGCAGCTCCTCGAGCACGTGCGCGATCCGCTGCTCCCGCTCGATCGAGTCGTCGTGCACGAAGGTCAGATCCGGCACGTGCCGGAGGCGGAGCCGGCGGCCGAGCCCGCCGCGCAGGAACGACGCGGCGCGGCGCAGGCCGCGGACGGCCTGCCGGCGCTCCGCCGCGTCTCCGGGGGTCGTGTAGTACACGCGCGCGTGCTGCAGGTCGCGCGTCATCCGCACGTGGGTCACGGTGACGAGGGCGAGGGCCGGGTCGGAGGCCGACGTCCGCAGCAGCTCGCACAGCTCGGCGCGTACCTGCTCGCCGACGCGTTCGGGACGGGAAGATGGCATGGCGTCGTCTTCGGCGGGCCCTCGGCGGCGGCCGCTTCGCGTCTCTCAGAGCAGCCACTCCACCTCGCTGCGCACGATCAGGCCCGGCTCGATGCGGTCGATCTCGGCGAGGACCCCGTCGAGGGTGCGTTCGGCGACCTCCCGGTCGACGCCGACGGCGACCGCGCCGAGGCCCGCGCGCTGATGCAGATCGTGATGGTCGACCTCGGCGAGCCCGACGTTGAGCCGCCGCACCCGGTCCTTGAGTCGCCGGAGGGTGGCGCGCTTGTCCTTCAGCGAGCGCGCGCCGGCCAGATGCAGCTCGATCGAGAGCAGTCCGACGATCATGGCTTGGCGGCGCGGGCGGCGGCTAGACGGTGGCCGCGACGGTCTCCGTCGAGAACACCTCGATCACGTCGCCGACCTTGATGTCGGCGTAGCGTTCGAAGGCGATCCCGCATTCCAGGCCGTTCTTCACCTCGTTCACGTCGTCCTTGAACCGGCGGAGCGAGCCGATGCGGCCCTCGTGGACGACGACGTTGTCGCGCAGCAGCCGCGCCTGCGTCTCGCCCGACCGGCTGATCTTGCCCTCGACGACCAGGCAGCCGGCCGCCGCCCCGAACTTCGGCACCTTGAAGACGTCGCGCACCTCGGCCTGACCGACCTGGATCTCCTTGATCGTCGGCTCGAGGAGGCCGGCCATCGCCTTCTTGATCTCCTCGGTGACGTCGTAGATGACGCGGTGGAGGCGGATGTCGATGTGCTCCCGCTCGGCCATCGCCGCCGCGTTGCGGTCGGGGCGGACGTTGAAGCCGACGATGACCGCGTTGGACGCGGCCGCGAACACCACGTCCCCTTCGTTGATGGCGCCGGCCCCGCTGCTGATCAAGCGCACCTTGACGCGCTCGTCGCCGAGCTTGCCGAGGGCGTCGGCGAGGACCTCGGCCGAGCCCTGGACGTCGGCCTTGACGATGATCGGCAGCTCCCGCGTGCCGCCCTCGGCGATCTGCTGCTGCAGCGACTCGAGGGTCAGGCGGCCGCCCTTCTCGCCGAGGGTCTTCTCCTTGGCCTGACCCTGGCGCAGCATCGCGATCTGCCGGGCCTTGGCGGCGTCCGCCACCGCCTGGAACGTGTCGCCGGGCTGCGGCAGCCCCGTCAGCCCCAGGACCTCGGTGGGGCTCGACGGGCCCGCCTCCTTCTGCGGCTGGCCGCGGTCGTCGATCAGGGCGCGGACCTTGCCGACGATGGGGCCGGCGATGAAGTTGTCGCCGATGCGGAGGGTGCCGTCCTTGACGAGGATGGTGGCCACCGGCCCGCGGCCCCGGTCGATCTTGGCCTCGAGCACCGTCCCGCTGGCGCTGCGCTTGGGGTTGGCCTTGAGCTCGCCGAGGTCGGTGACCAGCAGGATCATCTCGAGCAGGAGCTCGAGGTTCTTCTGCTGCTTGGCCGACACCTCGACGGTGACCGTCTTGCCGCCCCAGTCCTCCGGCGTCAGGTCGAGCTCGGACAGCTCCGTCTTGACGCGCTCAGGGTTCGCGTTCGACTTGTCGATCTTGTTGATGGCGACGATGAGGGGGACGTCGGCGGCCTTGGCGTGGTCGATGGCCTCCCGCGTCTGGGGCATGACCCCGTCGTCGGCCGCCACCACGAGGACGACGATGTCGGTGACGCGGGCGCCGCGCGCGCGCATCAGGGTGAACGCCTCGTGGCCGGGCGTGTCGAGGAAGACGATCCTCCGCCCGCTGATCTCCACCGTGTACGCGCCGATGTGCTGGGTGATGCCGCCCGCCTCCCGCTCGGCGACCCGCGAGTCGCGAATGGCGTCGAGCAGGGTCGTCTTGCCGTGGTCGACGTGCCCCATCACGGTGACCACGGGCGCCCGCGACGAGAAGTCCTCGTCCTGGGCGGCGGTGGTCTCGACCTCCAGCATCTCCTCTTCGAAGGAGCGCATCTCGACGTCGGCGCCGAACTCGCGCGCCACCATCGTCGCCGTCTCGGTGTCGAGGGTCGTGTTGATGGTCATCATCAACCGGCGCTCGATGAGCTTCTTGAGGACGTCCTTGGCGCGCAGCTCCAGCTTCTCGGCGAGGTCCTTGACGGTCATGCCCTCGGCCAGCGAGATCGTGCGCGTGATCGGCGGCGGGGGGGCGGGCGTGAACGGGGCCGACGGGCGCGGCGGCCGGCGCTTCCTGCCGCCGGGGGGACGCGGGGGCGGCCGGTACACGGGCCGGTAGCCCACGGCGGGCGTGGCGGGCCGGGCCCCGGGGGTGCGGACCGGCTGCGAGGGCA
>JAJEEA010000349.1 GCA_022821235.1 Vicinamibacteria bacterium
GCGCGCACCACGGCGCAAAGGGCAACGGTCGCGACGCAGGGCGTAACCGCGCTGCCGCTCACGCTGGGAACCATCGCCGGCGATGACGTCGTGAACATCGCCGAGAAGGCGCTGGGTTTCTTGATCTCCGGAACGACGGGACCGGTGAGCGGAGCGAGCGTGACTGTGACCGTGGGCGCGACGGAGCTGAGCGCGACCTCGCGTGCGAATGGCGCGTGGAGCGTGCTCGTACCGGTGGATGCGAGTTACATCGCGGGCGAAAGCGTGTCGGTTACGGCGACGGCGACGCACTCGCGCTATTCGGATGCGGCAGCGGTCATCCGGTCTCTCGGTGTGGATCTCGCCGCTCCGGCGTTCCGTTCGGCGAGCGTTAACGGCGCCTCCCTGACCGTAACCTTCAGCGAACAGCTGGGCGCTGCCGCCTCGCTTGCGAATTCTTCCTTCTCGGTGAAGAAGACGCCCGCGGGCGGCCCCGCAGAGACGGTCGCGCTGAGCGCCGACGACGCCCCGGTCATCGACGGCGCCGCGGTGACGCTCACCCTTGCATCGGCGGTGGCGTCCACCGACAGCAGCATCGAGGTGAGCTACCGCAAGCCGGGGAGTGGCTCGGACAACAAGCTTGCCGACAGCGCCGGCAACGAGGCGGCGAGCTTCGCGGACCGGGCGGTGACCAATGTTGGCATTTCGGTTGCGGGCACACCGAGGGTCACGGTTCCGAACGTGTTCCGGGTGCCGGCAAGGCTCGGCGTCGACCTGGGTTCCGTCAGGGGAACCGAAGGCCTTGGCGCGGCTCGTTATCAGTGGATCCGGGTGGATGCCGACGGCGCATCAAACCCGGTGAACGTCGGGACGGGCGCGACATACAGGCTCGCTGACGCGGATGCGGGCAAGCGGATCAAGGTGGAGGTGAGCTACGGAAACGCCACGGTCGGCAGCGCAGCCTGGCCCTCCAGCGGGAGTGTCCGCAGCCGCGAACGCTGCAATGCGCCGGTCCTGTCCGGAGGGGCCGTGCTGGTCGGATCCGGCAGGACGCTTGCAGTCGGGTCGTACAGCAACAACGAAGGCGACTACTGGGGATATTACGAGGGTGGAAGGACCGGCTTCGGCGAACTGGTTTCAGGGGTCAGCTTTGGCGAACTGGGGGACGCCTCGTTCTCGATCGGCGGCGCCGACTATGAGCTGAAAGCGGTCGCAAGCGCCGACAGACCCGGCGGCGAAGTAGAGATGTACGCCATGCTGGACAAGGACCTTCCGGCCGATCACCGGAGGACGCTGAAGCTGCATGTCTGCGGAGTGGCATACGCTTTCGGCAAGGCGACGAAGCATGACACCCATGCTCAGTACCAATGGCCCACTTTCCTGGGCCTGGCAGGAAGCGCCGAGCCCACGATCTACCTCTCCCGCGATGCGGTCGCGCCGACTGTCACTTCGGCCACGGCGCACGGCACGGCGCTGACCGTCACCTTCAGCGAAGAACTGGGCGCGGCCGACTCGCTTTCGAATGCTGCCTTCTCGGTTGTCAGGACGCCCGAGGGTGGCAGCGAGGAGGCGGTCGCGCTGAGCGCCGACGCCGCCCCGTCCATCGACGGCGCCACGGTGACGCTGACGCTCGCCTCGGCGATCGTATCCACCGACAGCGGCATCGCGGTGAGCTATACCGCGCCCGACACAGGCAGCGGAAACAGGCTTGCCGACAGGTTCGGCAACGAGGTCGCGGGCTTTGCGGGCCGGGCGGTGTCGCATGGGACCGCCGACGCGATCCCCGGGCTTTCGGTCGCCGACGCCCAGGTGCGGGAGGGTCGGGGCGCGAAGCTTGTCTTCACGGTCAGGCTCGACCGGGCGCGCGAGACGCATGTGAGGGTGGATTACGCGACCCGCGACGACACGGCGGTGGCGGGCGCGGATTATATGGCCAGGTCGGGCACGCTCACCTTTGCCCGGGGCCAGACCAGAAAGACGGTCGAAGTCACAGTCCTGGACGACGCGCACGACGAGGGCAGCGAGACGATGACGTTTGCGCTTTCGAACGCCAGAGGCGCGCGAATCGCCAATGGCGAGGCGACGGGGACGATCAGCAATTCGGACCCGCTGCAGAAACTATGGCTCGCGCGCTTCGGGCGCACTGTGGCCTCCCAGACGGTCGAGGCTCTGGAGGGGCGTTTCGCCATCGCGTCGGACGCCTCGCCGCGCATGACGCTGACGATAGCGGGCCAGACCGTGGACCTCTCGCGGATCGGCGACGGTCAGGCGCTGGCGGGGACGCTGACAGGCCTTGCGCGGGCGTTCGGCGCGCCGGACGTCTCGGCGGCGAACGACAACAGGCCGTTCGCGCGGCGCGGTATCGGTGGGGCGTGGAACGAAGCCGGCGTCTCGGCGCCGGCGCGCGGGATGACGGCGCGCGAGCTTCTGTCCGGGAGTTCGTTCCACTTCACGACCGGAGATGCGTCGGGCCTGGGCGGAGCGATGACCGGTTGGGGCAAGGTGCTGTCGGGCGGGTCGAGCAGTTCGCTGTCCGGCGGGCTGTCGTTGGCGAGCGAGACGGCGACCGGAGTGCTCGGCATGGACTGGGAGCGGGACAGGCTTCTGGTCGGGGTGGCGCTGTCGCGAAGCGTCGAGACGGGCAGCGCGTCGTTTGCGCCGACGGGGTCGCAATACGACATCGAGGGCTCGGTTTCGATGGTGACGCCCTACATGCGCGTGCGGGCGGGCGAGCGGCTGTCGCTCTGGAGCGCGGTCGGTTCGGGCAGCGGTTCCTTGTCGCTCTCGCATGGCGGCGGCTCGCAGATTGCGGACATCGCCATGCGGCTTGCGGCTGCGGGCGGTCGTGCGGAGTTGCTGCGGCCCGGGGCAGGCGGCGGGTTTGCGCTGGCGCTGAAGACGGATGCGTTCTTTGTGCGGAGCGAATCGGCGCGGGTATCGACGCCGGGCGTGGGCAACCTCGCGGCGGCGACGGGCGATGCGAGCCGTGTGCGGGCGGTGATGGAAGGGTCGCGGGCGTTCGCGCTGTCGGGCGGCGGCGCGCTGGAGCCGTCGCTGTCGCTCGGTCTGCGCCATGACGGCGGCGACGCCGAGACCGGCACGGGCGTCGAGGTCGGCGCCGGGCTTTCGTGGTCCGCGCCGACGGCGGGGTTGACCTCGGACCTGCGCCTTTACGGGCTGGCGTCGCACGAGGCGGGCGGTTACGACGAATGGGGGGCGAGCGGTTCGCTGCGGCTGGCGCCGGATCCGTCCGGTCGCGGCCTGTCGCTGTCGATGACGCCGTCATGGGGCGCCCGGGAACAGGCCGGGCGGCTGTGGGGCGCGGCGCCCGGCGCATTGGCCGGGAACGGCGGCGGGGGGCAGCCGGGCGGGCGCCTCGACACGGACCTCGGCTACGGCCTGCCCCTGTCGCACGGCATGACCGGCACGCCCTATGCGGGCTTCGGGTTCGGCGAGGCCGGCGCCCGGAGTTACCGCCTCGGCTGGCGGCTTGCGTCGGACCGGCTGCAATCCTTCTCCCTGGACATCGAGACGACCCGCCGCGAAGCCGCAAACGCCGCCGGACCGGGGTTCGGGGCGGCGGCAGAGCACGGTATCGGTCTCAGGCTGGCGGCCCGCTGGTAGGCGCAGCGGACGGTCCCGGCGCGCGGACGGCAGGGACCATTCAACAGCAACGGCTGGACGGAGGCCCGCCGCATGCATGAGGGAACCCGCGCCTTT
>JAJEEA010000065.1 GCA_022821235.1 Vicinamibacteria bacterium
CGGCATGCACTGGACGGTGGCCGGCGCCAACGCCATCATCGCCCTGCGGTGCTGCGTGCTCAGCGGTCGCTTCGAGGATTTCTGGGAACGACGAGCCGCAAAGGCCGCCTGACTGTCATCTCACGAATCTGACGTGCACCCAGCCGCCTGTCGGAGGTGGACAGCCCGCCTCGACGCTGCTAAGCTATTGCGCTACGTGGTCGACATTCGGGCGATTCGTGCGTCCGCCCGCTCGGCGATTCGGGACTCATGGAGGTGAGGGGAATGAGAAACGCCAGATTCGTGCTCGGCTGTCTGGCGGCAGCAGCGGTGATGGTCCCGGCCCTGGCCGCGGCCGAGGCGCCGGAGAACCCGACGTTCCACAAGGACATCGAGCCCATCCTGCAGCGCTCCTGCCAGGTGTGCCACCGGCCGAACAACATGGCCCCGATGTCGCTGATGACCTACCAGGAGACCCGGCCGTGGGCCCGGTCCATCCGCGCCAAGGTCGAGGCGCGCGAGATGCCCCCGTGGCACATCGACCCCAAGGTCGGCGTGCAGAGCTTCAAGGACGACAAGTCGCTGAGCGACGACGAGATCCTGACCGTCAGCAACTGGGTGCAGAACGGGGCGCCGCGCGGCAATCCCGAGGACGCGCCGGCCGCGGTCGAGTTCCAGGAGTTCGGGGCCTGGACCATCGAGCCCGACGTCATCGTGACCTCGCCGCCGCACACCGTGCCGTCCGAGGCGGGCGACTGGTGGGGCGACTATATCGTCCCGTCGGGCATTCCCGAGGATCGCTACATCAAGGCCATCCAGACCCGGGCCGGCGACCTCCGGGTGGTCCACCACGCCCTGACCTACGCGGTGACCGATCCCGACGCCCTGCTCAACGACAGCTCCGAGGACGCGTTCCTGAACGAGTACGCTGTCGGCAAGAACGCCGACGTGTATCCCGACGGCACGGGACGGCTCTTCCCGGGCGACGCGCGCGTGCGGTTCAGCTTCCACTACCACTCGGTGGGCGAGGAAGTGACCGACCAGACGGATCTGGGCTTCGTGCTGTATCCCGAGGACTACGAGCCCGAGCACATCCTCTACTCGCGCCAGCTCGGCCAGGCCGGCGAGCTCGACATCCCGGCCGGCCAGGTGACCCGCCACGACGGCTACCAGAAGATGTACCTGCCCGGCAAGCTGACCGGCTTCCAGCCCCACATGCACTTCCTGGGGACGCGGCAGTGCCTGGAGCTGATCTACCCGAACGGGTCGACCGAGATGGTCAGTTGCGCCAACTTCGACTTCAACTGGCACATCGTCTACAACTACGAGGACGACGCGCAGCCGGTGTACCCCGCGGGCACGACCCTGCACGTGATCAGCTATCACGACAACACGCAGGCCAACCGCGGCAACCACGACCCGAAGAACTGGACCGGCGGGGGCAGCCGCACCGTCGACGAGATGGCCTTCGCCTGGATCAGTTGGCACGACCTCAGCGAGGAGGAGTACGCGGCCGAGCTCGAGGCCAGGAACGCCGACAACGACTAGCGGCGGGCGGTTCCGCGTTCAGCCGGGCGTCTGCGTCGTGGAAGGCGCGGACGCCCGGGGAGACTCGGTCGGGCGGCGAGCGTAGCCGCAGGCGACGATTTTCGGGCTAGACCCATGCCCTCTGCGGGGGCCGCCGCGGCTCCCGCAGAGGGTTTTTTTCAAGCAGCAGAAGGGGAACGGAAAGTGAGCATGCAGCTTCTAGGTCGACGAGCCGTGCGACGGTGGCTCGCCGTTGGGTTGGGGGCGGTACTGGTGCTGGCGGCTGCGGGCGCGTCGGCGCAGGTCAGCCGCCGGGACGTGCCCATCGTGGCCCAGCCCCAGCAGCGGTTCAACTCGGGACAGGACATCCAGCCCATCTTCGAGGGGTGGACCCGGAACGAGGACGGCAGCTACCAGTTCCACTACGGCTATCTGAACCGCAACTACCGCGAGCGGCCGAACGTGCCGGTGGGCGAGGACAACTTCTTCTCGCCGGGCGAGCCCGACCGCGGCCAGCCCACCTACTTCTATCCCCGCACCAACCGCTACCAGTTCGACGTGCACGTGCCCGCGGACTTCCCCCGCGACGCCGAGCTGATCTGGGAGGTGACCCGGCAGGGGAGCACCCAGCGGGCCTACGGCTGGCTGCAGCCCGAGTGGGAGATCGACGTCAATACCATCACGTCCAACGCCCGGACGCAGTTCGGCCGGGGCTTGGACGAGCTGTACACGAACCTCTACCCGGTGGTCACGGTCGAGGCGAGCCACGACACGGTCGCGGTGGGGACCCCGGTGACCCTCACCGCCCGGGTGACCGACGACGACCTGCCGACGCCGGTAGCCGAACGCGACGACAGCATCCCGCGGCGCCGCCGCGACCCGACGCTGGTGCCGCCGCCCGGCGCACCGCAGATTCCCGACAACATCCCGAGCTATACCCGCCCGACCCCGACCCGGAACCACATCTCGGTGCTGTGGGCCGTGTACCGCGGACCCGCCGACGCCGAGTTCGAGCCCTACGGGTACCAGGAATGGGAGGAGGGCATGGAAGGCGACGGCTGGACGTCGGGCACGCTCGAGACCACCGTCACCTTCGAGGAGCCGGGCGACTACATGCTGCGCGCCTTCGTCAGCGACGCCATGCTGATCTCGCACGCCGAGGTCGAGATCACGGTGGCCGCGGCCGAGTAGTCGTCGTCGCCGCGGAACGCGCGGACTTGCCCGCCCACCGTCGCCTACGGCTCCGCTGGGCGCCCAACCAACCCGGGAGTCTGCACCGTTCTACGGCGCAGACTCCCGGTGGAGGGTCGAGTCGGTCGGGCAGTGGCGCCGTCGGGCGCGGCTGCCCGGGCGAATGGCCGCGCCTCGCGTTCGCCGTCTTCGCTGCGCAGCACGGCTTCGCCGATCTCTCGGATGCGCTGGACTCCGGCCGCTCTGAAGGGGTGGTTGCGCTGGCAGCGGCCGCCCTCGGGCGCATCGCCTTGCGCGACGGGAACCGGACACGGGTGGCTCGCGGCCGCGTTCCTACCCGCACCTCCGGGTAGCGCGCCCGGTCAGGAACACCGCGATCGCCAGGCACGCCGCCCCCGCCGGGACCAGGGCGATGCCCAATCCCGGATCTCCCCCGTAGAGCTGGACCCCGCCCGCGAAGAACCCCCCCGGCAGCAGCACGCTCGCCCCCATCAGGCACGGCGAGACGACCCGGTGACTGCCGTCCCCGAGGTCGGGGAACGCCCGCAGGCACAGCGCCCAGGCGACGTGCACGAGGCCCAGCAGGGCGCCGTGGGCGTGGGCCAGGGTCCACATGAGCCGCCGCGTCTCGTTGGTGACGTCGAGATAGAAGCCCGCCTTGAACCCGTGCAGCAGCTCGAGGGCGAAGCCGACGGAGAGAAAGACCAGCAGCGACCACCACCCGAAGCGGAGGTGGCGGGCCGCGTAGTCGACGTCGGGAGCGGTTCGCTGAGCCACTATTCTCGGAGGAAGAGCGGCCGACGGTCGCGGGCGTCGAAGAGCCGCCGCATCGCGTCGACCCGCAGCTCGCCGCTCGGGTCGACGAGCAGCTCGGGCTCGCGCCGCAGGCGGGCGGCCGGTGACGCCCGCCATTCCCGCAGGACCCGGACCGCGGCGTCGACGCGCGCCTGCCGGGGGCCGACGAAGTCGTAGTCGAGGTCGGCGTAGCCCGGCAGGCTGCGCAGCGAGCGGGCGGCGATGAACCGCACCGCGTCGTAGGGGTCGCCGAGGGCCTCGCCGAGGTGGGGCACCATCCACGTCGTGCCCGAGGCCTCCCGGGCCGGCCCCCAGCCCATGCTCCAGGCGGTGAGGGCCCGCAGGCCCGCGTCGCCGGCCAGCATCCAGCGCAGCCCCGCCGCCACCGTGCGGTCGCCGTTCCGCATCGGGGGGAGGGGCATGTCGTACCACTCCTCCAGCGCTTCTGCGGTCCACGCCAGGGTCTTGTCGAGGTGGCACAGGTTGCAGGCGTTGGGCCGCCCCAACTGCACCGTCTCCGCCGCCGACGGACTGCCCACCGTATGGCTGCGTATTGCCTTCAGCAGCCCGTAGCTCGTGTACGGCATGTGGCAGTTGTAGCACCGGCTGCCCGCCGACTCCGGGGCGTGGCGGGTGTGCGCGGCGGGGTCCGCGCGCAACGGCTCGTGGCACTGCAGGCACGCCTCGTCGCCGTCCATGCCCGACGACACCTGGTGGGTGTCGGCCCATTCCGCCACCGTCCGCGGGTCGTCGGCGGTCTTGTGCATGGCGTGGCACGAGAAGCAGCTCAGGGTGCGTTCCGGGGTCTCCGCGTCGCGGAAGCAGGACGAGTCGAGCAGCCCGTTGTACTCGCGGCCCGAGACCCGAATGGTGCCGTCGGGCCAGAACGAGCCGCGGACGAACTCGGGGTCGGCGGCGGCCAGCGCGCGGATGTCGGCCGAGGTGCGGTCGGCCGCGGGCTGGACGATGAACCGCGTGTCGCGCAGCTCGTCGCCGGGGCGGTAGGGGAGCCCCTCGCGGCTCGCCCGCCGCTCGTCCTCGGGGTCGTAGTACTCCCACACGCTGTGGCACTGCCCGCAGACCTGCGACGACCGCGCGGGATCGAGGAGCTCGGGCTGCACGATCGTGGGGTCGCCGTCTCCCGCGAGGTGCCGCCCGTAGCGGCGCAAGGGGTTACGGTTGGCCTCGACGTGGGCCTCGGCGGGGCCGTGGCACGACTCGCAGGCAATGCCGAACTCCGCCGCGGTGGTGTCCACGGCCTGCTCCACGAACGGCAGCGAGCGGTAGGGCGTGTCGAAGGCGGTGCGCCCCTGCGTGGTGTGGCACACGATGCACACCGCGTTCCAGTGGCCGTCGAGCATGGCCAGCGACTGCCCCGGCGGGTGCAGCACGAGGGCGCTGCGCGGCACCCACTGCTCTTCGTCGAGGAGATACGCCCCGGGCAGCACGTTCAGCCCCCGGTCGTGCCCGGTGGCGTACCAATAGACGTTCTGATGATGCGACCCCGTCATCATGACCACGCGCCGCCGGATGCGGGGACGCTGGGCGTCCGGCCCCTCCCAGCCGGGGTCGTCGAACTCCGCCCACAGCTCGTCGCCCCGGCGCTCGAGCTGCATCGGGCCGCCGTGCACCGCGTCGATCCGCACGCGGTCGAAGTCGGCGGCGACGGTGTCGGGGGTGGCGACCTGGGTCATCGTCCGGTGGTACGACCCGTGCCAGCTCTCGTACTCCGACGGGTGGCAGGCCCGGCAGGTGTCCGACGACACGTAGCCGTCGGCGGTCACCTGGACGGGGCGGTCGACCACCTCGGATTCGGGGATCGGCCGGTCGGCGGTGAGGGCCAGGGCGATTCCGAGGCCGGTCGATGCAGAGAGGATCAGGATCGCGGGGGCGTGGCGGACGGCGGACGCGGAACGTGACCACGACGGGGAATCCGCAGCCGACGGTGCGGGGGCCGACGGCGGCCGCGCAGGGCGAGGAGAACGAGGCATCGGAGAGATTCTATAGCGGCGACTGCCGACGCCCCCGCGCCAGCTCTCGGACTATTCGCGCTCGGGGCGGCGCCACCGACGCTCGACCTCGGGGTTCACCGTCATGACCTCCTTGAGATTGCGTCCGGCCCTGACCGCGGTCGCGATAGGTCCGGTCCTGACCGCGGTCTTCGAGATTGCGCGTCCGGCCCTCTCGGTGCGAACGCCGACATTCGCATACCGGATCCTGTAGTGCCGCTCGAGCTCGCGCAGGTTCGTGCCGGCGGCCTCGATGTCGTCGTCGAAGATGCACCCGAACAGGTGCGTGTGCAGCACAGTCCGCTCAGGCGACGAACGCGCACCGTGCACGCGCATCTGATGCAGCTTCTCAACGAGATCGTTCAGGTCGATCATCAGGCTCCCTGGTCGGGTTCGGGGGCGGGCAGCACGCCCTTGCGGCTGCTGCCCGCCCGACCCGATCAGCGGGAGTCCGCGCCGTGCTGCGGCGCAGACGACTAGTGGTCCGTCAAGCCACAATCTTCGGATACGGACATGGGTTCGGCCGCGCAATCGTTGACGATCACAGCACTCATGCCCGAACATTCAGCCGTGGCGCAGCACTAGTTGGTGGCGAAGCAGTAGAAGTAGCCGTTGCCTCCCGTGGCCTGCAGGTTGGCCTGGCTGCAGCCGCGCGAGCCGTGGGCCGAGTTCCACGAGTTGGGGTTCGCGCCGCCGCCGGTGCGGTCGAAGTGGCCGACCATGGCGCTGCCCTCGCCGTCGGCGTTCGACATCCAGTTGCCGCAGGTGGTGTCCCCGTCGCTCATGACGGCGGTGCCGTCGAGGTACGACCCGGTCAGGATGTCGTGCTGGTTGGGGCTGTCGCCCCGGCCCGGGGTCATCCCGCCCTGCTCGTTGAGCACGGTCTCCTTGGTCAGGTTGTTCTCGTAGTGCAGCGTGTCGAGGTCGCGCGCGACGACGACGCCGGCGTGGTTCTGCCAGGGGCCGGTGCCGATGCGGTCACGCGCATTGACGCCGCCCTCGCCGGTGGTGCTCAGATAGGCCCGCCACGTCCGGCTTCCGGCCCCGACCGCCGCGGCCAGCGACTGGCAGTGGGCGTCGGCCCCTGCGAGGCCGCCGAGGTTGGCGCCGTCCCCGGGGCCGGCGCTGGTGAGGAAGAAGGTCATGTCGGCGACCTGCTCCTCCGCGGGAGTGCCGGTCGCGAAGCCCACGAGCAACACGGCGCCCAACAGCAGCATCTTCTTCATTGCTTGCTCTCCTTCTCGTTCTCGCCCGCGGGAAGATCCCAGCGGCGCATGTACGACGTATCGGCCGATTATAGCGCGGGCCGGCGGGCGTATCCGGGAGCCGGTAGGAGCCGGTCGATTCCTCTCGAAGGTCGGCGGCCGGTCGGCGGGTCGGGCGGGCCCACGGGCGGGGAGGCGCGACGAGATCGAGGCGACGCCGCCGAGTAACGCGCCGGAGCGGCCTGGCTGACCAATGACCGGGGGACGCCGCACGAGTGCCCCGGCACGGGCGGACGACATCATTGTGACGCGACCGCTCCCCGGCCCGGTCGGCCGCTCGATACCACCGGAGCGGCCCGGGCCGGCGCTCGCGAAGACGCCGCCGCGGCGCTTCGGCGCTCGCACGCCAGGCCTCGCGTGGCGCTCGCGTGGCGGCGCGCTGCTTTCTTGTCGTGCACCCGCCCCGGGGATGCCGGCCCGCGCACGGCCTGCGTATACTGTCTGCCGGGCAGTCCGCGCCGCAGCACGGACAGGCGCCTGCCGTGAGGATTTGAGGTGAGATCATGCCGAGGAGCATTCCGACAATGTCCCGCGTGGGGCTGGCCGCCCTGACGCTCGCGGCCGGGGCCGCCGCCGTCGAGGCCCAGACGGCGGGCCAGATCATGCGCCAGGCCGAGGCCGATTTCCTCGCCGGCCGCATCGACGAATCGGTGGCCGGCTTCGACCAGGTGGCGCGGGCGCGGCCCGACGCGGCCCCCCAGTTCTGGCAGCGGGGCATCGCCCTCTACTACGCCGGGCGCTACGACGACTGCCGCCGGCAGTTCGAGGACCACCGCATCGTCAACCCCAACGACGTCGAGAACGCCGCGTGGCACTTCCTGTGCGTCGCCCGCGGCGAGTCGCCCGAGGCGGCGCTCGAGGCGCTGCTGCCGGTGGGGCGCGACCGGCGCCGGCCCATGCCCGAGATCTACGAGATGTTCCGCGGCCGGATGACCCCCGAGGAGGTCCTCGCCGAGGCCGGCGTGCAGGCGAGCGCCCGCTTCTACGCCCATCTCTACCGCGGGCTCTACCACGAGGCGTGGGGGCGGGACGAGGCGGCGCGGGAGGAGATCTTCCTCGCCGCCGACCCGCGGTTCGCGCGGTTCGGCGGTTACATGCACGGGGTCGCGGTGGTGCACCGCAACCTGCTCGGTCGGTGAGAGTCGGCAGAAGGCGGCCGAACGGCCGTCGGCGTGTCGCTATCGCCTTCGCGGCGTTTCCGGATTGTGCCTGCGCCAATTCTCGACGCGAAGACCGGGAATGCGGCGCATGTGATCGACGTTGTCGCTGACCAGGGTGCCGTCGCCGGCGAGCGCATGAGCGGCGATGGCGACGTCGAAGTCCTCGATCCGGACGCCGCGGCGTTCCAGGTCGGCCTTGGCCGCACCGAATGCCCGGCTCACCGCGTCCGTCCACGCCATGCGGGGTATTTCCGCGAGGAACACGTGGAAACGCTCGATCAGGCGGTCGCGCTTCCTGGACGCGGGCAGGCGTGCGAGGCCGTACTCGATCTCCGCCGCCGCGGGCTGCGGCAACCGGACGTCGGTACGCGACTCCGACAGCATGCGCCGACACACCGCCGGGTCACCCGCGAGGGCGAACGACAGCGTGTTCGTATCGAGCACGTAGGTCAAAGCGCGGGCGGCCCCTTCCTCGTCCTGTGCGCCGCGACGGCGCCGCGAAGGTCCTCCAGGGTCGCGCCCGAGCCATCGGCCTGCGCCGCTGCCAGCTCTTCGACGAACCTGGCGCTCCACGCGGTCTCGGTCGCCAGCGCCCGCTCGAGGGCGTTGATGATGTAGCGGTTCCGGCTCAGCTTGCGCCCCTGCGCCTCGCGGTCCACGGCGGCGAGCAGGTCCGCCGGAAGATGCACGGTCGTGCTCATGACGGCTAGAATACGATTCTATTCGTCCTCGGGTCAAGGCTCGGGGGGCGCACGTCAGGAAAGTGAGACGCGGACCGCAAACCGTACCGCGAGGCCGGGACGGCGCGTTCCGGAGGGGTTTCGCAGCCGAGAACACCGAGAATCGGGAGCCGACAGCCCAGGGTGGCAGCCATCTCACGAATCTGACGTGCACCCAGGCTCGGGTCATCCCGGTCCGGGCTTGTCGAACGCCCGCCGGCGGAGCTCCACGTCTGAAACCACGGTCCCGTGATGACGACCCCGCGTTGCCCCGAGAACGGCGGGAGCCCGGTGGACCGGGTCCAGCGGGAGCCCGAGCGCCATGGCGTCGAGCCGAACGGCCCGGAGCGCGTGGCGGCCGGGACCGGGAGCGGGCGCGGCGACGGGCCGGAGCGCGATGGGGCGGCGGCGGTGGGCAGGGAATCGGCCCGAGCCGGTCTCCGCGTTCAGCGACGGCGTTTGCTCGACTGGGTGCGCGGCCAGCTCGTCGGTCCGGCGGGTTCCGGCTGGTTGCGCGGTTCGCCCGTCGAACGTTACCCGGCCGGGGTGCTGCACCCGGTCGATCCGGCCGGTTGGGGAATGACCGGGCTCGATCCCGCGCAGCCGGAGCAGTACGGGCACGAACCCCGGCACGCTACGGCCGGGCGACCCGCGGACCCGCGGGAAGCGCACGGGGCCGAGTCGGCGGCGGTGCCGGACGACGAGGAGGACGATGACGCGCCGGTCGGCGCCGAAGGGGCGCCGGGCGGCGTTGCGGCCCGGCCGGTGGGCCGCCGCCGCTACGTGCCCCCGTCTTCGGTCGGCGTGTCCTTCTACGTGCGCGGCGATGCGCGCCTGCGCGTCACCGCGTCTGCGGCGAGCTACCGGCGGGTGCGCGAACGCGGCCCGTCGGGCCGGTTCGTGGCCCACCGGGAGGGCGATCATCCCGGTGGCGGCGGAACGGACGACGGCGGCGGGTCCCGCGCGCGCTACGAGCGTACGCCGTTCGAATGCGGTCTGATCTGGCCCGACGGCGAGGCCGAGGCGCCGGTCGGCGTGAGACGGCACGTGCGCCGCCGACCGTATCGGGATGGCGACCTCGTCACGGCCACTTTCTCGAACGCCTCTCCGGCGACTCCTCCGGGCCCCGAGGGGGCCGCAACGCCTGCATGGGACGCACAGGTCGACGTGCGGCGCCGGCCGTACGGGGGCGGGCACATCTTGACGGTCGTCTTCGCGAACCGTCGGCCCGAGGCGCCGCCCGGCACGGATCGGGCTGAACGGCGCCTGTTCGAGGCCCGTCTCGAATGCGAGGTCGAGGCGGGGGAGCTGGCCGAGTACCCGCGCGTGGACCCCGCCCTGCTGACCGACGAGGAACAGGAGATCGAGCTCCGGTACCGGGACACGCACATCTACGCAATCGGCCACGGCGCCGCGGCCGACTGGGCGCTGGAGCCGGGCCGGCCGCCGCGGATCCGGTCGGCGTGCATGCCGGCGGTGGACGTGCCGCTGGTGACGACGCGGGTCGACGGCGTCGACGACCGCGTGCTGGTGATGCAGGACATCGCGGCGAAGGCGACGTTCCCGGAGTGTCTCCTCCGGTTCGAGGCCTTCGTAGCCGCCTATGGCGCGTGGATCGGCCGGCAGCGCGCGGCGGCGCGCCGGTTCGCGGCCGGCGAGCGGGCGGCGGCGAACCGCATCTGCGCGCGGATGGACGCGGCGCAGGAACGGATGCGGGGCGGGGTGGAGAGGCTGCGCCGCGACGACGACGCGGCCCTCGCCTTCCGGCTGGCCAATCGGGCGATGCTCGACCAGATGCGCCAGCACGACATCGCCGCGGGCCGGTACCGGGACGTGCGGGATTACCGCTGGCGGCCGTTCCAGTTGGCGTTCCTGCTGGCGGTCATCGAGTCGACCCTCGACGAACGGGACGCGTGCCGCGACGTGCTGGACCTGATCTGGTTCCCGACCGGCGGCGGCAAGACGGAAGCCTACCTGGGCTTGATCGCCTTTCTCATCGTCTGGCGGCGGCTGCGGTACGGCGAAGCCGGCGCCGGCACCGCGGTGCTCATGCGCTATACCCTGCGGCTGCTGACGCGGCAGCAGTTCGAACGGGCGGCGCGCATCGTCTGTGCGCTCGAGCGGCTGCGCCGGCTAGGCGCCGCGCCGCTCGGCGACGAGCCGATCACGGCCGGGCTGTGGGTGGGGGCGGTGGCCAGCCCCAACACCCTCGAGGAGGCCGCGAAGCAGGTCGCGGATCCGGCGCCTCGCCAGGCCGGTCCCGCCGCGGGATCGGTCGGGGCAGGGCCGGAGACCGCCGCACCGCCGGCCGGCGACGGCGCTCGAGCGTGCGCGCCGGGCGTCGCCGTCGGCGGCGGCCCCCTTCCCGGGCTGCAGGCCTGTCCCTGGTGCGGCCGACCGTTCGCCGCGCCGTACGGCTACCGCGCCGGCCCGCGGGAGTCCGGCTTTCTGTGCGGCAACCCCGGGTGCGCGTTCGGCGACGGGCGTCCGCTGCCCTGCCGCGTGGTGGACGAAGCGCTGTACGAGCGACCGCCGTCGCTGCTCGTCGGCACCATCGACAAGTTCGCGCGGCTGGCCTGGGAGGAGCGCGCGGCGGCGTTCTTCGGCCGCGGCGTGCGCCGGCCGCCGGAGCTGGTGATACAGGACGAGCTGCACCTGATCGCGGGGCCCCTCGGGTCGGTGGCCGGGGTCTACGAGGCGGCCGTCGACACGGTGCTCGAACGCCGCGGCGTGCGCCCGAAGTACATCGCCTCGACCGCCACCATCCGCACCGCCCGCGACCAGGTGCGGCGCCTGTACGGCCGCGACATGGCCGTTTTTCCGCCGCCCGGCCTGTCCGCCGACGACTCGTGGTTCGCCCGTACCGACCGATCGCGGCCGGGGCGGCTGTACGTCGGCTACCTGGCGCCGGGTCTCGACCGGCAGCACTGCCTGGCGCCTCTCGCCGCCGTCCTGCTGGCGGCGCCGGGGGCGGTGTTCGAGGACCAGCCCGACGCGGACGACCTGCTCGACGCGTGGTGGACGCTGGTGGTCTACCACGGCAGCCTCCGCGGCGTCGGAGCCAGCCACAACACCTTCGTCACCGACGTGCGCACGTTCCTCCAGCGTCTCGACGCGGAGCGGGCGCAGGCGGCCCGCGCGGCCGGCGCGCCGGAGCGGCCCGGCGCTTCCGCGGCG
>JAJEEA010000259.1 GCA_022821235.1 Vicinamibacteria bacterium
CCCGGTTGGCGAGTCCCGGGCGGTTGGCGGTGGCGCGGGACCGCGCCGAGGCCGCGATGGAGGCGGCGACGGCCGCCGGCATCGAGGCCGTTCCCTGGTCGGACTCGCGGTATCCGGCGCCGCTGGCCGCGATTGCGGACCCGCCCCCGGTCCTGTGGCTCCGCGGCGACGTGACCGCCCTGCACGCGACGGCGGTCGCGGTCGTCGGCTCCCGCGCCGGCACGCCCTATGCCTGCGAGGTCAGCCGCAACCTGGGAGCCGATCTGGCGTCGCGGGGCGTCTCCGTCGTCAGCGGGTTGGCGCGAGGGGTCGATTCCGCCGCCCACCGGGGCGTGCTCGCGGCGGGCGGGCGGACGATCGCGGTGCTGGGGTCGGGCGTCGACGTCGTGTATCCGCCCGAGCACGCGGGCCTCGCGCGCGACATCGCCGGGCACGGCGTGCTCGTGAGCGAGCTTCCGCCGGGGACCACCCCGCGCCCGGCCTACTTTCCGATGCGCAACCGTCTCATCAGCGGCCTGTCCCGGGCGGTGGTCGTGGTGGAGGCCTCCGAGCGCAGCGGATCGCTGATCACCGCGCGGCTCGCGCTCGAGCAGGGGCGCGACGTGATGGCGGTGCCGGGGAACGTGCTGAGCGGCCGGAACCGCGGGGCCCATGCTCTGCTCAAGGACGGCGCGCGGCTCGTCGAGGCCGCGGACGACGTCATCGAGGAGCTGGGCCTCGAGGCGGCTCCCGCGGCCGGAGGGGCGGGTGCGCCGGAGCCTCGGCGCGCCGTCGCATCCGGGGGCGCGCCGGACCCCGTCCTGCGCCACATGGACGCGGGGGAGGTCTACGCCTTCGACGACCTCGCCGCCCGAAGCGGCCTCGACAGCGCGACGCTGCTCGCCCGGCTCACCGACCTGGAGCTGCAGGGACGGATCGCCCGCGTCGGCGGCGGCGGGTTCGTGCGGGCCGGGATGGTAACTTAGGAGCCGTTCGCCCCAGGAAAGTCCGAAGGGGCCGGTTGCGCGCGCCGAGCGCGGCCGCGGGCCGACGGAGAGCCGGGCGGGAGCGGGGGGCGCCTCGTCGGGACCCGCGGGCGCCGCGGGACCGCGGCGGATGCGCCGCTCTCGACAGCCCCGGTTGCAGTCGCGTTACAGTAGAGCCATGGCACGATCCCTGGTCATCGTCGAGTCGCCGGCCAAGGCCCGCACCATCAACCGCTATCTCGGCCCCGAGTACCTCGTCAAGTCGAGCGTGGGGCACATCAGGGACCTCCCGGTCGGCGGCAAGGGCGGCGCCCGCGAGCGCCGCCCCGCGTCCGGCGGGCGGAAGGCGGGGGGGCGGACGAGTCCGGCCGAGCGCCGCCAGCAGGCGCGGCGGCAGCTCGTGCGACGGATGGGCGTCGATCCGGACAACGGCTGGCGCGCCACCTACGAGGTCCTGCCGGGCAAGGAGAAGGTCGTCGGCGAGCTCAAGCGGCTGGCCGGCAAGACCGACCCCGTCTATCTCGCCACCGACCTCGACCGCGAAGGGGAGGCGATCGCCTGGCACCTCCAGCAGGAGATGGGCGGCGACCCCGCCCGCTTCCGCCGGGTGGTGTTCAACGAGATCACCCGCAACGCCATCCGCGAGGCGTTCTCGCACCCCAAGGCGATAGACGCGAACCGGGTGAACGCGCAGCAGGCGCGGCGGTTCCTCGACCGCGTGGTCGGCTTCGAGGTCTCGCCGCTGCTCTGGGCGAAGGTCGCCCGCGGCCTGTCGGCGGGCCGCGTGCAGTCCGTGGCGGTGCGGCTCGTGGTGGAGCGCGAGCGGGAGATCCGCGCCTTCGAGCCCGAGGAGTACTGGGAGGTCTTCGCCGACCTGGCGCGGGCGGACGGCGGCGACCCCTGCCGCTTCCAGGTCTTCAGGGCCGACGGCCGGGCCTTCCGGCCGCGGAACCGGCAGGAGGCGCACGACGCCGTCGCGCGCCTCGGCGGCGTGGACTTCACGGTCGCGGGGGTCGAGAGCAAGCCGACGACGGCGCGGCCCTCCGCCCCGTTCATTACCTCGACGCTGCAGCAGGCCGCCTCGGCCCGCCTCGGCTTCGGGGTGCGGAAGACGATGACCCTCGCGCAGCGGCTGTACGAGGGCGGCCACATCACCTACATGCGCACCGACTCCACGAACCTCTCGCGCGAGGCGGTGACCGGCGTGCGCGACTACATCGGCTCGGCCTTCGGCCCCAAGTACCTGCCGGCGCGGCCGACCGTCTACGCCAGCAAGGCGGGCGCCCAGGAGGCGCACGAGGCGATCCGGCCGACGGACGTGGCGGCGCCGCCGGAGGCGCTGTCCGGCGCCGACGCCGACGGCCGCCGCCTCTACGACCTGATCCGGCGCCAGTTCATCGCCTGCCAGATGACCCCGGCACAGTACCTGAGCACCACGGTGACGGTCGAGGCGGGTCCGTTCGAGCTGCGGGTCCGGGGGCGCGTGGTCCGTTTCGACGGGTTCACGCGGGTGCTGCCGCCCGCGTCCCGCAAGGGCGATCTCGCCGAGGTCCCCGGCTACGCCGCGGGCGAACGGCTCGACTGCGCGAAGCTCGAGCCCGTCCAGCACTTCACCAAGCCCCCGCCGCGGTACAGCGAGGCCAGCCTCGTGCGCGAGCTGGAGAAGCGCGGCATCGGACGGCCGTCGACCTACGCCTCGATCATCTCCACCATCCAGGACCGGGGCTACGTGTCGTTGAAGAAGCGCCGCTTCTATGCGGAGAAGATCGGCGAGCTCGTGACCGACCGCCTCGTCGAGAGCTTCGCCGACCTCCTCGACTACTCGTTCACCGCGGGCATGGAGCAGGACCTCGACCAGATCGCGTCCGGCGACAGCGAGTGGCTCAAGGTGCTCGACACGTTCTACCGCGATTTCTCCGACAAGCTCGAGGCGGCGGCCCGGCCCGAGGGCATGCGGAAGAACACGCCGACGGAGACGGCGATCCTCTGCCCCGCCTGCGGCCGGAAGATGCAGATCCGGTCGGCCAGCACCGGCGTGTTCCTGGGGTGCTCGGGATACGGGCTGCCGCCGAAGGAGCGCTGCAAGGAGACCATGGACCTCACCCCGGCCGACGAGGCGGCCGACGCGGAGCGCGACGACGAGGGCGAGAGCCGGCTGCTGCGGGCCAAGCACCGCTGCCCGACGTGCGGCACGGCCATGGACAGCTACGTCGTCGACGCCCGCCGCAAGCTGCACGTCTGCGGCAAGAACCCCTACTGCGCCGGCCACGAGATCGAGGAGGGGACGTTCAGCACCGGCGCGGCGCCAGAGCGGACCATCGCGTGCGACCGGTGCGGGGCCGACATGCCCTTGCGGTCGGGGCGCTTCGGCAAGTTCTTCGGCTGCTCGAACCCCGAGTGCAGGAACACGCGCAAGCTGCTGCGTAACGGCGAGCCGGCGCCGCCCAAGGCCGACCCGGTGCCCATGCCCGAGCTGCGGTGCGAGACGGTGGACGACCACTACGTGCTGCGCGACGGGGCGGCCGGGTTGTTCCTCGCCGCGAGCGGCTTCCCCCGGCACCGCGAGACGCGCGCCCCGAAGGTGTCGGAGCTGAAGCCGCACGCCGACGAGCTCGATCCCAAGTTCCGCTACCTGCTCGACGCGCCGGTCGAGGACCCCGAGGGGCGGCCCGCCGTGATCCGGTTCTCGCGGAAGGCGGGCGCGCAGTACGTGACGTCGGAGGAGGGCGGACGGCCCACCCGGTGGCGCGCCGTCTACCGCGACGGCCGCTGGGTCGAGGAGCAGCCGACGGCCAAGCCGGCCGCGAAGGGCCGCCCGAAGCGGCCGGGCGGCGGCACGCGCCGGCGGGTGGCCTAGCCGGTGGTCCGTCACGCCATGTCTTCAGACACGGACATGGGTTACCGCCGGTGCCGTGGTTCGGAGCTCCGGCGAGGGCGACGTGAGCGAGAAACGGTACCGATGGGTGTCGGTACCCTTGATGGCCGGAACCCTGATCGGTATCTGGTGGACGCGGCATGACGTGGCGGTCTTGTCAGGGCGCGTGAACGAGCTGTCCGAAGGCCATCGAGAGCTCGTTTCGGCATTGGTGCGTCCGGTCCGGTAGGGAGGTCGGGGGACCGCTCCTGGCGAAATCGATCGCATTCTTGGAGTCGCGCTTGATCCACATCATCGGGGGCGGGCTCGCAGGCAGCGAGGCGGCGTGGCAGGCGTCGCGGCGGGGCGTTCCCGTCACCCTCCACGAGATGCGGCCTGTGCGGCCGACCCCCGTCCACCATACCGACCGGCTCGCCGAGCTCGTCTGCAGCAACTCGTTCCGCGCCGACCAGGTCGAGAACGCGGTGGGGCTGCTCAAGGAGGAGATGCGCCGGCTCGGCTCGCTGGTGATGCGGGTGGCCGACGAGACCCGGGTGCCCGCGGGCGGCGCCCTCGCCGTCGACCGCGCGCGGTTCGCGCAGGGGATCACCACCGCCCTCGAGCGGGAGCCGCTGGTGGCCATCCGGCGCGAGGAGGTCCGGGACCTCTCCCGCGCGGGCGACCCCCGCGAGCCGGTCATCGTGGCCACCGGCCCGCTGACCTCGCCGGACCTGTCCGCCGCCATCGCCGCCCTCGTGGGCCGGGGCCATCTCTATTTCTACGACGCGATCAGCCCGATAGTCCTGGCCGAGTCCATCGATCGGACCATCGCGTTCAGGGCGTCGCGCTGGGGGCGCGATTCGCCGCCGGCCGCGGCGCCGCCGCACGCCGCGGGCGCCG
>JAJEEA010000402.1 GCA_022821235.1 Vicinamibacteria bacterium
GCGGGTCCCGCCGAGGGCCGGGACCCTGCGAATCGCCGCGGTCGCCGTTCTTGCGCGCCATACTTCACGTATCGGCACATGCCCGCGGTACCTGCACACATTTTCGTGGATTTTCTCGTCACGACCCGCTAACCGAAGACACTGACTACTACCGCGTGGTGAATCGCCGTAGGGTCGGACCAACCGACGAGCGGAATCTCATCACCGCGTTGATCCCGCGCGAGACCGCTCACATCGCGATTGCAAGCGTCTTCCGCGACGTGAGTGCATGTCTCGACTTCGCAGCCCTGTCGATGTCCGTCGTCCTCGACTTCTTCATCAAGAGCTCGGGTGCCGGAGACATTTGGCAGGGATGGCTGACGCGTCTCCCCATCCTCACCGACGACTGCCACCCCGGTCTGCGCGCCGCGCTGTGGCTTCGCGCGCTGCGCCTCAACTGCCTGACCACTCACTACGCCGATCTGTGGTCCGAGCTGTGTGCCGTCGACCTGCTGGAAGTCGGGGAAGGGGAGGGGGACGCCCAGGGCGCCGTTGCGGCCGAACCCGCGCTCCCGTCGATCGACGTCTTCCGCATTGACGCCTGGACGCGCCCCGACACCCGGTTGCCGGACGACTGGGATGCGCTGTCGCCTACGTGGGACCGCGACATCGCTCTACGCACCGACTTCGCCCGGCGCCAAGCGCTCCTCGAGATCGATGTCCTCGCCGCCCTCGCCCTCGGCCTGACCCTCGACGAGCTGCTCACCATCTACCGTGTGCAGTTCCCCATCATGCGCCAGTACGAGGCCGACACCTGGTACGACGCCAACGGCCGCATCGTCTTCACCGTCTCCAAGGGCCTGCCCGGCGTCGGCCTGCCCCGCAAGGCCATCAAAGGCGACACCGCCTGGACCCTGCGCCGCCCCGGCGGCATCACCCCCGCCAACACGCCGCTCGGCTGGGAGGACGTCCGCGACCTTCGCGCAGGCGTCATCAGCCGCCGCATCCAGGACGACACGCTCCCCGGCGGCCCCGTGGAACGCGTGATCGAGTACCACGCCCCGTTCGACCGCTGCCACCGCGAGGACGACTACCGCACCGCGTGGGAAGCGCTCGCTCGCCGCGTGTCGGGAAACGAGGCCAACCGGTCATGACCGCCGAATCGCCGACCTGGAATATCGAGCGGGTCTGGTCCGCGACCACGGAGGCCAAGACGGAGGACTTGAGCACCCTGGAGCTGTCTCGCTTTCACGGCCTCGTCATGCTGGGGGCCGCCGGCGCCGGCAAGACCACGGAAGCCGCTCGACTCGCCGATCAGGAGCGGCTCGCTGGCGCAACCGTGCACTGGTGCAGATTGGCGGAGTTCGCCGAGTCCTCCACCGAGCTTCGTCAACACCTCGCCGAGCGATCCCGAGGTGCCGAGGAGAGAACCGTTCTCTACCTGGATGCCCTCGACGAGGCGATGCTACCAGCGCGTCGCCGCTGGCTTGCGATCAAGCGTTGGATCACGGAAGACTTGGCCGGCGCCGACGCGTCGATCAGAATCACGTGTCGGTCGGCCGTCTGGCCCTCCGAGCTCACGCAGGTCATCCGCGAGCTCGTCGGGGGCGAATCGCTCGCCACAGCCGCTCTCCAGCCGCTCAGCGACGAAGACATCCATACCGCCGCCGAGTCCCTGGGCATCGCGCCCGCCGCCTTCCTTGAGCGGATTTATAGCTCGGGCGCCCAAAGTCTCGCCGCCCAACCCCTTTCCCTCCGCATGTTGATGCGATTGCACCAGTCCAACCATGGACTACCTGCTTCCGTGAGGGATCTCTTCCAGAACGGGTTCCAACTGCTTGCGTCCGACCCCGAGCACCGCCGCGATATCGACACCCAGAATCCTCTTCCACCGACCGAGCTGCTGGAAGCGGCTGAACGCTTGGCCTGCTGCATGATCCTCGGCGGCCGCGATGCCGTGCACCTCCGTGACGAACCCCTGCCGAACCAGCTAGGCCGTCAGGAACTTGAACCCACGATTAGCTCACGCGAGCTGGACGCCATACGGCTGTCCGGAGTTTCTGACTCCACGTCACCGGCCTCCTTCCGTTTCGCCCACCGACAGTTCGCCGAGTACCTGGCCGGCCGCCGGCTCGGACACCTGCCGACACATCAGGCCAAGGCGCTCCTCGCGGGACCGGACGGCTGGACCAACGGCGTCGCCGGGCCCCTCCGAGAGACAGCCGCCTTTGCGGCGATGTTCAACGCCGACGTGGCCCACTGGATCGCGAGTCGCGACCCCGACGTGATCGGCCTTTCCGATGTCGCGGACTCCAACCTCAGACGGGATGCAACTCTCGCGCTGCTCGACCGATTTCGTCGAGGAGAGCTGACCGCAGCTCAGTTGCGGCCCGGCGTACTGGAGTTCCGGGGGCTTCGCTACGCTCATGCCGACTCGGACCTGCGGCCCTTGCTTGTGGCCCGAGCGGATGGCTGCAGCGACCAGCTCGAGTGCGCCATCGACCTCGTTCGTGCCTGGAGGTTCCCCTCCTTGAGCGCCGAGCTTGCCGACGTCGTTCTCGACTCCGCCGTCACGATTCCCATACGGGTCGTCGCCGGCTACGCCTTGCGTGACTGCGGCGACACGACCGCACGCCAGCGCCTCAAGCCACTGATTGCGGGGTTGCCGGAAGACCGCGAAGACCAGCTCAAGGGCATCGCCCTGCAGTGCATGTGGCCAGACCACCTGTCAACCCCCGACCTTCTCCACGCGTTGACGCCCAAGCGCCGCCCGACGTTGTATGGTGCGTACCAGAGCTTTCTCCTGCAGCTCGACCAGGACGAATTCGCCGCCACGGGGCACCTTGAGGCCGGGCTACGTTGGGCAAAGGGTCAAGCGTCCGCCTCCCGCGATACCGGCGCCATGCACCGAATCGCAATGCGGATTGCGCAGGCCGCCTTGCACCACCTCGATGACCCGGTAGTGTCCCGCGAGTTGACGGCCTTGGTCAACGAGTGGGCTCGTCACTACACGAGCCC
The DNA here is from genome assembly GCA_022821235.1 of Vicinamibacteria bacterium. Taxonomy (GTDB): domain Bacteria; phylum Acidobacteriota; class Vicinamibacteria; order Vicinamibacterales; family UBA8438; genus JAJEEA01. The sequence continues at coordinate 2,998 of JAJEEA010000402.1, forward strand.
TCTCGCGTGGCTGCCGAAGGACCCGCTGCACGGGATTTCGCCGGCCGAACAGCACGAGAGAGCGCCGTTGCATGCGAATCGCGGCGCCCGACGGCGCCTGATCGACCTCTTGGCGAGCGACTCCAAGACCCGGCGGCAGATGATGACGATGGAGCACCGTACGCCGGGGCTCCGCAACGTCGAGGACTTCCGCTGGCTCCTCGACCGAGCTTGCGACGAACAATACCCGAAGATCTCACGGCAGAACTACCTGCATCTGGCATGGCTGCTCCCCTGGGAGACCAGCTCCGAAAACGTCGACGCCTGGCTCCGCGTATGCGACGACGAACCCGTGAAGTCGATCTTGGGCAACCAACGCTCCGTGGAGTTGGCTTCCGACCGAGCCAAGGAACTCCGCGGGCGCTGGGAGATGCAGACCGATCGCTCGCGGCAGGGAAAAGAAGTGGGCCCGCTGGATCCACCACCATCTCGGCGGGTAATGGAGACTCTCCGACTCGCCGAGACGGAGGAGGTACGGTACTTCCGCCGGCTGTGCACGGACCTCACACTTGAACCGACAAGCAATGAGCCCGAGTTCCAGCGGTTCCTTACCACGACGCCCGGTTGGCGGGAAGCCGACTGCGGGATTCGGACCCGAATCGTTGCAACGGCAAAGGCCTATCTGTCGAATGCGGACGTCGTGTCAGAGGCCGCCAAGGCCGTGTCGCCGAAGTCGCTTCATGTCGATGTCATGGCAGCGATGTGGCTTCTTCTAGAACGTGACGCGGATTGGCTCAGTTCCCGGGGCCATTCCTGGTGGGGGAATTGGTGCCGATACATCCTCCGCCAAGTCGTACCGGATTTGGTGGGTGAACCCCGAGAACCGAAACAGGATATTCTGAGACTTCTCAACGAGAAGAACCCCGCAAGCGTGTGTCAAGAGATCATGGCGCTGGCCCTGGGTCAAGACGACGCCTTCCGCGAACTGCTGCCGAGCTTGCTGTCCGTATTGATGGACGTATCCAATCGGGAGCTCGACGAGAGGCTGTGCGCCGCACTGCGCGGAGGCGAAATCGTCGAGCCGAGTGCCACCGCAGTTGCTGAGTTCGTGTTGACCCGTGCGCCGGACAAGTCGATCCCCGAGTGCCTGGGTATGTTCGGCGGGGCAGCGGGCGCCACGGACGACGTGCTTGAGCGCGTTGCTGTAGCACTCTTGCACAGGAGAGCCCGGGAGGCGTGGCATGTTCTCCGGGAGTTCTTGCTGTCCGTGCCTGAAAGAGGACGCAGGGTTCTGGGCCAGGTCGCTCACGAGAGGGAAGCGCGACTGTTGGATTCCTTGGTGACGCAGCAGGTGGGCGAGTTGGCGGAGGTCCTGATTGAGCTGTTTCCGCCCGAAGCGGATCGGCAAGGCGATGGTGCCCACTGGGTGACGCCCGAGGACTCCGCACGCAATCTGCGGACTCAGTCGATCTCGCATCTTGCCGGCCTGGAGGATGCCGACGCGGTGACCGCGCTGCGGCGACTTGAGGACCGTTTTGCAGGGTGTTATGCATGGCTACCCTTGGTGAGGTCCGAGGCCGAGCGGGCTTGGCGCCTCTCGCGCTGGTCGCCGTTTTCTGTGGGTGTGGTCGCAGACGTGCTCGGAGCGGCGGCTGCACGACTGATACGTTCGGAGGACGACGTTATCGATGGGATCGAGTGCGCCTTGGAGAATTATGAGGAGGCACTGAGCGGTGACGGGGGCGAGAGCCCCGAGGACCTGTGGAATACCGCGAGGGGCGCCACACCGACGCCGAAGGCGGAGGAGCACGTATCCAGCAAGCTCTGCGGAGCAGTACGTGCGTACTTTCAAAATTGCGCCGTAGCGGCAGATCGGGAGGCGGAGATCCACAGACGCACGGTGGCAAGGTCAAGCGGGGGCGAGCCCGGCTCCGAGCTCGACATTCTGGTGCAGGTGCCGGCTCGCGGGACGGTGTCGGGGAATGCGATCCGTGTGCCCATCGAGGTCAAGTTGTCGGGCAACGATGAGGCGAGGACGGCGGTTCGGGCGCAGCTCGGTGAGCGGTACATGCCTCAACTGGGCGCGAGGCACGGCGTTTACGTGGTCGTGTGGATGAGCCTTCCGCGACCCGAAGAGCTTCGGAAGCACCACCGCCCGAAGTGGGAGTCGATTGACGCCGCGCGGGAGGAACTGCGACAGGAAGCGGAGCTGCTGTCGAAGGACCGGGAAATCAGTATTTGGACAATTGTCGTTGACGGTTCGCTGCGGTGAAGTGGGGACGTGCGCAGGCAACCGACAGCACGGTTGACTATGGGGTGGACCACTCATGACGACGATCACCATCGAGTTGCCGGAGGAGTTGGCGGAGGAAGCGAGGAGTCAAGGACTGCTTGGCGCCGGCGCTGTTGAGGCCATGATTCGGGATGCGCTTCGTCGGCGCGCCGGACGGGAGCTTATGGACGCGGCCAACGAGTTGGCGGCGGCCGGGTTTCCGCCGATGACTATGGCGGAGATTCAGAGGGAAGTGGATGCCGTTCGGGCGGAAAGGCGTCGTCGTGCGGCTGGTGCTTGATACCAACGTGGTCGTGTCGGCGCTGATTGGGACGGACCACCGAAGCGACTGCTTGACTTGGCCGTGAGCGGCGAGATCGCGCTGTTCTCCAGCGCTGTCCTTCTCGACGAGCTGGCCGGGGTGCTTGAACGCGGAAAATTCAGCGCGGTTTTGGCGTCGCGCGCCGTTACGCCGGCGTTCCTGACCCGGCGGTACGGAGCGCTTACCACGCTGGTCGGGCCGATGCGAGCGGATCGGGCCGTGCCGGCGGACGCCGACGACGATCACGTGATAGGGGCGGCGTTGGGCGCGCGAGCGGATGCCATTGCGACCGGCGATAGACATCTGCTCGAGCTGGATCCGTACCGCGGAATCCGGATTCTCGCTCCGGCAGCAGTACTGGAGCTCGTGAGCGGGAGGGAGCGCGCGACCGATGGGTGAGCGAACCGCAGACGAATCGCCGATGTTGGTCGGGACTGCGACGATTGGGGTCCAGGAATCGCGTTCACGGCCGTCTGGCTGGCGGATGGCCTGTGCTGCGGCTATGCTGGCGGGCACAGTCGGCTGGTGCGCCCGCTACGACGCTTCGTCGAACGTGCCGGACGGTCTGGTCATGCAGTAGGTTGGGAGCCCCGATGCCGCCGCGGATGGCGCCAGCCGGGGACCCGGGGGTCCCGGCGGCGTGGGAGTCGATCGTGCGGGCCGACACCAGCGACGAATCGGCTGCGACTGATGCGGCCCGCGGGAGTGGACACGGCTTGAGCAGCCGGTGGCCCAGCCACGACCTGGGGACGAACTACGGCCGGGGGCTCGCCGCGCCCTGGTTGTCGAGCGCTTCGCGGGCAGCGGCGGCCAGGAACTTCGACCGGTTGGAGCCGACCTGCTTGGCAGCGGCGTCGATCTCGGCCAGGAGGTATTGGTCGAGGGTGATGTTGACTCGCGACGTGAGGCCCTTGAGGGGCAGGGAACCAGGGGAACCAGGTAAAACAGTGCGCCGGCTGAATCCGTGTCGGCCATCACGTCCTCAATGCCCGATGGCGTCGGCGGGGCTTCGCCATCCTCCCGCAGGCCGTGGACGTGCAGCGGCAGCGCCACCTCGGCGAATGCCACGGCTTCGTCGAGCGAACGTCGGGCCGTGACGCAGCCGGACAGATCGGGGAACACGACGTTGCAGTCGCTGCCCTCTTCCTTGGTGACGAGCGCGAGGTACGGTCCGGGGGCCGATGACATACGCAACGCTCACCCGCTTTCCGGGCGCCATGATATCGTCACGCGGCCGGATCGCGAGGTCGATTGTGCGAGGCGGCGCGCGAGCCGCCACGACGGCCGTCCGGCGTCTCTCCCATGATACCCTCGGTCGTCACCGTTGAGGTCACCGGCGCCCTGCGCGACTTCCTCGCCACTGGTTTCGGTCCATCCAACCCGGCGCTCGCGCACGTCGTCGAAGACTTCCTGGCCCGGCCGGAGAACCTCGCCAAGGGTCCGTATCTCTCCATCGCCCTGCCGTTTCAGCCGGCGCCCGAGGGCGGCGAGCCGTTCCCGGAGGTGCCCCTCGGGTTCACCCCGTACCGCCACCAGCACACGGCGTTCTCTCGTCTGGCCGCGGACGTCGGGCGGCCGACGGTGGTCGCCACCGGCACCGGCTCGGGCAAGACGGAGTGCTTTCTCTTCCCCATCCTCGACTACTGCCGCGAACGGGCCGGGGCGCCGGGGATCAAGGCCATCCTCGTCTACCCCATGAACGCCCTGGCCTCGGACCAGGCGCGACGCATCGCCCAGACCATCGACCGCACGCCGGCGCTGCGCGGCAGGGTCACCGCGGGAGTCTTCGTCGGCCGTGACAACCAGCCGCAGCGCTCGGCCCACAAGACGATGGGCCGGGACCACGTCGTCACCGACCGGGACACGCTGCGCGAACGGCCGCCAGACATCCTGCTGACGAACTACAAGATGCTGGACTACCTGCTGGTCCGGCCGTTCGACTTCCGGCTCTGGCGCCACAACCAGCCGGGCACGCTGCGGTACCTGGTGGTCGACGAGCTGCACGCGTTCGACGGCGCTCAGGGGACTGACCTCGCGTGCCTTGTCCGGCGGCTCCGCGTACGCCTTGGCGCGTCGCGCGACACGCTGATCTGCGCCGGGACGTCGGCCACTCTCGGCGAGCAAGCCGACGAGGAGGAGCTGCTGGCGTACGTCTCGCGCATCTTCGACCAGCCCTTCGAGCCAGGGGCCATCGTCGGCGAGGTCCGCCAGAGCATCGACGCGTTTCTCGGCGACGCGGTCATCAGCCGCCACCTGCATGCGGCCGATGACCTGCCGGCCCGCGTGGACCTCAAGCGGCATGCGACGGCCGAGGCATACATCCGGGCTCAACACGAGCTCTTCTTCGGCGCGCCCATCGAGGGCGACTTCGCATCCGCCGCGTGGCGGCCGGCCCTCGGGGACCGCCTGCGCGAGCACTCGACGTTCGTGAACCTGCTGCGCGTGCTCGACGGCCGACCGACGCCGATGTCGGACATCGTTGGTCGGCTGCGTCACAGTCTGCCGGCGGCCAACGACGACGAGGTGCTCGGGGTGCTGAACGGGCTCTGCGCGCTGATCTCGGCGGCGCGCCGTCGCGAGGGGACGGGCGGCGAAGGCGCGTTGCGGCCGTTTCTCCAGGTCGGCCTGCATCTCTGGGTGCGCGAGCTGCGGCGTATGGTGTGCAGCCTGTACGAGGACGCGACCGAGGGCTCGGTCGAGGAATCGCCGGACCGCCGCGCCGGTGGCGCGAACGGGGCCGACCCGCCGGCCGTGTCCGGCCCCGAAACGCACGCTTCCAACGGGACGTCGCTCGCGCCTGTGAACGGCACTGCCGCCGGGCCGCCCACCTCGGCGCGGCGCACTATCGCGACCCCGACCGCGCACGCCGTCGTCGGCGCGGCGATTCCCCGGCGGTTGCGCTTCTCCGACGATCTGAAGCCGGACGAGCCCTCGATTCACCTGCCCCTCATCCAGTGCCGCGAGTGTCGCGTCACCGGCTGGGGCGCGGTCAAGCGTCCCGCGGAACAGCGCCTCGAAGGCGACCTGCGGGTGTTCTACAACCGGTTCTTCCTCCGCGACGTCGACGTCGCGTACCTGTTCCCGGCCGCCGCGCCGCCGGGCGTGCGCGGCCTCGAGGTGACCGTGTGCGGAGCCTGCGGCATGGTCCAGGCCGCCGACGTCACGACCTGCACGGGGTGCCATTCGGAACGCCTCGTGCGTGTCTTCCGGCCCGTCTCGGTCGAGCCCCAACGCCGCGGCGACTCCCGGTCGATGAGGCTGAGCCGCGACTGTCCGTACTGCGGTGCGCGCGAGGCGCTGATCATCGTCGGCGCCCGCGCCGCCAGCCTGTTGAGCGTCGCCCTGGGTCAGGCCCAGGGGTCGCGCTACAACGACGACCGCAAGGTGATCGCCTTCTCGGACAACGTGCAGGACGCCGCTCATCGGGCGGGGTTCTTCGCGGCGCGGACCGCCGGCGTCGGGGTCCGGGCGGCCATCGCCCAGGTCGTCGAACGGCACGACGGCATCGCCCTGGCGGACCTGCCCGAGAGGGTGGAGACGTGGTGGCGCGATACGACAGTCAACCCCGGAGCGTTCGACGACGCGCGTTTCGTGAGCGAGTTCATCGCTCCCGACCGGCTGTGGCGGCGCGACTTCGTGACCCTGCAACGCGAGGGCCGGTTGCCGCGCGGCTCGCGGCTGCCGGAGGCGGTCGCGGAGCGGTTGCGCTGGGACACGCTGGCCGAGGTCGGCTACCGCTCGGCCATCGGCCGCACGCTGGAACGGACGCGCGCCGCCGCGGTCGGCGCGGACCGCGAGGCCCTGGAGCGCGCGTGCCGCGGCGCGCAGCTTCGCATCCGGGAGAAGTTCGGGGCGCTGCGCGATCTGTCCCCGCTGGCGGTGCGGTCGCTGGTGCTGGGTGTTCTGCGGCGCATGAAGGACCGGGGGGCCATCCGGAGCGACACCACGCGGGCATGGCTGGCGGCGGGGGCCGGTCGCCGGTGGTTGTCGCACCAACCGGCGCTCCAGGACTTCGGGCCGCGGTCGGCCCGGCCCATCTTCCCGGCGGACACACCTCAGATCGGCGACGGCATCGAACCGCTGTTCTCCAGAAACGGCGGACGGAGGTCCTGGTACCAGAAGTGGGTCGAGAGGGTGCTGACGCCTGTCGACGTGCTCGCCGCGACGCGCGAGGCCCCGGACGTGCTGCTCGAGGCGCTCCAGGCACTGGTGGACGCGGGCCTCGTCTGCCGCATCGAGGCGGGGCGGGGCGGTCGCGCCTGGGCGCTCCACCCGGCGCGCTTCCAGGTGACCGCGCGGACCGCGGTGATGCGCTGCGCCGGGTCGAACCGGACCCTCGTGGTCTCTGAGGACGAGGCGGACCAGTGGATGGGGGTTCCCTGTCTGGACCTCGGCGTGCAGGCGGTCTACGAGCGCCACGCGCTGGAGCCGCCCACTTGGTTCGGGCGCCTGTATCGCGAGACCCTGGTTCGGCGCCTCGTCGCGGCCGAGCACACCGCGCTGCTCACCCGTGACGAGCGCGACCGCCTGCAGCAGCGCTTCTCCAAGCCGAACCCGCAGCCCTGGGAGCCGAACCTGCTGTCGGCGACGCCCACGCTGGAGCTGGGGATTGACGTGGGCGACCTCTCCACCGTGGTCCTCTGTTCGGTGCCGCCGGCGCAGGCGAACTACTTGCAGCGAATCGGACGCGCCGGCCGCCGCGACGGCAACGCGTTCACCGCCACGGTGGCGACGGGCCAACCCCACGACCTCTACTTCTACGCCGAGCCATTGGCCATGCTCGCCGGTCGCATCGAGCCGCCGGGCGTGTTCCTGAACGCGCCGGCGGTGCTCGAACGCCAGCTCACCGCCTTCTGCCTCGACGGCTGGGCCGCGACCGGTCTGCCCGACGACGCCGTTCCACGGACCCTTCGGCATGTGCTCGACAACGTGGAGCAGGGCAGGTTGACCGGCTTCCCCTATCCGTTCTTCGACTTCGTGCAGGGCCACGGCGACGACTTGCTCGAGACGTTCTGTGAGGTCCTGGCCGGCGAGTTGTCCGATGATTCCCGGGACTACCTGAGCGCGTTTCTCCATGGCGACGCCGCTCTCGATGGCGACGACGAACCTCGGCTCTCGTTGCGGTTCCGAATGGTGAACCGGTGCCACGAGATCGTGAAGGAGCGCAAGGCCCTGCGCACAGACGTCGACGCGCTGGGGCGCCGTATCCAGGTCCTGCAGCGCGCGCCGGAGGACGAAGCGACGGCGAGGGAGATCAAGCGGCTCACGCGGGAGCGCGGCGGGCTGCAGGGGCTGCTTCGCAAGCTGAACGGACGCGAGACCTTCAACTTCCTGACCGACGAGGGGCTCTTGCCGAACTACGCCTTCCCCGAGGCCGGGGTGACGCTGAAGTCGGTGATCTACCGATCGCGTGAGCAGGACGACGAAGATGCCGGCGACCAGGGCGACGAGCGCGACGTCTACGAGTACGTCCGTCCCGCCGCCTCCGCCCTCGGCGAGCTCGCCCCCGAGAACGAGTTCTACGCCGGCGGCAACCGCGTGAGCATAGATCGGATCGATCTGCGCGTGTCGTCGATCGAAACGTGGCGGCTCTGCCCCTCCTGCGATCACTGCGAGCGAGTCGACGTCTCGGACGATCACGTCGCCTGTCCCCGCTGCGGCGACGTCATGTGGTCCGACGCCGGGCAGCGCCGCGAGATGCTCCCCCTGCGGATGGTGCATGCGGCGACCACCGACCGGCGCGCCCGCATTCTCGACGAGCGCGACGACCGCGAGCCGCTGTTCCACACGCGCCAGCTCGTGGCCGACATCGAGCCCGCGGCCGTCAAGCGCGCCTATGCCATGACCCGCTCGGACGCGGCGTTCGGCTTCGAGTACATCGAGTCGGCGACGTTCCGCGAGATGAACTTCGGGCGCCTGGGCACCGGCGGGCAGCCGGTGACGTTCGCCGGTCTGGCGCTGCCCCGCGATGGTTTCCGCGTCTGCCGGCGTTGCGGCACGGTGCAGACACGAGGCGACGACGACCCGCAACACACTTCGACCTGCAGCGCCCGCAAGGCGGAGCGGCCCGACATCGCCGACTGCCTCTACCTGTACCGCCAGTTCAGCTCCGAGGCCGTGCAGATGCTGCTGCCGGTGCTGGACACGCCGGGGTCCGAGCGGCGCGTCAGCTCCTTCGTCGCGGCCCTGGAGCTCGGTCTCCGGCGCCACTTCAGCGGCCGGATCGATCACCTGCGGGCCACCACGCGCCGGAGCCCCCGGCAGACAAGCGTGGCAGGTGGCCCAGGATTGGGCGGAGAGACAGGAGACAGCGGAGGCGCAGCCCACCAGTACCTGCTGCTGTACGACACCGTACCCAGCGGGACGGGCTACCTCAAGGAGCTGATGACCGAGCCGGAGAAGCTGCTGTCGGTCTTCGAGAAGGCGAGAGAGGCGCTCAAGTCCTGTGTCTGCAACCAGGATCCGGAGAACGACGGCTGCTACCGCTGCGTGTTCGCCTACCGTCGCAGCCGCGAGATGGCCGAGACCTCCCGGGACACCGCTGTCGACATGCTCGACCGCATCCTCGCCCACAGGGACGAGCTCGAGGAAGTGCCGAGCCTCCGGGGCGTCACCATCAACGCGACGTTCGACAGCGAGCTCGAGGCGCGCTTCGTGGAGGCGTTGCGGCGCATCGAGGTAGACGGCGCCCGGGCCGTGCACGTGCGGGCCGACCTCGTGAACGGCAAGCCGGGCTACGTGCTGAAGGTCGGCGAGCGCACGTACTACGTGGAGACGCAGGCGGACCTTGACGCCTCGGACGGCGTCGTCGAGCCGAGCCGCCCCGACTTCCTGATCCGACCCGCCCGACCCGAGCCCGGCCAACCACCGGTGGCGGTCTTCACCGACGGCTTCGAGTTTCATCGCGACGCGACGAGCGACGACTCGCTCAAGCGCATGGCGCTGGTCCGGGCCGGATTCCTCGTCTGGTCGCTCACGTGGCACGATCTGGAGTTCGTCTTCGGCAAGGCGCCCGACGTTCCCGACCTCCTCGCCGACGTGCAGGCCAGTGACGCCATCGCCACCCTGCAGCGGCGGCTGGACGCCCGCTGGGACACGGCGGGACTACGCTCCCGGCTCGCCGAACCGACGCTGATGCTCCTCGTGAACTACCTGCGGGCCCCGGAGCCGACCCGGTGGAAGCAGGCGGTGTTCACGGCCCTGTTCGGCCTGTTCGACCAGCCGCGGATGTTGAGCGATGCGCTACGGGCTGACTTCGACCACGCCGCGACCGCATTGCCCGGCCAGACTCGCGACGCGTTGGGGGAGTTGCCGCCCCCGCTTGCCGTGGCCGGCATCGGAGCCTGGCACGGATCGGAGCCGGCGTGCTTCGACCTCTTCACGGCATTTCCGCTGGCCGCCGTCCAGCAGGGAGACCCGGATGCCGCAACCGTCGTCGTGCACCTGCATGACGACCAGGCGAGCCGTGAGGGCGATGGCTATCGGCGTGTGTGGAATGGCGTCCTGCGGCTCTTCACCCTGCTCCAGTTCCTGCCCGGCGCCTGGTGGACCACGCGGACCGGCGTCGAGCGCAATGTCTATCCGGAGTTTCCTCCGCCGGCCGAGACTCCGGCCGCACCCCAACCTGCCTCGCGTCTGTCGGACGAGGATTGGGAGGGCGCCACGGACTTGGCGGTTCCCGAGGTTCACGACCTCCTCGGGGAGCTGTCCGGCCGTGGCGCTCCCGTACCCGAGGTCGGCTGCGAACTCGTCGGCGCCAAAGGGGAGGTGCTCGCCGAGGCCGAGCTCGGCTGGCCGGCCCACAGGGTCGTGGTGCTGCTAGCGGATCGACAGGCGGACGTCGCCGCGTTCGAGGCGGCGGGCTGGCAGGCATTCACGACCGGCGGCGACGAACTTGCCGACGCGCTCGCCGACGTGCTTGCGGGTGGCACGGCGCCGACGGAGAGTGAGGGAGCGGGGTGATGGCCGCAAGAACGAAGATGGCGATGTCCAGCGACTTTCTGGACGCCTTCGCGAGGCTGCCCAGGCCGCAACAGCGCAGCGTCCGGACCCTCATCTCGCGGTTCAACGCCGACTCCACCGCCAAGGGGCTGAACTACGAGAAGATCCACGCAGCCCGCGATCCGGCCATGCGATCGCTCCGCATCGATCAGGGCTACCGGGCCATCGTGCTCAAGCCCGCGCAAGGCGACGTCCACATGCTGCTCTGGGCGGACAAGCACGACGCAGCCTACGCTTGGGCGGGACGGCACGAGTGTCGAATCAACCCCGAGACCGGCGCATTGCAGGTGTACGAGCCTTCCGCTGAGCCGACTGCCGAGACCGAGGCCCCGGCCGTCGAACCGCCAGCCAGCACCCCCGCTCGACCGCCGGCCTTCGGAGAGCTGCGTGAACGGGAGCTGGCTCGGCTCGGGGTACCGGCCGCGATGCTCGCGGAGGTGCGCACGGTACGGGACGACGCCGAGCTGGACGCCATGCAGCCTCGCCTTCCCCTGGAGGCGTACGAGGCGCTCTTCCTGTTCCTGGCGGGAGACAGTTACGAGAAGCTCGTCCGGGACCGGGAGCCTCCGCCGGAGCCGATCGACACCGGAGACTTCGCCACCGCGCTGGCGCGCCACGAGTCGCGAGGCCGCTTCGTGGTGGTCGAAGACGAGCTGGAGCTCGAGGCGATGCTCAACGCCCCGCTGGAGCGCTGGCGGGTCTTCCTCCACCCGTCGCAGCGCCGCCTCGTGGAACGCGACTGGAACGGACCGGCGCGGGTGCTGGGTGCGGCAGGCACGGGCAAGACGGTGGTCGCCATGCACCGCGCGCGGTGGCTTGCCCGGAATCTGCCGGGACGCGGCCGTATCCTGTTCACCACGTTCACGAGGAACCTGGCCGCCGACATCGATCACAACCTGGGCGCGATCTGCAAGCCGGAGGAGCTGGCCCGCATCGACGTCAGGAACCTGGACCGCTGGGTGGTGCGTTTCCTGCGCGGCCGCCGCTACGAGTTCCGCATCGTCTTCGGCCGCGATGACCGAGCGTGGCAACGGGCGCTGGACCTCAAGTCGTCCGACCTGGACTGTCCCGATGGCTTCTACGACGACGAGTGGGAGCAGGTCGTGCAGGCCCACGGCGTGACGAGCCTCGACGAGTACCTGCGCGTCTCGCGGGTCGGCCGTGGCAGCCGCCTGAACCGCGCCGCCCGCGCCAGGGCGTGGCGCGTGTTCGAGGAGTACCGCACCCAGCTCGCCGAGCGAGGCCTGAAGGAGGTGGACGATGCGTACCGCGACGCCGCCGTCCTGTTGCAGAACGACCCGGAGGCCCTGGACTACGCCGCGGTAATCGTGGACGAGGGGCAGGACATGGGTGCGCAGGCGTATCGCCTGCTCCGCGCCATCGTGCCTGCCGGCCCCAACGACCTCTTCGTCGTCGGCGACGGCCACCAGCGCATCTACGGGCGGAACAAGGTGGTGCTCGGCCGTTGCGGAATCGACGTCCGCGGCCGGTCGCGGAAGCTGCGCCTGAACTACCGCACCACCGAGGAGACCCGCCGGTGGGCCGCCCGCCTGCTGGCCGGCCGCGCCATCGACGACCTCGACGGCGGTTCCGACGACGACAGGGGGATCACGTCGCTGACCCGCGGGCCGGAGCCGCTGCTCAGACACTTCGAGAACCGCGACGAACAGTCCTCCTTCATCGTGAACTACCTGAAGCAGATCCAGGCCGAGGGTTCGTCGCTGCGCGGGGTCTGCGTCGTCGCACGCACCAAGCACGAACGCGACGCCATCGCGGCCACGCTGGGAGAACGAGGTCTGGCGCACGTCGCACTCGAAGCCGGCACCGTCGACTCGGCGGAGAAGGAGGGTGTCAGGGTCGCGACCATGCACCGTGTCAAGGGTCTCGAGTTCGACCGCGTCGTCATGGCCAGCGTCAACGCCGACTTGGTGCCGCTGCCCGCCGCGGTCGACACACGCGGCGACGCCGTGGAGCGGGAATCGGCCGAGACCGAGGAACGGGCGCTGGTCTACGTCGCCGCAACCCGCGCCAAGAAGGAACTGCTGGTTCTGAGTTTCGCCACTCGGAGTCGCCTGCTGTAGCTTGATCCCGATCCTGATCGACCGCCACCCGGCACCGGCCGACTGATCGACGCCCGGCCGCGGGCTGCGGGCAGGGAACCTCTCTCGGGGTTGAGGACACCCGCTCGTCCCCCCGTCCGAGGTCGACCACAACTTCATCAGCAACGACGCGTTCGTCGCGCTTCCGGACCCGCGACCCCGTGCGCCGCCGCAAGGTCCTGGGCCCGCGCTGCTGGCGATCCGGACCTCGGGGAGCCCTTGACGGTGACCGATCCCGAGCAAGTCCTCACCCGGCTTCGGCAGGTCCGAGGGCCGGCCCGGGGCCGCGATTACCCGGCTGAGCTCAGCTCGCCAGCGAGTTGGGCTCGGGAGCACGCCGGCGCCACCGCTGGGGAGGTGGCTCGGGAGCGTTCGGTGCTGGTTCTGGAGCTCGGCGAGGGGGGGCGGCTGCCGACCTCAGGGATCGGCCCGGCCTGTCGCAGTACTGCGTGTCGGCTCGCCTTGACGTGGAACGGCCGATCCGCGCCGCCCCGGCCAGTCTGGTGACACCGCCGGCGGGGGCCGATGCTGGTACGCTAGGGCCGGTCGCGGCTCGGGGTCGGCGCGGAGCTAGAGTTAGGTTAGAGCGGGCCGGGCTGTCGGGGTCGGTTCGGGGGCTGATGCCGCAACGACGGGCGTTCTGTTCTGGCGTGACGCGTCCGGCCCGCACGCCCCGCGGCTTCCCGGTTCCCGATGTTCCGATGTCCCGATGGTTCCCGATGTCCCGATGACAACGACCCCGGGGGGCCGTGGACGGCGGTCGCGCGTGGGTGGACTCGTGGGCGTACCCGGCGCTTCCTGGCAGGACCCCAATAAGTCCGGGGGTTTTTCGCTGTATTCGTGCTATCGCTGCCGGACCGGGAGTAGAGGTGTTCAGTGGGTGGCGGCGGCCTGGACTCGACGTTCCGTGCGGGTCCGATAGCCGCGATATCGGTCGGTCGTCGGCGGTCCGTTTCGCAGCGAGATTCCCGTGGTCGAGCGTCCCGCGGCGGGTCCGGCCGACCGGGGCGCGCTGAGCGCCGACACGTCACCGGAGATCGCCCGCATGTCCCCGCATGTGCACCCACGACATGGCCGGTGCGGCCGGGGTCGGCTGGCCTGCCCCCGCACTATCTCAAGCCAAGCCGTGCGAGCCAAACGTCAACTTGTCCGAAGGCGTCTCGCTGCCATTGAGCGGCCGTGCGATCAGCGAGAAGGTGGGAACCTTCCACAAACCTTCGGACGCAAGTCGGTCCGAAATCCCCGACGTGGCGGAACTTCCGGGAGATCAAGTTGTAGCCGTTCTGTGCAGCGTCTACATCAAGGAGTGGCCGGGTTGCCTCGACGAGCGCATTGATGCCGTCGGGGAAGTTCCGAATGGAGTAATAGATGTCGTAAGCATCCTTGGGCTTCTTGCGGTTGGCAAGCGCGTGGCCCTTCATGGCCAGAAGGGCTGGGATCGATGCGACGGCGAGACGAACCAAGTTCGCGCCGCCAGCCGGCATGCAGCCTTCGACGGGGATTACCCGATGGAACTCGATCGCCAATTCGCCGCCGTCGGCACGCTGGACGGCGAAATCGCGGATGAGCGGCGGCGTGTTTTTCGTGATCTTCGCGTGGCGCGGCATCAGGAAGTCGACCACGACGTCGGTGTCGGGCCCGTTGTCTCGCGCGGGTACGGTGCGAACGAGCTGGAAGCGGCGGAGATCGTGCCGTTGTCGGTAGCCATGAGCCAGGAGGGCTTCGACAAGTCCAACGTATTCGTCGTCGGCGAGGGCGGACGGGTCGAGAACGAGGTCCACGTCGACAGTGCCGATATGGGGCATGTCAGCCTGATCGAGCAGCAGCCAGGGGACGGCGCCGCCGATAATCGCGAATTTGCCTCGGAAGCTGCCGAGGAGCTGCCCGATCTCGACCAGCACGGACCTGGCCGCCGTGGTGGCCCGATCGGTGTAGTCGGCGGCGGATTGAGGTTCTCTCAGAGCCATGGGAAGCACTTGGCGGCGAGGTGGTCGGCGGACTCGCGGTCGCGGTCGTTGCCGTTCCAGAGATCGAGGTAGGTGATGATGGGGTTGACGCAGAACGTGTGCGGTGCGGGCTGAACGGCGTCCTCGAAGAGGCTCCCGTCGCTGGTGATGTGGAGGACCACGTTCGCTCCCAGGGTGGTGGGCGTCAGCGCGAGGGCGTCGCCGAGGATGCGGGCGCCGGGTTCGTCGGCATAGAAGCTCTCGGTGGCGCCCCGGGCGAAGGGCGCGAACCACTGGGCCGCGGAGTGGGAGGCGTAGACGGCGCGGGGACGCTGTGGTTCGGGATTCAGGGTTTCCGACAACCGCCGGCGGAGTTGTTCGCCGTGAAGAGGCGTGTAGCCGGTGACGCGGTTGCCTGCCGGGCGTCGGTAGTTCTGGCGCCACGTCGTCAAGAGTGCGCTCGGCTGCGCGAGGACAATGCCCTTGTCGGTCTGTTGGCACCATTCGCGTTCGAGCAGGGCCCTGCGAACGTTGCTCACATGGCCGAGGCTGGCGTTGGCGGTTTTCGCCAGGTCGGCGACGCGCCATGGGCGGCCGGAGTCGCGCAGGAGGACGCGCAGGATGGCGGCGGCCTTGGGGGTGAAGATCGACCGCAGCGCCCGGGCTTCGGACTTGGGCCGGTGTGGGACGGCGCGGTCGATGTAAACATTGTCGAAGGCGAGGCGGGCGTTCCCGACGAGATCCACGTACGCGACATCATGATTGACGCAGATCGACCGGGACTCGGGAGACAGGTACGGACTCACGATCATGGGGATCCAGCGTCGTCTGGAGTCGTGGTGAACGGACTGACGAGCATCCGCGATGTAGCCCTTGAGCTGATAGACGGCGGACCGGACGAACCGGGGAGCCCCGTTAGACTTGATTTCGATGATGAGCGCATGGGGGGCATCGGCGTGGCAGAAGTCGACTCGAGCGTCCATCGGAGGGCCGTCCGGGTTCGGTGGTTCACGGCGAATGGAAACTCCCTGGAGACCCGGCACGTGGTTGAGCAGGTCACGAGTCGCGGTCAGGGCGGCGGACTCCATAGCAGGCGCCGGTACACGGATTTTCATCACATGATGAAAATATCGAAAATGGTGAAAATCGTCAAGGTGGTCGGTGAGGGATGGCTCGCAGGACCACGGGCGGTCGTCAGTCGAGCCGTAAGGGTGTCGGCGACGTGCTGCCACGACACCAGCTTGCAGTTCTGATTGGCCCTCCGCGCCGTCCGGGGTGAGGTTGACGCCGTCCTGCACGACAAGCAGCCCCATCGGATAGCGCCGGCCGAGGGGTCAGCGAACCGGTGGCGTCACCGTCCACAGAGTCAGCGTGTCGACGTCCTTGACGAAGATCCGGTCGCCGGAGATGGCCGGTTGGGCCCATGTCGGACTGTCGGCGACGACATGGCGTGCGACCGGCTCGAAGCGGGCGCGGCCGGCCCGCGCCACGATCAGCTCGGCGTCGTCGTTGAGCAGGAACAGGAGTCGTTCCGTCTTGACGATGGCGGTGTTCTCGGCCTGACGCGGAGGCCCCAGCCACAGCGTCGCCCCGGTGTTCGCATCGAGGGCGAAGAACTGCCCCCGCCTGCGCTCGGACAGCCCGAACAGGGTGTCGGCGACCACGACGGGATTGGTCATCCCGGGCGAGACGTCGTCGTTCCGCCATTCGGTCTCGACGACCCATTCGGCCGCCTGGCGGCGCGGCCGCAGAGCTCGAATTCCCATGTTCTGGGCGCCGACGACGATTCTCCCGGCGTGCGCGATCGGGGTGATCGCATGCGTGTGCGGCGACGAGAACGGATGGGCCCAGAGCACGGCTCCGTCCCGCGCGGACAGGCCGACCACGTGATCCTGCGAGACCGACACGACCTGGCGGACGCCGTCCACCTCGACGACGAGCGGTGAGCTGTAGGTGAAGGTGCCCGCGGTGCGCCAGACGACCGCGCCGGTGTCCCGGTCGAACGCGGTCAGCGCGTCGTAGTTGCCGGTGTGAACGAAGACGAGGCCGCCGTCGGCGGCTGGTGACGAAGCGGTGCCGTAGAAGGGCTGCTCGGCCGGCATCGGCGTCTGCCACCGGAGTCGGCCGTTCGCCGCGTCGAAGGCCGAGATGATGCCGCTGATGCCGAGCGTGAAGAGCGTGCCCTCGAAGAACAGGGGGGTGGCCTTCGGTCCCGGACCGTGGTTCGCGGTTGCCGCGAACATGGCGTACGGCGCCGCGTACGTCGTCCGCCAGACGACGCTGCCGGTCTCGGCGTTCAAAGACGTCATCACTTCATCGCCGTTCTGGCGCGTGAACATGAAGACACGGTCGCCGAGGACGAGCGGCGTGCCGTAGCCCTCGCCGATGGGTATGGTCCACCGCCGCGTCAGCTCGGCGGGCCAGGCGGGCGGCTCGACGAACCCGCTCGCGGCCCCGTCGCGGTCGCGCCCGCGCCACTGCGGATAGTCGAGCCGCCCCGACTGCGCCGCCGCGGTTTCGCCGACGCTGACGAGGAGCACGAGAAAGGGCACCGCGAGATTGGCACGCATGCGTGATCCACCTCTCACTCGACCAGGAGTTGCCGGATGTCGGCCTCGAGAGCGGTGCGGTCGACGAGGCCGACGTGTGTGGCCGCGATGCGGCCGCGGCGGTCGATGAGCCAGGTCGTCGGCAGCACCGTGACCGGACCGAAAGGCGCCAGGCGCTCCGCGCTGTCGGCGAGCGCGATGCGATAGTCGACCTGGCTCTGATCGAGGAACCGGCGCACGACCTCCCGACCGGCCTCGTCGACGGAGACGCCGAGCACCGCGAAGCCGCGCGCGGCGAACGCCTGCTGGAACTCCGCGAACCATGGCATCTCGATGCGGCACGGCTGGCACCATGTCGCCCAGAAGTTCAGGAGCAGCACGCGCCCGGCGTAGTCCGCGAGCGTCGCACTGCCGCCTTCCATCGCCGGCAACGTGAAATCTGGCGCCTCCACGCGTTGCGTCGCGGGAATGAGCCTGGGCGCGGTCGCGGGGCGACGCGCGGACAACGCGATTCCGGAGCCGACCTCCGGGTCGGTCCATCGAGACGGCTGCTCGCCTGACGGCAGCGGGCTCGCGCCGGTGCCGGCGACACTGTCCCGTGGGGCCCCGTCGCTCGGGTCCCCGGAGCCATGCCGCAGCAGCCGCTCCCCGGACAGCAGAACCGCGGCGAGCAGCGCCGCGGCGCCGGCGGCCATCAGCCAGAGATGAACCGGGCGGTGCCCCGCGATCGCCGCCCGCGCCCGCAGTCGCGCCAGCGCCCGTTCCGTCTGCGGCTCACTTTTCGGGAGCGGGTCCAGGGCCGCCAGACGGGAGTCCACCCAGCGCTCGAGGTCGGAATCGTCATGTGTGGCCATAGCGTCTGACGTACTCCTTTCGCAACGCCTGTCGAGCCCGGCGCAGCAGCGTTCCCACCGACGTGGACCTGAGATCGAGCGTGGTCGCCAGCTCGTCGTAGCTGAAGCCGTGACTGCGAAGCACGAGCAGAGCGGCCTGCTCGCGACGAATGGCCGACAGGGCACGAAGCACGCGCCGGCGTTCCTCTCCAGCCGTCGCGCTGTCTTCCGGGGTAGGGACGTCGCGGACGAATCTCAGGAG
>JAJEEA010000297.1 GCA_022821235.1 Vicinamibacteria bacterium
CAAGAAAGTGAGACGCGGCCCGCAGACCGTACCGCTGAGGCCGGGACGGCGCGTTCCGGAGGGGTTCGCAGCCGAGAACACCGAGAATCGGGAGCCTGACAGCCCAGGGTGGCAGCCATCTCACGAATCTGACGTGCACCCGTTGCCGAGGAGTGGTCGACTCGATGAACGGGGTCGCGGACGGCCGCCGACGGCCCGGGTTGAGGCCTTCCGGAAGCCGCGGTGCCGGCGGCGCCGAATCGCACGCCCATCGGACCCGCGTTTCGCGCCGGTCGCCGTGACTGTCTGCAAGTTATTGAAAACGGGTGGTTTATAGATGGAGTTGGGAGACCGTTGGCTGCGGCGAAGGACGAAACCCCCGTGGAACATCGATTTTCCATAAGGTTTTCCACAGGTGTGGAAAACCGCGGGGCGGGGGCGGGCCCCGGGGTGGTCTATCGTGAGAAAACGGGGGTCTGGCGTCGAGTTCGCGACGTGCCTCGGGGGCGGGCAGGGGCAGGATTTCAACAACCCGGAAGCGTGGGTCGAAGGGGGTGATTCTTGACAAGCCAGGGCGGAACGACCTAGCGTAGAAGGTTGCCGCAGGAACGGAGGATCCCGGTTCGATGAAGCGCACCTTTCAACCCAACCGTCGCCACCGCAAGAAGACCCACGGATTCCGCGCCCGCATGAGCACGCCGGCGGGCCGGCGGGTGCTCAGCCGCCGCCGGGCGAAGGGGCGCCACCGCCTGACGGTCTCCGACTAGGGAAGTCGGCGCCGAACGGCGCGCGGGCTCCTGGCGGATTGGCCCGCGGGCGGAGCCGCGGGCGACGATGGGCGGGCTGGCCGGCCGGGGAGAGGCGGTGGGTGGCGATGCGCGGGGACCGGTGAAGGCGGCGACCCTGACGCTGGCGCGTGGCGAGCGGATACGCCGGCGCCGGGATTTCCTGCGGATTCAACGGCGCGGCACGCGGACGCGGGGACGCTACATGACGCTCATCGGCCTCCCCGGCGAGCACGGCTGCAGCCGCCTGGGCATCGTCGCGCCCCGCCGCCTGGGGAACGCCGCGCGCCGCAATCTCGTCAAGCGCCTCGTGCGCGAGCTCTTCCGCCATGAGAAGCCGATCCCGGTGACCGACCTCGTGGTGCTGCCTTTCCGGGAATTCCCCGATGCTCCGTTCAGCTCTCTGCAGGGCGACTACCACCGGACCCTGCTCCGGCAGCTCCGCGCGCGGGCCGCGCGATGAGGGTGGCGTGAGGTTGCTGTGCGCCGCGTGGCGGCAGGTGGATCGAGGGTTGATCGCCCTGTCGGCAGCGCTCCTGAACGCCTATCGGGTCACCCTGGGACCACTGTTCGCCGGGGCCTGCCGCTTCCAGCCTTCGTGCTCCCACTACGCGGAGGAGGCGTTCAGGCGTCACGGCAGCTTCGTCGGCGCCTGGCTCACCCTGAAGCGCCTGTGCCGCTGTCATCCGTTCCATCCCGGCGGAATGGACCCGGTGCCGCCGGCCGGCGCCGCCGGCCCGCCGTCGGGTCGATCCTCGGGGGAACGGCCGGACGTCTGATCTGTCATGGAACGTCGAGTTCTTCTCGCGGTCACCCTGTCCTTCCTGGTCCTGGTCCTGTACCAGCAGTGGATCGGTCCGCCGCCCGCGATCGAGACCGTGCCGGACGCCGCCGACACCGGGGCCGGGGCCGGCCCCGGCGTTTCCGAAGCGCCGCCGGCTCGCGCCGCGGTCGTCGACGCGCCGGTCGCCACGCCGGCTCGCGCCGCCGATCCGGCGCCGGCGGACGTGGCGCCGGTCGTTCCGGTCGTCGCCGACGACCGGCAGCGGCTCGTCGTCGTGGAGAGCGACTTCATCCTCGCGGAGTTCGACAATCGCGGTGGCGAGCTCGCGAGCTGGAGGCTCAAGGACTATGCCGACGAGAACGGCGAGCCGGTCGAGCTGGCGATGCCCGAGGTGGCGGCGGGCCGGCCGAGACCCTTCTCGATGCTCGTGCCGGGGAACCCGGATCTGACGGCCCGCCTCGACGCCGCGCTGTTCCGGCCGTCGGCCGATCGTCTGCGGATTGGCGGGGAAGCCGAGGCGCTCACCTTCGAGTACGAGGACAGCTCGGGCCTGCGGGTCCGGAAGACGTTCCGCTTCCAGCCGTCGCCGGAACAGCCGTACGTCCTGGAGTTCGACGCCGAGGTCACGACCGCCGACGGCATCCGTCCCACGACCACGGCCTGGGGCCCCGGTCTGGGGGGCGTCCGGGCCGACACGTCGTGGTTCGTGTTCCAGCAGTTGCCGGCGGCGGTGTTGTACGGCCGGCCCATCGAGGACGGGCTGGCGCAGGACACCGACGTGTATCGGGCCCTGCCGGCGGACGTGCCGGAGCGGCCGAGCTACGAGGGGCAGCTCGACTTCGCCGGCGTCGACAACCACTACTTCCTCGCCGTCGCCCTCCCCGGCGCGCGGGCGAGCCGCGTCGACTACCGTCCCCTGTCGGTGGCCGGGATCGAGCACGATCTCGTCGAGTTCGAGGTCTCCCTGGAGGCGGGCGCCGGCGGCATCCCCTTCTTCATCGGGCCGAAGGACTTCGATCTGCTGGCGGCGGTGCACCCGGACCTCGTGCGGGCCATCGACTTCGGGTTCCTGTCGGTCATCGTCGTCCCGCTCCACCGCACCCTGAAGTGGATACACGGGTTCGTCGGGAACTACGGGTGGTCGATCATCCTGCTCACGGTGCTCATCAACATCGTGATCTTCCCGCTGCGTCACAAGAGCGTCGTCTCCATGCGGAAGATGCAGGAGCTGCAGCCGGAGATGAAGGCGATTCAGGCGCGGTACTCCGGCCTCAAGGCGACGGATCCGGCCCGGCAGAAGATGAACCAGGAGGTGATGGAGCTCTATCGCCGGCACGGCGCGAACCCCGCGAGCGGGTGCCTGCCGATGCTGCTGACGATGCCGATCCTCATCGCCTTCTACCGGCTGCTGTCCATGGCCGTCGAGCTGCGCGGCGCGCCGTTCATGGGCTGGATCGACGATCTGTCGGTACAGGATCCGTTCTACGTGACGCCGTTGATCATGGGCGCCTCCATGGTCTACCAGCAGCGGCTGCAGCCGGCCGGCGCGGCGAGCCCGGAACAACAGCGCATCATGACGCTCATGCCCGTGCTCTTCACGGTGATGTTCCTGTGGGCGCCGAGCGGGCTCGTCATCTACTGGCTGACGAGCAACGTGCTGGGCATCGGGCAGACCGTGGTGACGAACCGCCTCGCCGGCCCGCCGCGGGTGAAGCAGGTTCGCCCGCCCGCCGAGCGGCAGGTCAAGAAGCCCGCGGCCGAGCCCGCCGGGTCGGAGCCCCCGCGGGAGGGCGCGGGGGGCCGCCAGGGAAGAGACCGCTCGGGGTCGAAGGCGGCGCGGCAGGGCAGGGGATCGCGGCGTTCGCGCGGCAAGGGGCGGTGAGCGTCGGCGGCGAGGGGCCCCGGGCGCGGTCGATCCCGGCCGGCGCGGGTGATCACGCGGGAACGACCGGGAGGTTGGCGTGGCAGCGGATCTCGAAGCTCGGATGGTCGCCTTCGTGGAGGCGGTGGCGGCCGCGCTGGGCCTGTCCCTCGAGGCGGAGTGCACCCCGCTCGAGGACGGGACCCGCATCACCTTGAACGGGGACAACGGCGAAGTGCTGCTGCGCCGCAAGGGCGAGGGCCTCGATGCGCTTCAACACGTCGTCAACGCGGCGTTTCGCGGCGAGCACGGACGGGGTCGCATCGTCGTCGACTGCCTGGACTATCGGAAGGGCAAGGACGACGAGCTTCGGCAGACGGCCGTCCTGCTCGCGCAGCGGGCCCTCAGGACCTGAGAGACCCAGGAGATCGGGCCCCTGAACCCGTATGCCCGGCGGATCGTGCACCTGGCGGTCGCCGACGACCCCAACGTGTCGTCGGAGAGCATCGGCGACGCGTTCATGAAGACGGTGTTGATCTCGACCGCGCGCCGGCCGTGAGGGCTGCGGCGACCGGGCCCTCCGCCGCCGGCCCACCCCGATGTTCGCGCCCGACGACACGATCGTCGCCATCGCCACGCCGCCCGGCCGCGGGGGCCTCGGGATGGTGCGAATCAGCGGACCGCGCGCCGCCGCCGTCGCCGGCGCGTTGCTGCACGGCCGGAAGTCCCTCGAGCCGCGCCGCGCGACGCTGATGCGCGTGGTCGCGCGGGCCGGGGACGCGGCGAGCGCCATCGATCGGGTGGTGGCGACGTCGTTCCCCGGGCCGGGGTCGTACACGGGCGAGGACGTCGTGGAGATCTGCGCCCACGGCAGTCCGGTGCTCCTGGAGCGGATCGTCTCCCTCGCCTGCCGGTCGGGGGCGCGCCTGGCGAACCCGGGAGAGTTCACCCTCCGGGCCTTTCTTCGCGGGCGCGTGGACCTCGTTCAGGCGGAAGCGGTGGCCGACCTCGTCGATGCGGTCACCCCGCTTCAGGCCCGCGTGGCCTTCGACCAGCTCGAAGGCACGGTGACCGAGCGCATCGCCGACCTCGACCGGCGGCTGCTCGACCTGACGGCCCGGCTCGAGGCGTCGCTCGATTTCCCCGAGGAGGGCTATCACTTCATCGAGACGACGGAGCTGGCGAGGGGCATCGGCGAGCTCTCCGCCGGGGTGCGGGCGCTGCTGGCCGGCGCCGCCGCCGGCCGGCTCATCCGGGAAGGCTGCCGGGTGGTCGTCCTCGGCCGGCCGAACGTCGGCAAGTCGAGCGTCTTCAACCGGCTGCTGGGCTCGTCGCGCGCCATCGTCAACTCCGTGGCCGGCACCACCCGCGACCTCGTGACCGAGACCCTCGACCTCGAAGGCCTCGCCGTCGACCTCGTCGATTCCGCCGGCGTCCGCGCGACCGGCGATCCGGTCGAGGCCGAGGGCGTTTCGCGCGCCCGGCGGGCCTTCGACTCCGCCACCGCCTCCCTCGTGGTCCTCGACCGGGCGGAGCCGCTCGCCGCGGACGATCGGGACGTGCTGCGGGAGACGTCGGCGTCGCCGCGCGTGGTGGTCGTGAACAAGATCGATCGCCCGCCCGCCTGGTCGCCGGCCGATCTGCCCCCGGGCGAGGGGGAGCTCGTGGTCGAGGTTTCGGCGCGCACCGGACGGGGAATGGGCCGGCTGCGGGCCGAGCTGCGGCGCGTGCTGATGGGCGAGGCCGTGCCCCGTCGGGAGACGCCGATGGTGGCGAACATCCGGCACATCGGGCTGCTCGAGCGGGCGGAGTCGGCCCTCCGGGCGGCGGCCGGGGCGGCCGAGCGGGGGGCGGCGGAGGAGTTCGTGCTGGAGGACCTGCAGCGGGCGCGCCGGGCGCTCGAAGAGCTGACCGGCAAGCGGACGCCCGACGACGTGCTCGAGCACATCTTCGAGCGGTTCTGCATCGGAAAGTGACGGGTTCGCCGGGGGGCGGCTCTGCGGGTGGTTTCGAGCCATGACCAGGGATCACGACGTCGTCGTCATCGGGGCGGGACACGCGGGCATCGAGGCGGCGCACGCGGCCGCCCGCCTGGGGTGTGCGGTGGGGCTCTGCACGCTCTCGCGGGAGACGGTGGGGCAGATGCCCTGCAACCCGGCGGTGGGGGGCACCGCGAAGGGCCACCTCGTGCGCGAGATCGACGCCCTCGGCGGCCTGATGGGCGAGGCGATCGACGCCACCGCGATTCAGTTCAAGCTGCTGAACCGCAGCCGCGGGCCGGCCGTGCAGTCCCCGCGGGCGCAGGCCGACAAGCGCAGGTACGGGGCCTGGATGCGGTCGCGACTCGAACGGGAGCCCGACATCGACTGGATCGTCGGCCGGGTCGGCGCCATCGTGGTCGAGAACGCGCGCGTCGTCGGCGTCGAGCTCGAGGACGGCGCCCGCGTCGGCTGCCGGGCGGTGGTCGTGACCACGGGGACGTTCCTGAACGGGTTGATCCACGTCGGCCCGGAGCAGCATTCGGCGGGTCGGGCCGGCGAGCCGGCGTCCCGGGTCCTCGGCGAGTCGTTGAAGCGCCTGGGCCTCCGGTGGGGGCGGCTCAAGACGGGGACGCCGCCCCGACTCGACCGCGCCAGCATCGACTTCGGCCGCTTCGAGGAAGAGCCGGGAGACCGTCCCCCGGTGCCGTTCTCGTTCCTCAGCGGCGTCATCGACCGCGGTCAGATCTGCTGTCACATCGTCCATACGACGCCCCGGGCGCACGAGCTGGTCCGCCGGAACCGCGACCGGTCCCCGCTCTACAACGGGCGGATCACCGGCATCGGGCCCCGCTACTGTCCATCGCTGGAAGACAAGGTGATGCGGTTTCCCGACCGCGAGCGGCACCAGATCTTCCTGGAGCCGGAAGGGGTGGACGTGCCGGAGATCTACGTCAGCGGCTGCTCGATGTGCCTGCCGCGAGACGTGCAGCAGGAGGTCATCGCCGCCCTGCCGGGGCTCGAGGACGCGGTCATGCTGCGCCCGGGCTACGCCGTCGAGTACGACTTCATCCAGCCGACCGAGCTGGGGCCGACCCTGGAGGCCCGGCGGATCGCGGGGCTCTACCTCGCGGGCCAGATCAACGGCACCTCGGGATACGAGGAAGCGGCGGGCCAGGGGCTGGTGGCGGGGGTCAACGCGGCCCGGCGCGCCCGCGGAGAGGGCGGCTGGGTGCTGCGGCGCAGCGAGTCCTACATCGGGGTCATGGTCGACGACCTGACGGCACGGGGTTGTCTCGAGCCGTATCGCATGTTCACGTCCCGGGCGGAGCATCGGCTGCTGCTGCGGATCGACAACGCGGACCTGCGGCTCACGCCGCGCGGCCGCGAGATCGGCCTGGTCGACGACGCCCGGTGGGAGGGCTTCCGCGACCGCCGGGCGAGGTTCGAGCGGAACCTGGCGCGCGTGCGGGCGGCGCGCGTCCGGGAGGGCGACCGCACCGTTGCCGCGGCCCGGGTGCTCCGGCGGCCGGAGGTCAGCCTGGCCTCGCTGGCCGAGCAGGGGGTGGTCACGCTCGAGATCGGCGAGGACGCCGCGGGTGCGGAGCGGTCGAGCGTGGAGACGGCGGTGAAGTACGAAGGGTACCTGCGCAGGCAGGAAGCCACGATCGCCCGATCGGCGAAGGACGAGGGGCGGCTCATCCCGGCCGGCTTTCCCTACGCCGACGTGCCGGGACTGTCGACGGAAGTGGTGTCGAGGCTGGGTGCGGCCGGACCCGCGACCCTGGGACAAGCCGGGCGCATTCCCGGCGTCACCCCTGCCGCCGTCGCGGTGCTCGGGGCCTACGTCAAACGGTGGAGCGCCCGCGGGGCCGGCGCCGAGGAGGCCGAAGTCGGAGAGCGCCTCGCCCGGCCATCGCCGTCTTCGGCTCCGTTGGGCGCCCGACCGACCGCCCGGGAAGTCGGCGGCGCCGTTCCACCGCGCTGATTACTGATGCGGGCGGCGGGTGTGGGCGGGCCTGTTCGTCCGGCGGCTCGCGTCGCACGTCAGCCGCGGCAGTGCTTCCGGAGGACCACGAGGCGGCTCGGACCGAGCAGCGGATAGACGCCGTCCGCCCGCCAGGGTGCGGGCACGGCGTCGACCCTCGCGCGAGTGCTCCCGAAGAGAAAGACGACGCCGTCGGCCCGGAGCAGAGGCTGGATCCGGCCCAGCATCCGAGCACCGGTCCGGACCGCGCGGACGCTCACGACATCGGACTGCGCGGCGAGATCCTCCCGGTCGGCCAGCTCCTCGAACCGGCAGGCCTCCACCGCCACGTCCTCCAGCGCGAGCCGGCGCACGACCTCGCGCAGGAACGCGGCCTTTCTCGTTCTCGATTCCACCATGCGCAGGCGCACCGACGGGGCGGCGAGCCTCATCGGGACCGCCGGAGAGCCCCCTCCGGACCCGATGTCGGTGACGACGGCGTCGTGCCTCGGCAGACGTTGCGCGGCCACGAGCGGCTCGATGACGAGCCTGTCGATGCCGTCGTCGTCATCAGTCAGCGCGGTCAGGTTGATGCGGCGGTTCCAGCGCATCAGCAGGTCGACGTAGGCGGCGAGGGCTTGCCGGAGAGGGGAGTCGAGCTCCAGCCCTGCCCGGCTCGCGCGCCGGGCGATGCGGTCGGCCACCTGGTGCGGTTCGGTCCCGGGAGTCGTCATCGGATGGCGTCGTGCGGGTGTTCCACGTGGAACATGGCGTTCCAGTCGGCCGGGCAATCCGGGGTTCGCGTCATCGACGGCATTCGGGGCCGGCGTTGCGAGTGTTCCCGGCCCGGTCCGCCTCGCCGCCCAGCGGTCGGTCGTCGGGCGCGTCGCCCCGGTGGCAGCGTCGTGCGGGTGTTCCACGTGGAACATGGCGCTCCTATTCGGCCGGGCAATCCCGAGGTCCGCGGCATCGACGGCTGCGATCCTGGTCGGCGTCGCTCTGTCGTGTAGATTATGAACATCGTGCCCCGCAACCGTCTCGGATCGCCGACGCTCCCGAGAGGGCCGGCCGAAAGGAGAGAGACTTGACCGGTGGAGACCGCCTGATTGTCGCCCTGGATGTTCCGAGTGTCGAGACCGCGCACGCCGTCGTCGACGAGCTGTCGAACGTCAAGTCGTACAAGATCGGCTGGCGGCTGCTCATGGCGGGGTTGCGGGCTCGGGGCCTTGCCGCCCTGTGGGAGAGGATCGCCCGCGACGGCAAGCGGATCTTCGTCGACCTGAAGGTGCCGGACATCGGCAACACGGTGGCGGACGTCGTTCGCGACCTGCACGGCGATCCGAGCATCCGGTTCCTGACCCTTCACCAGAACATGCAGCCGCGGGACATCGCGATGGCCCGCGACGCGAAAGGCGGCAGCCGGTGGCCGGCGCTCCTCGCCGTTCCTTACGTCTCCAGCCTCGATGCCGGCGATTTTTCCCGAATCGCCCCGGCCGAGGCGTCACGCGGCGTCACGCTGGACGACTGGATCATCGCCCGGACCCGGGAAGCGATCGATCACGGGTGCGACGGCATGATCGCCTCCGGCGAGACCATTCGACGATGCCGCGAAGCCTGGCCGCGGGAGACGGGCGTGCTGATTGTCAGCCCGGGAATCCGTCCGGCGGGCGCGATGCGGGACGATCACAAGCGCTCGACCACGCCGGCCCAGGCGGTTCGCTGGGGATCGGACTACGTGGTCGTGGGCCGGCCCATCCTGAACGCGGCCGACCGGACAGGTGCGGCGCAGGCCATCATCGACGAGATGGATGCGGCGCGTCCGCGTGCGTCCCCTTGATCCGTCGCGCGGCCCGCCGGAAGCCTGGGCCGCGCCGACGACCCCGAGGTCCACCGGGTTGTCCCGTCACCGGCATCGCGGTACCATCTTGCAGTGGTTCAGCGTGGCTTGGTGCTCAGGTCGTTCGCCAAAACGTAGCCCCAGTTGCCGATGGGCAGGATTATCGCGATCGCCAATCAGAAGGGGGGCGTCGGCAAGACGACCACGGCCATCAATCTCGCTGCGTCTCTCGCCATGGGCGATCAGCGGGTGCTTCTGGTCGACCTCGATCCGCAGGCGAATCTCACGAGCGGCCTCGGGCTCAGGGACGAGTCCGGCGAGGCTCGCAGCATCTACCACGCCCTGACGTCGGGCGCGGCCGCCGCGGAGGATCTCGCGCTCGACACGCAGGTCACCGGCCTCAGGATCATTCCGACCGACCATCATCTGACCGGGGCCGAGGTCGAGCTGGTGGGGATGCCGCAGCGCGAGAGTCGCCTTCGTCCTCTGCTGCGCGCTGCCGTCGAGCATTACGACTACATCTTCATCGACACGCCCCCGTCTCTGGGGCTGCTCACGCTGAACGCCCTCGTCGCCGCCCATTCGGTGCTGATACCGCTCAATTGCGAGTACTTCGCCCTCGAGGGGCTGACCGAGCTGAGGAAGACGATGAGCCGCGTGCGGGCGGGGCTGAATCCGGAGCTCGAGCTCGAGGGGGTCCTCTTGACCATGGCGGACTCGAGGACCCGGTTGGGCCAGCAGGTGTCCGGCGACGTCCGGGCGCATTTCAGGGAGAAGGTGTACCGCACGGTCATTCCCCGCAACGTGCGGCTGGGAGAGGCGCCCAGCCACGGTCTGCCGGCGATTCTCTACGACGTGAGGTCGACGGGGTCCGCGGCGTACCTGGCCCTGGCGCGCGAGATGGCCGGGGCCCGCGTGGGGGCGGCGGGGAGGGGCCTGGCGGCGAAGCCGGAGGCCCGGTTGTGAGAGGCGGGCTCGCGCCGGCGTCGGGAGGTGACGACCGGCGACCATCCACACGGGGAGGCGGGCAGGAGCGATTCCGGATGGCCAAGACACGACGTGCCCTGGGGCGCGGGCTGAGCGCCCTGATTCCCGAGACGGCGCCGGCCCCGTCCCCGCAGGCGGCGGAGGTGGACCTCGACCGGCTCTCTCCCAATCGCGCCCAGCCCCGCACGGTCCTCGACGAGCCGAAGCTCGAGGAGCTTTCCCGGTCGATCCGCGCGACCGGCGTCATCCAGCCGATCGTGGTCCGCCGCATGGACGGCGACCGCTTCGAGATCGTCGCCGGCGAGCGGCGGTGGCGGGCGGCGCAGATGGCGGGTCTGCTGCGGGCGCCCATCGTGGTGCGCGACGTGCCGGACGACAAGCTGCTGCAGATGGCGCTCATCGAGAACCTGCAGCGCGAGGACCTCAACCCGATCGAGGAGGGAGAGGCCTACCGCCGGCTCATCGACGAGCGCGGGATGACCCAGGAGGACGTCGCCGCGGCCGTCGGCAAGGACCGCGCCACCGTCGCCAACTACGCCCGGCTGCTGCTGCTGCCGCCGGAGGTGCAGGCGGACGTGGCGTCGGGCGCGCTGGCCATGGGCCACGCGCGCGCGCTGCTGGGCCTGGCCGAAGCGGACGCGCAACGCCGCGCCGCCCGCGAGGTCGTGGCCGCCGGCCTCTCCGTGCGCGAGACCGAGGCCCTCGTCAAGAAGCTCGCGGCCCCGCCGTCGCCGCCGAGCCCGAAGACGGCGACCGTCGACGTCCACACGCAGGCGGCGCAGGACCGCCTGCGCGTCGTCCTCGGCACGCGCGTGCGCATCGTCAGGAAGGGGCGCAAGGGGCGCATCGAGATCGACTTCGCCTCGGAGGACGAGCTGCAGCGCCTCTTCGAGCGCCTCACCGACTCGTGACCGGCCCTCGATCGTTCCGAGCGCGGACACCCCGCCGGCCACGTGCATGCATCAGGCCAGGGCGACAGCGTCCGTCGCCCCCGGGGGTCTGTCGGAAGGGACGATGCCCGGTTCCTTCCAATCCTGAAGCAGAAGTGAGCCCGACGGGCGTCACGTGAGCCGAGGTGACGGCGTAACCCGATCGCCGGCGCCGACGCCGCTGTCATGACTCGTCCGGCTTTCGGCATCCGGTAGCCGAGCCCCCGCTCGGTGAGGATGTTTCAGGCAACCGCTCGGCGGAGGCGTCCGCGCCTTTCTTTCGCGTCCTTGAGGGTCCCGTCCTTCGTGCAAAGGGGCGCCGGCGCCGCCGCCCGGCGCGTGGGCGCCGGCCGGGCCTCGGTGCACACTAGAGACATATTGTGGGGCAAAAAAGACACGTTAGGGGCATGAAGGTGGCCATCGTCGATCAGCACCCGCTCCTGTTCGCGGCCACGATCCGCGAGAACCTCACCATGTGGGATCCGACGGTGCCCGAGCAGCGGCTGGTGCAGGCCGGCCGGGACGCCGATGTTCACGACGAGATCACGAGCCGGGCGCATGGCTACGACGGGGCCGTGCACGACGGCGGCAGCAACTTCAGCGGCGGCCCGCGGCAGCGCCGCGCGCGCGCTCGTCCCCAACCCGTCCGTCCTGTTTCTCGACGAGGCCACCACCGCGCTCGACGCCGCGACCGCGGCGCGCTTCGAAGACGCGCTGCGGCGGCGTGGTTGCGCCAGCCTGGTGGTCGCCCACGGCGTCGACACCATCCGCAACTGCGATCGGATCGTCGTGCTCGATCACGGCGAGGTGGTGCAGCGCGGGACGCATGACGAATTGTGCACCGACAGGGACGGCCTGTACCATCGACTCGTGCGAGCCGGTTGACCCCCACGGCTTCCGCGGAAGGTTGCTGCACGATGCAGTCTGCGCCAAACCGGATCGCCGAGCTGAGTGTGTCGAGATCCGGAGCTACCGACGAGACATGCTGGTCTCGGCGTCTGACAGTAGCCCGGTCGGCCGCGACGGTCAGCCAACGGGCCGTGCGCAACGCCGGCAAGACTATTCTACGCCGCTACGTGGCGAGCCGGAGGTAGAGGCGGCTCGGCGCCCGGGGACCGGCCGGACCCTCACGACGTCGAGCGTCGGCGGGGCTCCGGGGGCGACGGACCCTCACGACGTCGAGCGCCGGCGGGGCTCGGGGGGCGACAGCGGACCCGGAGCACGCCCGCGGCGGGCGGGAGCAGGCGTCGACCGTCGGCGCCGCGTTCCCAGCGGGCCGACCCCGCCCGACAACCAGCACGCCGGCCGCGTCCCGCCACCTCCGGTACCGGTCCTGCAGGCGCCGGGTGTCGAGTCTCCCGATCATCCTCGGACGGTCCGCGACCCGGCCCGTTCAGGCTCACTTTCCTTGGACAAGGCTCGCCCTTGGCCCTGCGCGCCGGGGGTGTTAGAATGGGTCGTTTGTGCGTCAGAGCCGCGCTCTGACAAGCGTGTCTCGGCGCCATGGGGTCGCTTCCGCGAAGGTCGCGACGGCCGGATCCGGTCGGCCACGGGTCTGGCGGATTCCCGTTTTCGTGCCGGCTGAGCTCGCCGGCTCGGTGCGACCGAACGGGCAGTTCGGTGAACGGTGACGCGGGGCCGGCGGTGTTTGCGGCCGCGCCCGCCGTCCGGTTCGCTCGAGGCGGCCACCCGACCAACCATGACGAATCGTACGGCGGCTGTGCGTTACGCCCGCGCGCTCTTCGACGTCAATCTCGAGAGCGGCGACGACCTGCGGAAGGCGGAGTCCGATCTGGAGCTCTTCGCCCGGCTCGTCGACGAGCACGAGGGGTTGCGGCGCGTGCTCTTCGCGGCGGCGGTCCAGCCGCCGAAGAAGCGGGCCATCATCAACGATCTGCGGAACCGCTTCCGGGATGTCTCGCCGACCGTCACCCGGCTGCTGACGGTGCTCGCCGACCGCGGGCGCCTGGCCCTGCTGCCGGACATCCTGCGGTTCTACCGGGCCCGCGTGTTCGATCACCTCGGGGTCGTCGACGCGGAGGTGACGACCGCGCAGCCGCTCAGCCAGGCCCAGGACGCCGCGGTGCGGCAGCGGCTCGCCGCGGCGGGCGCGGGCGACGTGCGGGTCACGACGGTCGTCGATCCGGACATTCTGGGCGGCGTGGTCACGCGGATCGGCTCGACGGTGTACGACGGCAGCGTCGCCCGGCACCTCGAACGGATGCGGCAGACCCTCCTCGATCGATGACGCCGCCGGCTCCAACCAGGGAACCCGCTTCGAGAAGCGCGGCCACACGCCAGCGGGGACCGGAACACACAGGACGAGAGTTTCTGCGATGACCATCAAGGCGGACGAGATAACGAAGATCATTCGCGAGCAGATCGGGAGCTACGACGTCGACGTGGACGTGGCCGAGGTCGGCACCGTGGTATCGGTCGGCGACGGCATCGCCCAGATCGACGGCATCGAGCGGGTCATGGCGACCGAGATGCTCGAGTTCCCCCACGGGATCTTCGGCATGGCCCTCAACCTCGAGGAGCAGGGCGTCGGCGCGGTGCTGCTCGGGGAGAGCACCGAGATCAAGGAGGGCGACGTCGTCAAGCGCACCGGGCGCATCATCTCGGTGCCGGTGGGCGAGGCGATGCTCGGCCGCGTGGTGAACGCGCTGGGCCAGCCCGTGGACGGGAAGGGCCCCATCGCGACGACGGCGACCTCCCCGGTCGAGCGGATCGCCCCCGGCGTCGTGGATCGGCAGCCGGTGAAGCGGCCGCTCCAGACCGGCCTCAAGGCCATCGACACCATGGTGCCGATCGGGCGCGGGCAGCGGGAGCTGATCATCGGCGACCGGCAGACCGGGAAGACCGCGGTCGCCGTCGACACCATCCTGAACCAGCGCGGCCAGGACGTCGTCTGCATCTACAACGCCATCGGCCAGAAGCAGTCGACGATCGCCCAGGTCGTGAAGACCCTCGAGGACGCCGGCGCGATGGAGTTCACCATCGTGGTCGCGGCGGCCGCCGCCGACCCCGCCCCGCTGCTCTTCCTGAGCCCGTATTCCGCGTGCGCGATGGGCGAGCACTTCCGCGACAACGGCAAGCACGCGCTGTGCATCTACGACGACCTGTCGAAGCACGCCCAGGCCTACCGCGAGATCTCGCTCCTGCTGCGGCGTCCGCCGGGGCGCGAGGCGTACCCGGGCGACGTGTTCTACCTGCACTCGCGCCTGCTCGAGCGGGCGGCGATGATGCGCGACGAGCTCGGGGCGGGCTCGCTGACGGCGCTGCCGGTCATCGAGACCCAGGCCGGCGACCTCTCCGCGTACATCCCGACGAACGTCATCTCGATCACCGACGGGCAGATCTTCCTCGAGTCGGACCTGTTCCACCAGGGCGTGCGCCCCGCCATCAACGTCGGCAACTCGGTGTCCCGGGTCGGCGGGTCGGCGCAGGTCAAGGCGATGCGCCAGGTGGCGGGCACCCTGCGCCTCGACCTCGCGCAGTTCCGGGAGCTGGCGGCGTTCGCGCAGTTCGCCAGCGACCTCGACAAGTCGACCCAGGACCAGCTCAACCGCGGCCGGCGGCTCGTCGAGGTCCTGAAGCAGGGCCAGTACGCGCCGCTGCCGGTCGAGCGGCAGGTGCTCATCGTGTACGCCGGCACCAACGGCCATCTCGACGCGGTCGAGGAGAACGACGTGCGGCAGTACGAGACGGAGCTGTACCAGTTCGTGGAGGCGCGCGAGCCGGCCCTCTTCGCCGATCTCGCGGAGCGGGCCGTGATCGACGACGACCTCAAGGCGCGCATCGTCGCCACCCTCGAGGAGTTCACGGCGCAGTTCATCGCCGCCCGCAAGACCGCCGCGGCCTGAAGCCCCGTCGAGCGCCCCGGCCCCCAGCAGAGAGCAGCCAGCCAGTGCCTTCTCTTCTCGACCTTCGCAGACGGATTCGCGCGGTCAAGTCGACCCAGCAGATCACCAAGGCCATGAAGGCGATTGCCGCCTCGCGGCTCCGCCGGGCGCAGGACCGCATTCTCGGCGCCCGGCCCTTCGCGATCCAGATGCAGCGCGTGCTCGGCGGCCTCGCCGCCCAGGTCGACGCCGGGGCGCACCCGCTGCTGGCCCGGCGCCCGGCCGACGCCCCGCCCCGCCCCACGCTGCTCGTGGTGGTCACCGCCGACAAGGGGCTGTGCGGGGGGTTCAACACGAACATCATCAAGGAAGCCGGCGGCGTCATTGCCGCGGGCCCCGGATCGGGCGTCTCGCTGGGGCTGGTGGGCCGCAAGGGGCGGGACTTCTTCGAGAGGCGCGGCTTCGACGTCCGCTTCGAGCTCGTCAACCTCTTCTCGCAGCTCGAGTACGGACACGCGCAGGCCATCGCCCGAGAGGTCGTCGCGGCCTACACCGGGGGCGAGGTCGAGGGCGTCGAGCTCGTCTACAACGAGTTCAAGAGCGTGCTGCAGCAGCGGGTGGTCGTGGACCAGGTGCTGCCGATACCGCGGCGGGAGCTCGAGGACGGCGGGGCCGAGGGCGAGGTCCTGCCCGACTACCTCTACGAGCCGGACCCGCGCGAGATCTTCGACACCCTGATTCCCCGGCACGTCGAGATTCAGTTCTGGCGGGCGCTGCTCGAGTCGGCGGCGGCCGAGCACGCGGCCCGCCTGACGGCGATGGACGCGGCCAGCAACAACGCGACGGAGATGATCGAGGACCTGACGCTCTACATGAACAAGGTGCGCCAGGCCACGATCACCCGCGAGATCATCGAGGTGGTGTCCGGGGCCGAGGCGCTGTAGGCGCCGCCTTGCGCCGGAACGCGCGGACGCCGGGGGCCATGGCGAATCGGAAGCCGTTTGCGCGATCCGGCGGTCGCGGTCGGGGTCTCGCGGGTGCGAGGGCTCCCGCGGCGGCGGTCGCCGGGCCGGCGCCGGCGCGCATCGGGTTCACGCGGGTCGAGTGAGGACCGCGGGGTCGAAGACCGCGGGGCCGAGACCCGAGAACGGACTTGAGGACAGGACAGTCGGAGGGGCGTTTCCAGACATGGCGAACGACACAGCGGCGGCACAGGACACCGGCAAGGTCGTGCAGATCATCGGCCCGGTCATCGACGTCGAGTTTCCGGGCCGGCTGCCCGCGATCTACAACGCCCTGCAGGTCAAGTCGAGCGCGGGCGGGGTGGACATCGACGTCATCGCCGAGGTCGCCCAGCACCTCGGGGAGAACCGCGTCCGCGCGGTCGCGATGAAGCCGACCGATGGCATGCAGCGCGGCATGGAGGCGGTCGACCTCGGCCAGCCGATATCGGTGCCGGTGGGGCCCGAGGCCCTCGGCCGGGTGCTCAACGTGCTCGGCGAGCCCGTCGACTTCCCGGACCGCCCGGTGCAGACGAAGGAGCGGTGGCCGATTCACCGGCCCGCGCCGAAGCTGAACGACCAGTCGACCGAGCTCCAGATGTTCGAGACCGGCATCAAGGTCATCGATCTCCTCGAGCCGTACCTGCGCGGCGGCAAGATCGGCCTGTTCGGCGGCGCCGGGGTCGGCAAGACCGTCATCATCATGGAGCTCATCAACAACATCGCCCTCAAGCACGGCGGGGTGTCGGTGTTCGGCGGGGTCGGCGAGCGCACCCGCGAGGGGAACGACCTCTGGCTCGAGATGCAGGAGAGCGGCGTCGTCGACATCGAGGAGCGCGAGAAGTCGCGGGCCGCCCTGATCTACGGGCAGATGACGGAGCCGCCGGGCGCGCGCCAGCGGGTCGGACTGTCGGCGCTGACCGTCGCCGAGTACTTCCGCGACGCCGAGGGCAAGGACGTTCTCCTGTTCATCGACAACATCTTCCGGTTCACGCAGGCGGGGTCCGAGGTGTCGGCCCTCCTCGGCCGGATGCCCTCCGCCGTCGGCTACCAGCCGACGCTGCTCACCGAGATGGGCGACCTGCAGGAGCGGATCAC
>JAJEEA010000184.1 GCA_022821235.1 Vicinamibacteria bacterium
AGGATGGGCCGGGGCGGCTCGGGCGGAGCGCTCGCCGCCGCCGGCGCGTCCGGCGGGGTTGCCGGGGCCGGTCCGGCCGTGTCCGGCGGGGTTGCCGGGGCCGATCCGGCAACGGTCGCGGGCTCGTCGCCCTGGGCCGACGCCTTGAAGTTGAAGATTCCCACTGGCGATGCCTCCCCCCTTGCCCGCCCCTCGTCGCCTTCGGCTCCGCTCGGCGCCCAGCCAACCCGCCGGTCCACGCCCGGCAATGGTGCAGGCTCCCGGCCCGGAATGCGGATCGCCGCCGAGACGGGTCGCGGCTACTCCGTCGAGACGACCTCGTGGCGGTCGTCCACCGCCGCCCGCAGGGTGTGCCACGCCAGGATCGCACACTTGACGCGGGCGGGATAGTCGCGGACCCCGGCGAAGACGGCCAGCTTCCCCAACTCCGCCTCGTCCGCCGCCGCTCCCTGATCGGTGACCAGCCGGTGGAACCGGTCGAAGAGCCCGCGCAGCTCGTCGAGGGTCCGCCCCTTGACGCCCTCCGTCATGAGAGAAGCCGACGCCTTCGAGATGGCGCAGCCGGACCCCTCGAAGCGCAGGTCGGCGACCCGGTCGCCGGCGAGCTTGAGGGTGATCGAGAGCTTGTCCCCGCAGAGGGGGTTGTGGCCGTCGGCGTGGAGGTCGGCGTCCTCGAGCCGCCCGAAGTTGCGCGGGCTGCGGTTGTGGTCGAGGATGACCTCCTGATACAGATCCCGCAAGTCGGACATCTCGTCTCCGTCTTCCGCAGGGCTTACCCGAACAGCTCCCTGACCCGGGCGAGCGCCGCCACCAGTTGATCGACCTCCTCGGTCGTGTTGTACATGGCGAGCGAGGCCCGGGCGGTGGCCGGCACCCCGAGGCGGTCCATCACCGGCTGGGTGCAGTGGTGGCCGGTGCGAATCGCGACGCCCTCGGCGTCCACGATGGTCCCGATGTCATGGGGGTGCACGCCCTCGAGCACGAACGACAGGATGCTCGCCTTGTCGGCGGCGGTCCCGACGAGACGCAGCCCGGGCACCGCGGTCAGCGCCTCGGTCGCGTAGGCGAGGAGCCGCCGCTCGTGGGCCACGATGGCGTCGAACCCGACCCCGGTGATGAAGTCCACCGCCGCCCCGAGCCCGATCGCCCCCGCGATGTGGGGCGTGCCCGCCTCGAACCGGTGCGGCAGCTCGTTCCAGGTCGTCCGCTCGAAGGTCACCGAGGCGATCATGTCGCCGCCCCCCTGGTAGGGCGGCATCGCCTCGAGCAGGGCGCGGCGGCCGTAGAGGGCGCCGATGCCGGTCGGGCCGTACAGCTTGTGGCCGGTCACCACGTAGAAGTCGCAGCCGATGGCCTGCACGTCGACCGGCATGTGGTACGCGGCCTGGGCCCCGTCGACGAGCACCGGGATGCCCTGCCGGTGAGCCAGCTCGACCACCCGCCGGACGGGATTGACGGTGCCCAGCGAGTTCGACATGTGCACGATGGACACGAGCCGGGTCCTCGGCCCCAGCAGCGCCTCGAGCTCGTCGACGAGCAGCTCCCCCGCGTCGGAGAACGGCGCCGCCCGCAGCCGCGCCCCCTTCTCCTCGCACACGAGCTGCCACGGGACGATGTTGGAGTGGTGCTCCATGCCCGAGACGACCACCTCGTCGCCCGGGCCGAGGCGGCTGCGGCCGAACGTCTGCGCGACGAGGTTGATGCCCTCGGTGGCGTTGCGCGTGAAGACGATCTCGGCCGGCTCGGCCGCGTTCAGGAAGGCCGCCACCTTGCCGCGCGCCCCCTCGTAGGCCTCGGTGGCCTCCTGGCTCAGCGCGTACACGCCGCGGTGGATGTTGGCGTTGCCGGCCGCGTAGTACCGGGCCAGCGTGTCGAGCACCGGTTGCGGCTTCTGGGTGGTCGCGGCGTTGTCGAGATAGGCGAGGGGCTTGCCGCCGACGGTCTGCGCGAGCAGG
This sequence comes from Vicinamibacteria bacterium, assembly GCA_022821235.1. Taxonomy (GTDB): domain Bacteria; phylum Acidobacteriota; class Vicinamibacteria; order Vicinamibacterales; family UBA8438; genus JAJEEA01. The sequence continues at coordinate 1,956 of JAJEEA010000184.1, forward strand.
GGGAACTGCCCGCGGATCCGAGCGACGTCGAGCACGGCAGGCTCCGATGCGGTCACGCTGCTCATCGACACCCTCGAACCTCGCCCGAAATCGCCGACGGCGGCTCCGACGTCAATCCGCGGCTCCGCCGCCCCGATCGACGCTCCGCCAATCCGCGCCATTCCACGACGCCGGTGGCGCCCGCCGCGTCGACCGGACCCGTTCCCGCCGCCGTCACCCGCTCCCGTAGGTCGGCGGCGCCCGCCGCGTCGACCGGACCCGTTCCCGCCGCCGTCACCCGTTCCCGTTCATCGGGAGCCGCTCGAGCAGCAACGCGTCGAGCTGGCGGCGAATCGCCTCCACCTTGATGTGCCCGAGCAGATCGGCCGCGAACGCGTGAATCAGGAGCTGTCGGGCCTGCGCCTCCGACAGGGCGCGCGACCGCAGATAGAACATGGCGTCCGCGTCGAGCTGGCCGACGGTGGCCCCGTGGGTGCACTTCACGTCGTCGGCGAAGATCTCGAGCTGCGGCTTGGTGGTGATCTGCGCGTCCTCCGACAGCAGCAGCGCCTTGTTCGACTGCTTGGCGTCGGTCTTCTGGGCGTCGAGGCGGACGATGATCTTGCCGTTGAAGACGGCGCGGCTCCGGCCGTCGAGAATCCCCTTGTACAGCTCGTGGCTGTCGCAGTGGGGCATGGCGTGGTCGATGGTCGTCTGGTTGTCGACCAACTGGCGGCCGTTGGCCAGGTACAGCCCGTTCAGGGTGCACTCGCCCCCCTCGCCCCCGAGGACGACCCCCGCCTCGTGCCGCACGATGGCCCCGCCCGCGGTGATGGCGTGGGACGAGAAGTTGCCGGCCCGTCCGATGCGGACCGCCAGGCTGCCCACGTGGAACGCGGCGGGGGCCTCGCGCACGACCGTGTAGTGGTCCACGACCGCGTTCTCGGCGACCGACACCTCGGTCACCGCGTTGCTCAGGTACGGAACGTCGCCGGCCCCCGCGTGGCTCTCGACCACCCGCAACTCGCTGCTCGCCCCCGCCACGACGAGCACCCGCGGCTGGCTGAGCACCGGGGCCGCATCGCTCGACGACGCGAAGAGCAGGTGGATGGGACGGTCGACCAGCACGCCGCCGTCCACCTCGATGACCGCACCGTCGGCGAGGAAGGCGGTGTTGAGGGCGGTGAACGCGTGCCGCTCGAACCGCGCGAGGCGCCCGAGGTACGGGGCGAGGGCGTCGAGCCCCCCCGCCTCGGCATCGGCCGTCGCCGCGAGGCTGCGCACCCGGACCCCCGGGGGCAGGCCGGACGCATCCGACAGCTCCGGCGCGAAGCGTCCGTTCACGAACACCAGCTCGGGGCCGCCGGATCGCGGCGGACGCAGCGCGTCGACGACCTCGCGGCCGGAGCCGGCCGCGGCCCCCGCCGCCTGGAACGGCGTATCGACGATGGGGGCGATGTTGGTGAAGCGCCACTCCTCGAGCCGGGTGGTGGGGAACCCGAGCCGGTCGAAGCAGCGGAACGCGTCGTCGCGCAACGACCCCAGCGGGCCGGCGGCCGGGGCCGTGCCCTTCAGGGTCGCGAACTGGGCGGCATAGCTGTCGGCGCCGATGGCGATCTGCGGCATGAGGCGTTTCCGTATGGCGCGGCCCGCTACGCGGTTGAAGTTTCGTGGAGCGAAACTCCCGACGCGACCGCAGGTCGCGCGGGCTCCGCGTCGAGCCAGCCGTAGCCCTTCTCCTCGAGCTCGAGCGCGAGCTCCTTGCCGCCCGACTTCACTATCCGCCCCCGGGCCAGCACGTGCACGAAGTCGGGAACGATGTAGTGGAGCAGCCGCTGGTAGTGGGTCACCACGACCATCGAGCGCTCGGGGCTCCGCATGGCGTTGACCCCGCCGGCGACGGTCTTGAGGGCGTCGATGTCGAGCCCCGAGTCGGTCTCGTCGAGAATGGCGAGGGTCGGCTCGAGCACCGCGAGCTGGAAGATCTCGTTCCGCTTCTTCTCGCCCCCGGAGAACCCGTCGTTGACGGGCCGGTTCAGCAGGGCGTCGTCCATCTCCAGCAGCGACATCCGCTTCCGGACCAGGGTCATGAAGTCCATCGCGTCGAGCTCGGGCTGCCCCCGGTGCTTCCGCACCTCGTTCAGGGCCGCCTTGAGGAGGTAGGCGTTGTTGACGCCGGGAATCTCGACGGGATACTGGAACGCCAGGAAGAGCCCCTCGCGCGCCCGCTCCTCGGGCTCGAGCTCCAGCAGGTCCTGCCCCTTGAACGTCGCCGACCCGCCGGTGACCTCGATGCCGTCCCGGCCGGCCAGCGCCCCCGCCAGGGTGCTCTTGCCGGAGCCGTTCGGCCCCATGATGGCGTGGACCTCGCCGGGGCTCACCGTCAGGTCGATCCCGTTCAGGATCTGCCGGTCCCCGGCCTTCGCCTGCAGATTGCGAATCTCGAGCATCGATTCCCCGTCCCTCTCCGGCCTTGTCTGTCCGGCGGCAATGGCCGCTCCCCGGCTCCGCCGCCCTGCGGCGCCGCCGGCGGCGGCCCGGTCCGCCAACCGTCGCCGAACGCGACCGCGAGGTCGCGCAGCGGCATCCGCCGGCGCCCGACCAGTCCTCCGGCCGGCCGCCGCCGTTCCACCGCGCAGACTGCTATCCGACGCTGCCCTCCAGGCTGACGCTCAGCAGCTTCTGGGCCTCGACCGCGAACTCCATCGGCAGCTCGCGGAAGACCTCCTTGCAGAACCCGTTGACGATCAGGTTGACCGCGTCCTCGGTCGACAGCCCGCGCTGCCGGCAGTAGAAGATCTGGTCCTCGCCGATCTTCGACGTCGACGCCTCGTGCTCGACCTGCGACGACGTGTTCTTCACCTCGAGATACGGGAAGGTGTGGGCGCCGCAGCGATCGCCGATGAGGAGCGAGTCGCACTGCGAGAAGTTGCGGGCGCCGCGCGCCCCCTTGCCGATGCGCACGAGGCCCCGGTAGGTGTTCTGGCCGTGCCCGGCCGAGATGCCCTTCGACACGATGGTGCTGCGGGTGTTCCGGCCCAGGTGCACCATCTTGGTCCCGGTGTCCGCCTGCTGCCGGTTGTTGGTCACCGCGACGGAGTAGAACTCGCCGACCGAGTTGTCGCCCTGCAGGATGCAGCTCGGGTACTTCCACGTGATGGCCGAGCCGGTCTCGACCTGGGTCCACGTGACCTTGGCGTTGGCGAGGGCCTTGCCCCGCTTGGTCACGAAGTTGTAGATGCCGCCCTTGCCGTCCTTGTCGCCGGGGTACCAGTTCTGCACCGTCGAGTACTTGATGGTGGCGTCGTCGAGGGCCACGAGCTCGACCACCGCGGCGTGGAGCTGGTTCTCGTCGCGCTGGGGGCGGTGCAGCCCTCGAGGTAGCTCACCTCGGCGCCCTCGTCGGCCACCAGCAGGGTCCGCTCGAACTGGCCGGTGTTGGCGGCGTTGATGCGGAAGTACGTCGACAGCTCCATCGGGCACTTCACGCCCTTCGGGATGTAGGCGAACGACCCGTCGCTGAACACCGCGGAGTTGAGGGCGGCGAAGAAGTTGTCGGTGTGCGGCACGACGGTGCCGAGGTACTTGCGGACGAGGTCCGGGTGGTCGCGCACCGCCTCGGAGAACGAGCAGAAGATGATGCCGAGGTCGGCCAGGGTGTCCTTGAACGTGGTGGCGACCGAGACGCTGTCGAAGACGGCGTCGACGGCGACGCCGGACAGGCGCTTCTGCTCGTCGAGCGAGATGCCGAGCTTGTCGAAGGTGGCCCGGATCTCGGGGTCGACCTCGTCGAGGCTCTCGAGCTTCGGCTTCTTCTTGGGCGCCGCGTAGTAGCTGATGGCCTGGTAGTCGACCGGCGGGTACCTGACGTTGTGCCACGTCGGCTCGGTCATCTTCGACCAGATGCGGTAGGCGTCGAGGCGCCAGTCGAGCAGCCACCCCGGCTCGCCCTTCTTCGCCGAGATCATCTCGATGACCTCTTCGTTCAGGCCGACGGGGATCGAGTCGGTCTCGACGTCGGTGGTGAACCCGTACTTGTATTCCTGCTTCGCCAGCTCTTCGACGGTCTGGATCGCGGTGCTCATGACGCTCTCCTGGCAGCCCTGCCCGGGAACCTGCGCCGTCCGTGGTGCAGGCTCCCGTCACGTGACCGACGGCGGCGACGGCAGGCGGCCCGACCGGCCGAGAGCCCGCCGGCCGCGACCGACGACTGCCCAATCGGATTGCCGACCAGAACGGTCGTATATCAACATATCACGGCGCGGGACCGGCCGACAACGGCCGGCGGGCGCCGGGGGGCGTCGCCCGGGGGGGCCGCTCAGGGCCGGGCGGGCTGAGCCGGCCGACGGCGAACCGACCGCGACGGCGCCGACGACTGTCGGGCCACCGGAGAGCGTCCCGGGTGGCCGCTCAGCGCCGGGCGGGCCGGAGCCGGCTCACGGCGAGGCCGACGACGACCACCGCGACGGTGCCGATGACGTTGTTCCAGAGGAAGGACACGTCGGCCGCGCTCTCGACGAGCGCCACCGACGCCATGCCCGCGAAGAGGCCCACGAAGGCGCCGTCGGCGGTGGCCCGCCGGAATCCGACGGCGAGCACGAACACCCCCAGGAGCGACCCGTAGAAGTACGAGCCGACCTGGTTGACGACCTCGATCAGCGAGCCGAGGTTGGCCGCGAACACCGCGAAGACGGTGGCCACCACGCCCCACAGGGCGGTCGCGACCTTCGACACCCGCAGGTAGTGGCGGTCCGTCGCCGCGGTGTTCAGGTAGCGGCGGTAGAAGTCGATGACGCTGGTCGTGGACAGCGCCGCCAGCTCGGCCGCCGCGCTCGACATCGCGGCCGCGAAGATGGCCGCGATCAGCAGGCCCACGAGCCCCACCGGCAGGTGGGTGACGATGAACGTGGGGAACACGTAGTTGACGTCGGAGTAGGCTTCGCCGGTGGCCTCCTC
>JAJEEA010000177.1 GCA_022821235.1 Vicinamibacteria bacterium
CGTCGCAGGACGTGAGCGTGGATCTCGGCGAGACGGCAACGGTGCCGTTCACGGGCGTCCTGCTCCGCACCTCCGCCATCAGCGGCCGGGTGAGCGTCGAGGGCGTGGGCCTCAGCGGCATCGAGGTCACGCTGTCCGGCGGCGACACGACCCGCACCGAGACGACCGACGCGGGCGGCCAGTTCCACTTCGCGGGTCTGGCGGCGGGCGACTACACGGTCTCGATCGCGGTTGACGATCCGGCCTACGTATTCGGCGAGATGAGCAAGACCGTAACGGTCGGCGACAACGACGCACAGATCGTGCCCTTCGATGGCCAGCACGCGCGCACCGCGAGCGTTTCGGGTCGGTTCTTCATCGACGAACTGGACAAGAACGACATGATGGACGCGGGCGAGCACCCGGCGCCGACACCGGCACCGGGTGCTCGGGTGGATCTGGTGGGCCCGGGAGTCGATCAAACGACGTCGACCCAGACCCGCCCGGACGGCTCGTTCATGTTCTCGGGTTTGCGCGCCGGCACCTACCGACTGGTCGTCCCGATCGACGCTGCGACTGCAGCGGCGCTCATGGCCAACGACGTCGCGTACGGCGGCGAGGCAACGGGCTACGAGATCACTCTCGGAGTCGGCGAGGCCGCGTCTCAGGACATTCCGCTCGACATCACGCACACGACGGTCAACTTCACCGTGTCGCTGAGGAGCGGTGACGAGATGGGTGACGCGCTTCCCGGCGCCTCCGTCTCACTCTACGGGGCGAACAGTGCCATGGTCGGCAGCGGCACGACCGGCGACGACGGCTCCGTGGCGATCAAGGTCGCGCGCGCCATGACCAGCGGGAACATGGTCAACGCGGGCGTCTCGGCCGAAGGCTACAGTGTGGCCGACGGCATGACGGCCGTATCGTGGGATCCGCAGATGTTTGCGACCGCGGGTTCGAACTCCAACGACATCGTCAACCTGAACGTCGACGTCAGCATCAGCGGCGCGACGGTCGACCGTGGCGACTACGGTGGCGGCGAAGCGCTCGCCGGCTGGGAGATCGATGTCATGATGGGCGATGCTGCGGTCGCGGGCGCGCCGACGGCGCTGGGCGACGACGGCAGCGCGGCGTTCACGACCACCGTCGAATCGGTCCCGGCGAGCTTCACGTTCACGGTCGCCGACGACCAGGAGGACGAGCTGGACGGCGGCGAGATGTACAAGGCGACCGGCGGCAGCTACACGCACACCGGCCTCAAGCTGGCAGGCACCATGGACGCCGATCCGATCGTGGTGACCTACACGACGCAGACGCTGAAGGTTTTCGTGCACCACGAGCGCGACCAGGTCCGCGGCTTCACGGGCAACGTCGGGCACGCCGACGTCAGGATGTCCGGGCTGGTCAATCTCGAGATTCGGCACGCGAGCGGGAACGACGGCAGGTTCACCAGTCCGGTCTCGAACGACGACTGGGACGCCCGGGCGAACACGGACGACGAGGACGGCGTATACACCTTCTCCCACCTGCCGGCGGACATGGACATCGTCGTCCGGGCGGACGTCGCCATGGACGGCTACAAGCTGCTCGATCTCGAACGGCTCGACACCTACCGCAACATGGACGAGAACGGCGTGACGGGCGGTGCGTTCGGCGCGATGGGCGGCTGGGGGCACACAGTGGCGCTCTGTCCGCTGGAGGAAGTTGAGCCCACCGGCCAGGACTTTGGCGATTGCGCCTCGTTCGGCGTCGTCAGCCTGCACAACGTAAGCGGGCTCGTCTGGAAGAGGAGCGTCGCGACGGACGACGGCACCGGATTCAAGATCACAGACCCGAAGTTTGAATCCGGGGTTGAGGTCAGCCTGTACCCGGTCGAAGGCAAGAATCTCGCGGGTGTCGGAGGCGAGTTCACCACCACGAAGAAGAATGACGCGACGACACCGTTCGACGATACCCACCAGTTCGACTTCGGTAGCATGGCGGCCGGCTCCTACGATCTCGAGGTATCGGACGGTTGGAGGGTGATGCTGGGCGACAAGGGAAGCGAAGACCCGGTGGACACCGCTCTCGACCCCCTTGGTGCCGACGTCGCACTCGACGTCACGCCAAAGACCACCAGCCTCTACGGATTCGTTCGAAACGAGGGCGGCTTTCCCCTCGCAAACCTGACTGTGACCGTGAACGGCCAGTCGGGCGACACCGACGACCTGGGCCGCTACATCGTGCCCGACGTCCCCGACGATAAGGGGAAGGTCAACGTGAGTATCGCGAGGGACGGATATCCGACGAAAAAGGAGTCCACCACGTTCGTCGCGAACTCACCGACTCAACTCAACATCACCCTGAGTGGCGCGCGCACCACCGTTGCGATCACCGGCACGGTCACGGAAACCCTCACCGGCGCGCCACTCAAGGGCGTGGAGATCACGGTGGACAATAAGCCCCCGCTCAACGCGACGGGAGGCAAGCTCGTGACGGAAGAGGACGGCCGCTACACGGCGATTGTCGAAGCCCTCCCGATATCTGCCAACGCCACAACGGTCATGGTGAGGGCGAAAAAGGACGGCTATGACTTCCAACCTCCGGAGCATCCTGCCGTCGCCATCGCCGGGTCGACGAACCAGACCGCCAACTTCCAAGGCTACATGGCGACCGAGATTACCGGCAGCGTGCTTGCTCCGGGCCACGCCGACGTCGAAATGCACATGAGCGACGTTACGGTCACGGCGTACGACACCAGGTCCTCCGACGGGACGCTATCTGACAAGCTGGGCTCCGCGACAACCACGGAGACCGGGACGTTCAGCATCAAGGTGCCCACCCTTAGCGGCGAAGTCTTCCTCGAGGCCAAGCCTCGGGCCACCAAACCCAGTGATTCCGGCGATTCCTATACGGCTTTGAGCAATGCGCTCAGGTATACCTGGTTCGATCCGCCGGCAGAAAGGGAAAGGACCAATGGCGGGATCACCGTCATCCCCCACACCGAGACCATGCAGTTCGGCGCCTTCAAGGGGTACAGCGTCCAGCCTCGAATCACGAAGGTCGAGCGGCGGACGAGGCCGGATGACCCTGCCGCGGTGGTCGGCGCCAACCCCCTCGTCCACGGAGAGACCACGGACTCAATCCGGGTGACGTGGAAGTACGACACCAGAACTGGCGCCGGCGCGTACTCCGCCGCGGTTGCCGCGACGGTCACTTTGGAGACCAAGCACGGCCGTCCCGACTTTGCTGCGGTCGCGGCCTCGGGGACCTCGCTGGCATCGGAAGATGCCGACGCCCGGACGACGGCGCAGACCGACGGTACCAGCGTAACGCACGCCCGGGTGACCGACTACCTCCTTACCGAGACCGGCGACTTCGTAGACTACGGTGACATTAGCGTCAGAATCGGGAACCCCGTGATAGATTCGACGACCACTGGAGCCACAGCAGAGGTAGCCACCAGTGCCCCTGTAACGCTTGGCGGTGTGGCATCGAGTGTCGCGAATCTCGCTGCGCGGGTCGCGACCTCGGAGGCGAATACAAATCACAACCTCACGGCTACTTGGGACGGCCCGGCTAGCCCGCAGTTGGCGCACCGAGTGCTCGTGGAAATCCCGGTCAATGGAGTTACCAGATGGTACCGCCTTGCGACCACTGCGCTAAACACGACTGACCTCGCCGCAGCACCAGCCGGCACGGGCGCGGCTACCATATGGAGGAACACTTCCAGAAGCTCCTCCAGCTACAAGAAGTGGAGCATGACGGCATTCAACCTGAATCAGGACCTGGCGGCGGACGCCACCGGCGCCTTGGTGGACGACCTCACCGAGGTTGCTACTGGTTTCAACGCGACTCAGCTGCGGAGCGCGACCCGCCTTCGCATCGATACCAGTGTGGACGGCGCTACGTGGGTGAATCGCGCCATGGCTGACATTATGCGATAGGTTTCTCCAACTCCATCGATCTTGACCGATGGCAGCAGCAAACCCCCCGTCCGGTTCGCCGGGCGGGGGGTTGCTCCGTCATTTCGCAATGACGACGACAGCCCAATCCCGGGCGGTCCGCGCGGAACGAACCTCGAGCCAGTCGTGGAGTCGGGGGCCGCATCATCCCGCGGGCATGGAACGAGAGAGCGACGGCGCCCGGAACGACCGCACACGAATTCGCGTCCCGTTGCTGGCGAGCTGCGCGATCGCGGCGTGGGCGTCGGCGGGATGCGGCGACGACGCCACTCGCCCTCCGGCCGAGACGCGTCGCGCGGCCAGCGTGACGGTCACGCCGCCGGCCGCGTCGCTGACGGCCCCGGACGCGACCGTGCAACTGAAGGCGCGTGTGCTCGACGGCAACGGGCGGCCGGTGGCCGGGGCGGTGGTGATCTGGACGAGCGTGCGCCCCGAGGTCGCGAAGGTCGGCGGGTCGGGGCTGGTGGCGGCGGCCGGGAACGGGACGACGACGGTCGCGGCGACGGTCGGCGCGATCGCGGGCACGGCGACGGTGACGGTGGCGGTGGTGCCTGGGGACCGGGCGGCGCTGGCCGCGCTCCACGCGGCGACGGACGGCCCGAACTGGGCCGACGACGAGAACTGGCTGAGCGGCGGGCCGCTTGGGGAGTGGCGCGGGGTGGAGACGGACGCGTTCGGCCGGGTCGTGCGCCTGGACCTGGGCGACCGCCAGGACGGGGAGACCGGAGAGCGGGTGTCGCACGGCCTGCGGGGCTCGATCCCGCCGGAACTGGGGAGTCTTTCGGGGCTGACGTCACTGAACCTGCGCGGCAACGCGCTGACGGGCTCGATCCCGCCGCAGTTGGGCGGTCTCGCCAGCCTGGAGGAGCTGTGGCTCGACGGCAACCGGCTCGAGGGTCCGATTCCGCTGGAGTTGGGGAACCTCACGCGCCTGAGGGACCTGCGCCTGCGCGGTAATGCGCTGGCCGGTCAGATCCCTCCGGAGCTGGGAAATCTCGCCGGTCTGGAGGGGCTGTGGCTCGACGGCAACCGGCTCGAGGGTCCGATTCCGCTGGAGCTGGGGAACCTCGCGCACCTGAGGGGGATGTCCCTGAGCGGCAACCGGCTGGAGGGTTCGGTCCCGGCGGAGCTGGGCGGTCTCAGGCGCCTGGAATTCCTGTACCTCAACGGGAACGCGCTGGCGGGCACGCTCCCGCGGAGTCTCTTGCGGATCGGCGGGCTGGTGCGGTTCCGTTTCGAGCGGAACGCGGATCTCTGCGCGCCAGGCACCGCCGAGTTCATGGCTTGGCTGGACGGCGTCGGGGAGCTCGGGAGAGGCCCGTTCTGCAACGAGAAGGACCGGGCGGCGCTGGCCACGCTGCACGCGGCGGCGCGCGGCGAGGGCTGGACCGACTCGGGGGGCTGGCTGGGCGAGGCGGCGCTCGCCGGGTGGCACGGGGTCGGCGCCGACTCCCTGGGCCGCGTCGTGACCCTCGACCTGGCCGGCAACGGACTCGCGGGGCGGCTCCCGGCGGGTCTGGGCGACCTGGCGGCGCTGACGGCGCTGCGCGTCGGCGACAACGCGCTGTCCGGGCGGCTACCGCGCACCCTGCTGAGCTTGCCGCTGGACGAGCTGGACTACGCGGGCACGGAGTTGTGCGCGCCGGCGGACGAGGCGTTCCGGGCGTGGCTGGACGCCATCGCCGTGCTGCGGGGCACCGGGGTGGAGTGCGCGCCGGCCACGGACCGGGAGATCCTGGAGATGCTCCACGACGCGACGGGCGGCAGCGACTGGATCGACGCGAGGAACTGGCTCACCGACGCGCCGCTCGGAGAGTGGCGCGGGGTCGAGGTGGACGACGAGGGCAGAGTTGTCGAACTGCGGCTTTGGGACAACGGGCTGGTGGGCCCGATCCCGCCCGAGCTCGGCGATCTGGCCACCTTGGAATATCTGCGGCTCAGCGACAACGGCCTGACGGGCGCCATCCCGCCGGAGTTCTCCGGCCTGTCAGGTCTCACGCACCTGGTACTCGACGGCAACGCGCTCTCCGGCCCGGTCCCGCGCGAACTCGGCGGCCTCCCGGCCCTCGAGGAACTGCGCGTCGAGAACAACGACCTGTCGGGCCCGCTGCCGCCGGAACTCGGCGACCTCGCGAGCCTGCGCGGGCTGGGACTCACAGGCAACCTCCGGATGTCGGGCCCGCTGCCCGCAGAACTGACGTCGCTCGGCCGGCTCGAGCGGCTCCTGGCCGGAGGCACGGGGCTGTGCGCGCCTGCCGACCCCGCCTTCGCGGCCTGGCTCGACGGGGTCCACACGCGCCGCGTCGAACCTTGCGCCGAACGGGAGGCGCCGGCGGCGTATCTGGTGCAGGCGGTGCAGTCGCGCGCGTTTCCGGTCCCGCTGATCGCGGGCAGGCGGGCGCTGCTGCGCGTGTTCCCGACGGCGGCGCGGGCCGCGGGCGCCAGCGTTCCGGCGGTTCGGGCCCGGTTCTTCCTCGACGGCCGGGAGACGCACGTGGAGCACGTTCCGGGCAAGTCCGAAGCGATCCCGGCCGAAGTCGACGAGGGCTCCCTCGCCACGTCGGTCAGCGCCGAGATTCCGAGGAGCGTGATGCGGCCCGGCCTCGAGATGATCGTCGAGGTCGACCCGGACGGGACTCTGGACCCCGCGCTGGGGGTCGTCGCGCAGCGGATTCCCGCGACCGGGCGGCTGGCGGTCGATGTGCGGTCGCTGCCGCCCCTCGACCTGACGGTCGTTCCGTTCCTGTGGGCGCAGGCACCGGACTCCTCGATCCTGGACGCGGCGCGGGGGATGGCGGCCGACCCGGACGGCCACGCGCTGCTCGCGGACGTGCGCGCACTGCTCCCGGTGGGCGCGCTCGAAGTGACGGCGCACGAGCCCGTGCTAAGTTCGAGCAACGACGCCCGCCGCCTGCTCGAGGAGACGGAGGCGATCCGCGTGCTTGAGGGCGGGGGCGGCCATTACCTGGGCACGATGGCGGGCCCGGTGACGGGGCCTTCCGGGGTGGCATTCCTGCCCGGCCGGGCGGGCTTCTCGATCTCCCAGTCGGGCACCATCGCCCACGAGCTCGGCCACAACCTGGGTCTCCGCCACGCGCCGTGCGGTGGCGCGGGCAACCCGGACCCGTCTTTCCCCCACCCGGATGGATCGGTGGGGGTCTGGGGCTACGACTTCGCGCGCGGCGAACTGGTGCGCCCGGAGACCCCGGACCTGATGTCGTACTGCGGCCCCCCCGACGGGATCAGCGACTACCACTTCGCCAACGCGCTCCGCTACCGGCTGTTCGAGGCGCGTGCGGCGATGGAGTCGTCCGTCGCCGCCCCGGCGAGGTCGCTCCTGCTGTGGGGCGGCGCGGACGCCGACGGCGCGCCGTTCCTGAACCCGGTCTTCGTCGTCGAGGCGCCGCCGGCGCTCCCGGACTCGGCCGGCGCGTACACGCTGACGGGCCGGACCGCGCGCGGGACCGAGCTCTTCTCGCTCCGCTTCGCCATGCCCCGCGCGGCCGACGGCGATGGCGGCTCCGGCTTCGCGTTCGTGCTGCCGGCGGAGCCCGGCTGGGCGAGTGAGCTTGCCGGCATCACGCTCGCCGGCCCCGGCAGAACGTTCGCTCTGAACGACGACAGCGATCTCCCGACGGCCATCCTGCGCGACCCGCGCACCGGCCGCGTGCGGGGCATCCTGCGCGAGGCGTCGTCCCCGGCCCGGCCCGCGATGGCCCCGGCGGAACGGTCCGCGGCGGGACCGGACCTCGAGGTTCTGTTCAGCCGCGGACTACCGGACGCGGCGGCGTGGCGGCGATGACGGGGCTGCGGGGGGGCCGGGGCGAACGTTCGCCAACCAATCGAGATGAATTTCACACACAGACGCGCACTATGTTTTTGTCAATCGCGCGAAGGGAGGCGGCAGGATGATTCGGAACAAGCTGGGCCCGCTGGCCCGCTTCCTCGTGGTCGCCGCCGCGGTGGCCTGCTGGCTTCCCTCCGGAGCGGCCGCCGTCGCGGCTCCGGATCAGACGGTGCCCTCGGCGCCACAGGATTTGAAGGTGACCCCCCTCAACTCCACCACCCTCGAACTCACATGGAAGCCGCCGAGCGAGAACGGCGGGAGCCAGATCGCCAGCTACCAGGTCAGGGTGTCCGCCAACGGCTCCACGGGGTGGCTCACCATCGCGACCCCCGCGATCAATCTCTACACACATCGCGATCTCGATCCAGGCTCGACATGGTACTATCGCGTCGCCGCGATCAATGAAGACGGCGAGGTGGGCAACTACTCGACGGCTCAGGGCACCACACTGGGGAGCACGGGGACGGGCACGGCGGGCGCACCCCAGCATCTGACGGCGGCCGTCGTCGGGTCCACCAGCATCCACCTCGACTGGGGCGAACCGTCCTCGATCCCCACCGGGAAGACGATCGTCGGGTACCGGGTGGACGTGTCGGTGGACGGCCGCGTCAACTGGAAGCATGCGACTACTACGACCGCGACCGAGTACCCGCATACGGGTCGGCCGGTAGGTATCAGACACGACTATCAGGTTAGAGCCCTGTATAATGACGCCAACCTGGGGTCCCCGGCGTACGCGCACGCCACCATCGTGGCGACCGGGAGACCGAGTGTACCCCTGAACCTGAGGGCGACGGCCACCGGGGCGTCGGTCATCGACGTCGTCTGGAACCCACCGGCTTCGCCCGGCGCGAGCGCGATCATCGGCTACCAGCTTCGAGTGTCCGCGGATGGCGGTGTAAGCTGGGGCTTGCCGCAATCCACGGGCCTGAACTTGTCGTTCCGGGACATGGGTCTCACCGCGGGCACGACCCGTCACTACCAGGTCAGGGCGGAGAACGCGCGCGGCTACGGCCCCTGGACGTCCCCGAAGTCCGCCACCACATCAACGGGAACGCCGCCGGGGCCGCCCCGCGCGCTGACGGCCACCGCCGTCAGTTCCTCGGCGATCAACCTGCGCTGGAGCGCCCCGCTGAGTTCCGGCAGCAGCCCGATCATCGGGTATCGGATCGAGTGGTCGAGCACGCGAACAGGTGTATGGAGGGATCTCAAGGACGACACGGGCAACACGCGCACTACCTACGAGGACACGGGCCTCTCACCGAACATGACCCGCTACTACCGGGTCTCCGCGATCAACTCCTTCGGCACGGGAGACCCGTCGAACGTCGATGACGCCACCACCGAGCTGGACGTGCCGGGTGCGCCCGGGCGATTGACGGCCCGGGCCCAGGGGACATCGGTCATCGAGTTGCGCTGGACGCGGCCATCGTCCAGCGGAGCGTCCCCGGTGACCGGCTACCAGATCCAGTGGTCGAGCACGGGAACCGGCAGATGGAGGGACCTCAAGGACGACACGGGCA
>JAJEEA010000301.1 GCA_022821235.1 Vicinamibacteria bacterium
GGCGGGCGTCGCCCGGCGGCAGCCGGCGGCGGGAACGGCCGGGCGCCCGCGTGGCTGCGGTGGGCGGTGCTGGCGGCGGCGGCGCCCACCGGCATCACGTTCGCGGCCGAGATGGTCGGCTGGTTGCCGTCGATCGGCGAGTTGAGGGCGGCGGCGGGCGTGCCGTTGGGGGTGGCGGTGACATGGGTCGCAAGTCTCGTGATTCGCGGCGAACTCGCGTAGCCCCGTCGGCGGCGCCGGCGGCCGGGTCGGGCCCGGACCGGAACCAGGCTCTGGCCGCGGCGGCGCTCGGCTGGGTCGTCCCGGGGGGCGGTCATCTGTGGCTGGAGCGCCGCCAGAAGGGCCTGGTGTTCCTGGTCGCCATTCCCCTGATGTTCGTCGTCGGGCTGGCGTTCGGCGGCCGGCTGTTTCCGTTCGACTCCGGCCAGCCCCTGGTGCTGCTCGCCGCGTTCGCCGATCTCGGCAACGGCCTGCCCTATCTCGTCGCCCGCGTGGCGGGACTGGGCGAGGGCCGCGTCGTCGCCGAGTCGTTCGAGTACGGCAACACGTTCATCATCGTCTCCGGCCTTCTGAACATGCTGGTCGCCCTCGACGCCTACGACGTGGCGCTGGGGCGCCGCCAGGGTTCCGCGCCGCCGGCGTCCGCGCAGTAGCGGGGCGCGGACTCCGGCGGGTCGGCCGGGCGACGGGAGTCGCTGTGGCCGGCGACCGTCGGGCCGCGGCGCCGACTCCTGTTACGCTTGGATGGGGGCGGCGTCGCCGCGAGGCGGTGGACGGGGCCGCCGGCGCTGGCCGGCGGGGAGGAAGATGTCGAGTCATCTGCTGGTGATGATGCTGTTCGCGGGGTTCGTGTCGCTGATCTTCGCGGTGCTGATGCAGGACCGGCCGGCCGAGCAGTTGAAGCTGGGCGGCCGGCTGTTCGCCGGCTTCGTGGGCGCGGCCCTCGTGCTGGGCTGGATCCTGTATCCCTTCCCCCTGTGAGCCGCCTTCCGTATCCGATGGCTCGCGGACCGCGGGGCGGCCTGCGCTCGCATCTTCGGGTCTGGGGCCCGGTGTGGGCGGCCATGGCCCTGATCTTCGCGGCGTCGGCCCTGTCGCGCGTGCCATCGGCGGCCCGCGCGATCGACGACGGGATCTGGCACGGGCTGGGTTACGGCCTGCTGGCGGCCCTGTTGCTCCGCGCCTTCGCGGCGGCGCGCTGGGAGGCGGTGACGGGTCGCACCGCCCTGGCGGCGGCCGCCGTGGCGACGCTGTACGGCGTGACCGACGAGCTGCACCAGTGGTTCGTGCCGGGGCGCACCGCCGAGTGGTCGGACCTGGTCGCGGACGCGACGGGCGCCGCCGTCGTCTGCGGCGCCCTGTGGGCGTGGCGATCGGTGTGCGGGCGCGCTCCTCGACCGGAAGGGACTTCATGAACGACGATCGGATCCTGATCGAACGGACCGGAGCGGTGGCCACGGTCACCGTCAACCGGCCGAAGGTGCTCAACGCCCTGAACGCGGAGACGGTCGCCGCCCTGACCGCGGCCTTCGTCGATCTCCGGACCGACGACGAGGTCCGGGCCGTCGTGCTGACCGGCGCCGGCGACCGCGCGTTCATCGCCGGGGCCGACATCGGCGAGCTCGCGCGGCTGACGCCGCTGACCGCGCGCGCCCTCAC
Source organism: Vicinamibacteria bacterium (assembly GCA_022821235.1). Lineage (GTDB taxonomy): Bacteria > Acidobacteriota > Vicinamibacteria > Vicinamibacterales > UBA8438 > JAJEEA01. The sequence continues at coordinate 1,660 of JAJEEA010000301.1, forward strand.
CGAGGCCGGGCATCGGATGTGCGACCTCATCGAGGGCCTCGGCAAGCCGGTCATCGCCGCCGTCAACGGCTACGCCCTCGGCGGCGGCTGCGAGGTCGCGATGGCCTGCACCTGCCGGGTCGCGGCGAGGACGGCCAGGATCGGGTTGCCCGAGATCACCCTGGGCATCATCCCCGGCTACGGCGGCACCCAGCGGCTCCCGCGCCTGGTGGGGCGGGGCCGGGCCCTCGAGATGATGCTCACCGGCGCCCCGGTCACGGCCGAGGAAGCCTGGCGCATAGGCCTCGTGAACCGGGTGGTCGAGCCGGACGCGCTGGCGGCTGAGGCCCTCGGGCTGGCGAGCGCCATCGCCGCGCAGGCCCCCGAGGCGGTGCGCCGCATCATCCATGTCGTCAGCCACGGCCTCGACGCGTCGATGAACGACGCGACCGCGCTCGAGGCCACCGCCTTCGGGCTCGTCTGGGCGACCGAGGATGCCCGGGAGGGCACGACGGCGTTCCTCGAGAAGCGGAAGGCGAGGTTCACGGGCCGGTGAGCGAGCAGGGCCCGACCGCGAGCGGGGAGAGCGGCGGCGTCCGCGTCGGCCTCGTCGTGTCGCGCTACAACGACTTCGTCACCGACCGGCTGCGGGACGGCGCGATGGAGGCGCTGCGGGCGGCCGGGGTGGACGACGAGGCGATCGTGGTGGCGCCGGTGCCGGGCGCGTTCGAGGTGCCGCAGGCGGCGCGCCGGCTCACGTCGGCCGGCGGCGTCGACGCGGTGGTCGGCCTCGGCTGCCTGATCCGCGGCGAGACGCCCCACTTCGAGGTGATCGCCGCGGCCGTCGCCCACGGCCTGACGCAGGCGGCGCTCGACAGCGGTGTGCCGATGGCGTTCGGGGTGCTGACCACCAACTCGGCGGAAGAGGCGCTGGCCCGGGCCGGGGCCGGCCCGTCGAACAAGGGTCGGGAGGCGGCGGACGCGGCCCTGGCGATGGTGCGGCTCTTTCGCCGGCTGCCGCCGCCCGGCGCGCGGGGGCGCCCGGCGTGAGCGGCGCGGCCGCGTCCGACCCCGCGGGTCGACACCAGGGGCGGGTGGCGGCGCTGCAGTTGCTGTATCAGCGCGAGGTGGGCGGGGTCGAGGGACCGCGCGGCGGGAGGGGTCTGGCCCGCGCCCGCCCGGGGCCGCATCAGCCCGAGGTGGGCGGGGTCGAGGGGGCGCGGCTCGACCGCGCGGTGGATCTCTACTGGCTGCAGCACCCGGCCCCCGACGGGCCCCGCCGGTTCGCGGAGGGCCTGCTGCGGGGCACCCTGGACGCGCTGGAGCGGATCGACCCCCTCATCGAGTCGGCCGCCGACAACTGGCGGCTGTCGCGCATGGCGGTGATCGACCGGCTCGTCCTCCGGCTGGCGGTGTACGAGCTGCTCGCGGCCGAGACCCCCGCCGCCGTGGTGATCGACGAGGCGATCGAGCTGGCCCGGACGTTCAGCGACGAGCCGTCGCCGCGCTTCGTGAACGGGGTGCTCGACGCGGTCCGGCTCCGGCTCGACGAGGACCGGGGCGAGGCCGGGCCTGCGACGACCTGAGCCGGCAGCCTGCGCCCCACGGCGGCGCGAGCGGCGGCAGGGTTGCCGCGAAGTGCACAGGGTGAAGACAGACGACCCCGCGCGACGGAGGTCGCGAGGCGGAACACCGGTTCATGCGCCGGCGGCGACGTTCGGCTGGTCAGGCTCCGCCATTGTGGCCTCGACGCGGAACGGCGCCTGCGAGCGCGGGACAGGCCGTACTTTCATGCTGTTGGGGTGGCTGCGCCAAGCGTGGCCATGAGGCGTCTGGTTGGGTGGCCGTCGGAGCCGCCAGCGACGATTTCCGGGTCATGGCCGATTCTCAGGGCAACGATCAACGCGCCCAGCGGCGCGCGAACCTCGCCGCGCTCACCGGGCTCGGCGTGCCCGCCTACCCGCACGCGTTCCGGGGCGCGGACGGCGCGAGGGACACCGTCTCGGCCCTCGTGGACGCCCATGGCGGCGTCGGCGGCGAGGAGCTGGAGGCCGCTCGCATCCGCACCGCGACGGCCGGCCGGATCCTCATCGTGCGGAGCTTCGGGAAGGCCCGCTTCCTCGTGATCTCCGACGGCCGCAAGCGCATACAGGTCTACGTGCGGAAGGACTCGTTGTCCGAGCGGGACTTCCAGGTCGCGGCGCTGCTCGACATCGGCGACCACGTGGGGGTGGAGGGACGCCTGTTCCGGACCCGGACCGACGAGCTGACGGTGTGGGCGGAGCGCCTCGAGTTCCTCGCCAAGTGCCACCGGCCCCTGCCCGAGAAGTGGCACGGCCTGACCGACGTCGAGACGCGGTATCGGCAGCGCTACCTCGACCTCATCGTCAACCCCGGGCCCCGGGAGGTGTTCGAGGCGCGCGCCCGGGTGCTCGCCTCGATCCGCCGGTTCATGGAGCACCCCGACCGCGGCTTCCTCGAGGTCGAGACGCCGATGATGCAGCCCATCGCGGGCGGCGCCCTCGCGCGCCCGTTCGTGACCCACCACAACGCGCAGGACATGGAGCTGTACCTGCGCATCGCGCCCGAGCTGTACCTCAAGCGGCTCGTCGTCGGCGGCATGGAGCGGGTCTACGAGATCAACCGGAACTTCCGCAACGAGGGCATCTCGACCCAGCACAACCCCGAGTTCACGATGCTCGAGTTCTATCAGGCCTACAGCGACTACCGCGACCTGATGACGATGACCGAGAAGCTGCTGGAGACGGTGGCGCGAGACGTCGCGCAATCCAGCCGGGGCGCCGCCGGCCCGGTCGGCGACGGGGCCGGTGCGTCCGGTGCGGTTCCGCCCGAGCCGGGGCCGAGGATGCGAATCGACGACGCGGGCGCCCCCGATGCGGCTTCGCCCGCGCCGGGGCCGAAGCGGGTGCGAATCGACGGCCCGGACGCTCCCGGCGCGGCTCAGCCAGAAGCGGAGCACGGGCGTTGGCAACCCGGTGGCGCGGGCACGTCCGGCGGGACGGATGACGCCGCGGTGACCTTCGGCGGCCGGATCCTGTCGTTTCGCGGGCCCTACCCGCGCGTGAGGCTGCGGCAGGCGGTGTGCGAGGCGGCCGCGGAACGGCTGGGCGCCCCGGTTTCCGAGCCGGACCTGCGGTGCCGCGAGACGGCGGCGCAGCTCGCCGCGCGTCTCGGCGTCGAGACGAAGCCCGACCAGGGGCCCGGCAAGATCGCCCTGGAGATCTTCGAGCGGCTGTGCGAGCCCGATCTCGTGCAGCCGACGTTCGTGCACGACTTCCCGACCGAGGTGTCGCCGCTGTCGAAGCAGCGCGACGACGACCCCGACACCGTCGAGCGCTTCGAGCTGTACGCGGCCGGCATGGAGCTCGCGAACGGGTTCAGCGAGCTCAACGACCCCGAGGAGCAGCGGCGGCGCTTCGAGGCCCAGATCCGCGACCGGGAGGGGGGCGACGCGGAGGCGCACCGCATGGACGAGGACTACGTTCGCGCCCTCGAGTACGGGCTGCCGCCGACGGCCGGCGAGGGAATCGGCATCGACCGGCTGGTGATGATCCTGACCGACAGCCCGTCCATCCGCGACGTGATCCTGTTCCCCCTCATGCGCGCCAGGTGACGGGACGACATGAGGCTCCCGACGACGCCCCCGACGCGGCCCGCCTTCGGCGGCTCATGCGTCATGAGGCTGCCGACGACGCCCCGGACGCGGCCCGCCTTCAGCGGCTCGTGCGTCGGGGACGCGGCCAGGCATCTCCGCCGCCCCCGTCCGGAAGAGACGGCATGACCCTGCCCTTCGAGCTCTACGTCGCCACCCGCTACCTGCTGGCGAAGCGGCGCCAGGCGTTCATCTCGGTGATCTCGGCCGTCTCCGCGCTGGGGGTCACGGTCGGGGTCATGGCCCTGATCATCGCCCTCGCCCTGATGACGGGCATGCAGCAGGAGATCCGGGACCGCATCGTGGGGGCGGCCGCCCACGTCTACGTGCAGAAGCTGCTCGGGGGAGGCTTCGTCGATCGCGAGGCGGAGCTCGCCCGGCTCGCCGCGGTGCCCGGCGTCGTCGCCGCGGCCCCGGCGACGCGGGGGTACGGGATGGCGACGGCCCACGGCGTCGACGCGTTCGTCACCCTCAAGGGGGTGGACCCGGTGCTCGAGGCGCAGGTCACCGAGGTCGCCGAGTCGATCTTGCTGGGCAGCTTCACGGCGCTGTCCGAGCCGCGCGAGGGGGTCCTGGGCGGGGTGGTCATCGGCGACGACCTGTCGCGCTCGCTGCGGGCGTCGGTCGGCGACACCATTTCCGTGCTCACGGTGCAGGGGGCGACGCTGTCGCCCTGGGGGCCGGTGCCGCGGTGGTGGCGCCTCGAGGTGGTCGGCGTCTTCAGCCTCGGGCTGCGGGAGTACGACGCCTCGTACGGCTTCGTCACCCTCGACGTGGCCGGCCGCCTGTTCAACAAGGACCGGGCCGACATGATCGAGCTGCGCGTCGAGGACGTCGACGATGCCCCGGCGGTGGCGAGCGCGGTCACCGAGACCCTGGGGGCCGAGTACTTCGCTCGGGACTGGGGCCAGTTGAACCAGGCGCTGTTCTCGGCCCTGTGGCTCGAGAAGATGGCGATCGGCATCACCATCGGACTCATCATGATGGTGGCCGCCCTCAACATCGTGGCGTCGCTGGTGCTCCTGGTCATGGAGAAGAGCCGGGACATCGCCATTCTCAAGACGATGGGGGCCTCGTCGCGGAGCGTCCGGATCATCTTCGTCCTGCAGGGCGGGATCATCGGGGCGGTGGGGACCGCCGTCGGCGCCGCGTGCGGGGTCGGGTTGTCCTGGGCCGCCGACCGGTATCAGTGGATCCGGTTGCCGGAGATGGTGTACGACGGGGTGGCCTCGGTGCCGTTCAGGGTCGAGCCGGGCAACTTCCTCCTGGTCGTGCTGGGCTCGCTCGCGGTGTGCCTGCTCGCCACCCTGTATCCGTCCCGACAGGCGTCGCGGCTCGACCCGGCCGAGGCGCTTCGTTACGAGTAGGAGCCCGCGCCGCGGGACGGCGCGGACTCCCGGCGGGTCCTTCGGCCGCCAGGAAAGAGCCGCGGAAGTGCTGCGGCGAGCGGAGCCTCCAAGGCGGCCGCGAGGTCGCGCGGCGACATCGGCGGACCAGCCCGCGTTTTTCGGCTTGCCCCCCATCATGGCCTTTCTCGATGTTCGCGCCCTCTCGAAGTCGTACCCCGTCGGCGACCTGCGGCTGTCGGTCCTTCGTGACCTGGAGCTGGCCGCCGACGAGGGCGAGATGGTCGCCGTCGTCGGCGCCTCGGGGGTGGGGAAGAGCACCCTGCTGCATTGCGTGGGCGGACTCGACGCGATCGACGGGGGCAGCGTCACCATCGCCGGCACCGAGCTGTCCGCCGCCGGGGACGAGGCGCGGGTGGCGTTCCGGAACCGGCACGTCGGTTTCGTCTTCCAGTTCCACCACCTGCTGCCCGAGTTCAGCGCGGTCGAGAACGTGGCGATGCCGTTGCGCATCGCGAGGGCGGCGCGCGCGGAGGCGCACCGCCGCGCCGAGGCGCTGCTGCGGGAGGTGGGGCTCGGCGAGCGGCTGACCCACCGCCCGGGGATGCTCTCGGGCGGCGAGCAGCAGCGCGCGGCGGTGGCCCGCGCCCTCGTGATGCAGCCGGCCCTGCTGCTCGCGGACGAGCCCACCGGCGACCTCGACGAGCAGACCGGCCGCGAGCTGCACGCCCTGCTGCGGCGGCTCCACGAGACGCGGCGGCTCACCTCGCTCATCGCCACCCACAACCTGCAGCTCGCGGCGGCGTGCGACCGCGTGCTCCGCCTCGAGGACGGCCGTCTGCGCCCCGCCTGACGGGCCGCCGGCCCGACCCCGCGCCGCGTCGAT
>JAJEEA010000193.1 GCA_022821235.1 Vicinamibacteria bacterium
GACGTGAGCAAGCTCCGCCAGCCGGGCTCGGAATTGCGCGAAGCGCTGCTGCCCGTCTGGATGGCCTCGGCGGAGGTCGCGGCGACCGATTCCCTGTCGGTGGCGGGCTTCTACCAGCTCGCCTGGGAGGAGACCCATATCGACCCGGTCGGCAGCTATTTCTCGGTTACCGACTATGCGGGACCGGGGGCGCGGAAGGCGGTGATCTCCAACGTCATGGAGGGGCTGTTGCCCGGCCGTCCTCAACTGTGGGACCGGGGGTACCGGTTCGGTCCGCTGACGCGGGCGATAAACGTCGACCTCGCCGGATACACGGTGCCAAATCCGCAAGGAGGGAGTCCGATCCCGGTACCGCAGCACCCGCAGCTTGAGTTCGATCCCGATTTCGCCAGCGTGCGGCGCGGCCCGGACCGCGCGCCCGGTGACCGGGGCCAGTGGGGGGTGGCGCTACGTTACCTCGCGGAGAACCTCAACCAGACCGAGTTCGGCTTCTACTTCATCAACTATCACAGCCGACTGCCCACGGTCGGTGCGCGGACCGCCAGCCGGGAAGCCCTCCGGTCCGGCCTCGCGGCGGCCCAGGCAGTGGCGGCGCCGACGTCCGCCACCGTCGGGGCGTTGAGCCAGGCGATCGCCCAGCGCGTAACGCCGCAGGTGACCGCGGAGGTGACTCAAAGCGTCACCCGGGCCGTTGAAGCGGGGCGGATCGCACCCGCCGAAGCCCCGGCGAGCATTCAGACGGAAGTGCAACGGCAGGTGGCCGAAGTCGTTGGCCGCGAGGTGGGCCGGACGGTTCCGGGCATCGCCGCCGCGCTCGCGGTCGACCGGTACGGCAAGGGCGGGAACTACTTCCTCGAGTACGCCGAGGACATCCAGCTCTTCGGGTTGAGCTTCAACACCGTGCTGGGCACTTCGGGCTGGGCGCTCCAGGGCGAGTATTCCCTGCGTCCCAACGCACCGCTTCAGAGAGCCGAACGGACGGTGCTCACGGAGGGCCTCGCACCGATATCAGAAGCTCTGGGATTGTCTGCTTCCGGCGACCTGCAACGGCTCGGCGCCTACCTCGCCTCGTATCGGCCCTCCAACGTCCCGGGCTATGTCGAGCGCGAGGTGAGCCAGGTCCAGGCCACCGCCACCCGCGTTTTCGGGCCCTTGGCGGGCGCGGATGCGCTCGTCTTCGTCGGCGAGGCCGCGCTGATGCACGTCCACGACATGCCCGACGAACCCCTGGAGAGTCCGGCCGGCGGCGTCCTTTCGGTCCGGAACGAAAGCGCCGCCGACGCGGACGCAACCTCGTGGGGCTACCGGCTCGCGGCGCGGCTCGACTACACCAACGCCGTCGGCGCCGCGCATCTCTACCCCTACGCGCAGTTCCTGCACGACGTCGGCGGCAACAGCCCGGCGCCCAGCGGGCCGTTCGTGGAGGGCCGGACCGCGATCACGCTGGGCCTCAGGGCCGACTATCTCAGCCGCTGGCAGGCCGACCTCTCCTACACGCGCTACGGCGGCGAAGGAAACGACCTGAGCGACCGCGACTTCGTCGCCCTCTCCGTCAAGTACTCGTTCTGAGGACCGGAGCCATGACCGCGAAACCCCTTCCGTCCGGCGCCGCCATCCTCCTCGGCTGCGCGCTGGCCTCCCCGGCGATGGCCGAAATCCCCGCCGACCAGATCGCCAGGCTCGGCGCGGACCTCACCCCGCTCGGCGGGGAGCGCGCCGGCAACGCCGAGGGCACCATCCCCGAATGGACCGGCGGCATCGTCGAACCGCCGGCCGGCTATGAAATCGGCGAGCATCACCGCGATCCCTATCCCGCCGACAAGCCGCGCTTCGTCATCGACGCCGCGAACCTGGACCGGCATCGCGACCGCGTCCCGGTCGGGCTGCAACGCATGCTGGAGACCTATCCGGGCTTCAACATGGCGGTCTACCCGACCCGGCGCAGCGCTTCCGTCCCCAAGCGGATCTACGACGCCACGCGGAAGATCGCCGCCACCGCGAGGCTCGTCGACGGCGGCAACGGCGTGGCCGGCGCCGTGATCGGGATCCCGTTCCCGATCCCGAAGAACGGGCTGGAGGCGGTCTGGAACCATCTGCTGCGTTACCGGGGCGAGTCGGTGGCCTGCGTCATCGGCCAGGCCGCGGTCACCCGGGGCGGCGCCTACACGCTGGTCAAGCAGAGCCTCCAGATCGAGCTGCGCTACTCGCTTCCCGGCATGACGGTGGAGAAGCTCGGCAACAGGATGATCCTGTTCAAGCAGAAGACGCTCGCGCCGGCCAGGCTCGCGGGCGACATCGTGCTGGTGCACGAGACCATCAACCAGGTCCGCGAGCCGCGCAACGCCTGGACCTACAACCCGGGCCAGCGGCGGGTGCGGCGGGCGCCCAACATCGCCTACGACAACCCCGGCACGTCGTCGGACGGGCTCCGCACAGCCGACCAGCTCGACATGTTCAACGGCGCGGTCGACCGCTACGACTGGAAGCTCCTCGGCAAGCGCGAGATGTATGTGCCCTACAACTCGTACCGGCTGCACAGCGGCGGCGTCACCTTCGACCGAATCCTCAAGCCGCTGCATGTCGATCCGCGGCTCCTGCGCTACGAGCTCCACCGGGTTTGGGTGGTGGAAGCGACCCTGAAACAGGGCGCGAGCCACATCTACAAGCGGCGCACCTTCTATATCGACGAGGATTCGTGGCAGATCATGGTCGCCGACATCTACGACAACCGCGACCAGCTGTGGCGGGTGTCCGAGGCGCACGCGATCAACTACTACGAAAAGCCGCTGGTGTGGCCGACGCTCGAGGTGCACACCGATCTCCAGGCCGGCCGCTACCTCGCCTTCGGCCTCGACAACGAGTTCCCGATGTGCACCTGGGACCCCGGCCTGCGCTCCCGCGACTTCACCCCCGCCGCCCTGCGCCGCGAGGGGCGGCGCTGATCCCGGTCCCGGTCCGCTGACACGCCGGCCCCCTCGCCCCGGCCCTCTCCCCGCTGGGGAGAGGGGACCCGCCCGCCGCCGCCTGCTTACCTTCTCCCCTCCCGCTCGCGGGAGGGGCCGGGGGAGGGCGGCCGCCGCCGTCCTCGCGGTCCTGCTCGCCCTCGCGCCCGCCGGCGTTGGCGCGGAGGAGGCCGTGGAGGCGCCGCTCGCGATCCGGTCCCTGCTGCTCGACGGGGCCGCGGCCGGGTCGCGGCTGGTGGTGGTGGGCGAGCGCGGCCATATCCTCCTGTCCGACGACGGCGGCGCGAGCTGGACGCAGGCCAGGGTGCCCGTTCGCGTCCTGCTCACCGCGGTGCACATGCGCGACGAGCGCGTCGGCTGGGCGGTCGGACACGACGCCACGATCCTGCGGACCCGCGACGGCGGCGCGACCTGGACGCCGGTCCATCGGGCGCCGGAAGAGGAGTTGCCCCTGCTCGACGTCTGGTTCCGAAACGACAGCACGGGGTTCGCGGTCGGGGCCTACGGCTATTTCCTCGCCACCCG
>JAJEEA010000476.1 GCA_022821235.1 Vicinamibacteria bacterium
TGCCCGGGGGCCGTCTCCTTCCCGATTCCATCCTTCTGCCTGGCGCGCGGCGGCCTGCGCGCTCGCCGCGGCCTTCGCCCTGCTGCTCGGCGCCGGGGCGGTGCAGGCGCAGACAGCAAGCAAGCTGGTGGGCAATACCGATCAGACGAGGGTTTCGCACGGCGACTTTCGCTGGCACATAGCCCAGGCGTTCACCACCGGCAGCCATACCCTGGGCTACAAGCTGACTCGCGCGGACCTCCGCCTCCGGCTTGCCCAAGGGACCCAACCGACCTACACCGTACAAATCTACTCGGCGGACTCGTCCGGCAATCCGGACACCAGCCTGGGCACGCTGACGACCTCGACCAGCCTGACAAACGGGTGGCAGGACATCCAGTTCACGGCGTCCGGCGACGGCATCGACCTCGCCGCCGACACGACGTACCTCGTGGTGCTCGCCGCCACCGCCGGCGGGACCCAGTACGCCCGGTGGGCCGACACGTCTACACCTGCGGAGGATAGTGGCGGCGCGGAGGGGTGGAGCATTGAGAACAATGCCCGATTTCGGTCCAACAGCACCGGGGTGTGGAGCATCTCTGGTGGCGTACTCACCACCCCCTTCCAACTCGCCGTCCACGGCTACGCCAAGAACAATGCGCCCACGGTGGCGAACGCGATTCCGCACCAGGCCGCGACGGTGGGAACGGCGTTCAGCTACCAGTTTCCGGCCAACACCTTCCACGACGTCGACACCCTGAGCTACACCGCGACGAAGGGGGACGGCAGCGCGCTGTCGACGACCTGGCTGTCCTTCGACGCGAACACCCGCACCTTCTCGGGCACGCCGACAACCGCGGGCACGGTGTCGGTGAAGGTGACCGCCAGCGACGGCACGGCGTCGGTGAGCGACACCTTCAACATCGCCGTCCTGGCGGCGGGGGCGGCCCCCACCCCCATCGGGGTGGAGATTTCCTCGAGGCCCTCGCACGACGCGAACGACGACGGCACGCCGGAGACCTACACGCTGGGCAAGATCGTCCAGGTGCAGGTGACCTTCTCCAGGGCGGTCACGGTGACCGGCACGCCGCGGATCAAGATGAAGTTCGACCCGACCTTCGGCGAGAAGTGGCTGGACTACGAGAGCGGCAGCGGCTCGCGGGTGCTGACCTTCGCCTACAAGGTGGTGTCGCCGAACCGCTCGACCCAGGGCATCGCGGTGCTCCAGAACACGCTGCAACTGAACGGCGGCGCGATCAGGGCCGGGACCGTGAACGCGGTCCTGACCCATACGGGGCTGGGCCACGACGCGAACCACAAGGTGGACGCCGGAACCACCTCGCCGCCCGCCCTCGTCAGCGCGACGGTGAACGGGCGGACGCTGAAGATGACCTTCGACGAGGCCCTGGCCATCGGCGTGAATCCAGCGGGGAGCGCGTTCGAGGTGACAGCGACGCCCACGGGCGGGACGGCCCGGACCATCGCCGGCACGGGCACGTCTGCCATCTCCGGCAGGACCGTGACGGTGACCCTGGCGAGCGCGGCCGCCCAGGGCGAGACGGTCACGGTGAGCTACACCAAGCCGGCGACCAGTCCGCTCACGAGCGCTTCTTCAGGCACCAGCAGGACGGAGAGCTTCACCGGCAAGCCGGTGACCAACGACACGGGGACCGCGGCCACGCCGCGGTCTCCGGCGAACCCGCGGCTGCGCTTTGCGTCCGGGTTCGGGCCGCTGCGGCTGGAGCCGGGCGTCGCGATGACGCCGGCGACGCTGCCGGCGGCGGTCGGGGGCGGCGGCGCTCCCTACACCTACAGCCTGACCTCGCAGCCCGCGGGCCTCGCGGGGCTGTTGTTCGACCGGAGCACGCGCGAGATCTCGGGCACGCCGGAGGCCGAGGGACGCTGGACCTTTACCTGGACGGCCCAGGACGGGAACTCCAACACCGCGCGCCTGACTTTCCGGGTGACGGTGGGCGTGGCGTTCGAGGAGCAGCAGCAGGTCGTCAAGCGCACGCTGGCGGCGGTGGCGTCGCGCACGGTTGCGGGCGCGGTGGCCAATATCGGGACGCGGCTGGGCGGCGCGGCCCCGCCGGCGGGACTGACGCTGGCCGGCGAGACCGTACCGTTCGGGTCCTTCGGGGCATCCGGGACCGGCGTCGCGGGCGCCACGGAGCGCCGGGGCGCGGCCTGTCCGCCGGACGCCCGGGAGCGTGATGTCCCCGGGACCGGCGCTCGGGACTGCGCCCGGGCGCGGGGCCGGGCCGTCGCCGCCGATGCCGTGCTGCCCACGAGCGCCTTCTCGCTCGCGCTGGGCGCGGCGGAAGGGGAGGCGGGGTTCGATCCGAATGCGCCGCGCTGGGGCCTGTGGGGCCGGGGCGATTTCGGGTCTTTCGAGGGCCGTGCGGACGCGATCTCGCGCTACAAGGGCGAGACGCGCACCGGCTGGCTCGGGCTGGACGCGCGGGAGCCGGAACGATCGGGCCGTCCGGGCCGCTGGGTGGCGGGCCTGGCGGTCTCGCGCGGGACGAGCGAGACGGACTACGACCTGGAGGGCGAGAAGGGCCGGATCGAGACCGGCCTGACGGCGGCGTGGCCCTACGGGCGCTGGACCTTCGAGAACGGGCTGGAGCTGCGCGGGATGCTGGGCGCCGGCCGGGGCGAGGCGCGCCACGCCGTCGACGACGGGACGCGGGAGAAGAGCCGGCTGCGGATGTGGACGGGTTCGGTCGGGCTCAGGCGGACGCTGCCGGCGCCGGCCGGGATCGACCTGGCGGCGCAGGGCGATGCGAGCTTCGCGCGGATGCAGACGGCGAAGGGCGACGAGGCGGTGGACGGCCTGCGGGCCGACGCCTGGCGGCTGCGCGCCGGCCTTGAGGCGGCGCGGCAGTTCGCGCTGGACGACGGGGGGTCGCTGACGCCGTTCCTGGCGGCGGCGGCGCGCCAGGACGGCGGCGACGGCGTGGCCGGGACCGGGCTGGAGGTCGCGGGCGGGCTGCGCTATGTGGCGCCCGGCGTCGCGGTCGAGGCGCGGGTCCGCTGGCTGGCGGCCCACACCCAGGACCATACGCGCGAGCGCGGCGCAAGCCTGACGGTGCGGCTCGACCCGCAGGCCGGCGGGAAGGCCGGCCGCGGGCTGTCGCTGTCCCTGAGCCCGCGCTGGGGCGCGGGCACGGGCAGGGCCGATGCGCTGTGGCGCGAGGACCTGCCCAAGCCCGGCGCTTCGGCGGCGGCGCGGGAGGCCGGCGCCCTCGACCTGCGCGTCGGCTACGGCTTCGGCCTGCTCGGCGACCGCTTCACCGGCACGCCGAACGCCGGCTTCGGGTTCTCTGACAACACGCGCGATTACCGCATCGGCTGGCGGCTGACCTCGGCGATGCGCGGCGATCCCGGCTTCCAGGTCGATCTCGACGCCACGCGGAGCGAGCCTGCTGGCGGGTCCGGTTCGGGCGCCAAGCCCCAACACGGGATCATGCTGCAGGGCAGCGTCCGCTGGTGACGGCGCGTCCGGCGGCGCAGCCGCGGCTTTCCATGTACGGGCTCTGCGACGCGCTCGCCGCCGAGGGGCTGGTCTTCCACCCGGCGACGGTGCAGCGCTTCCTCCTGCGCCACCGCCTGGAGCGCCAACGCCGCCTCTCCCGCCGGCGCCGCG
>JAJEEA010000002.1 GCA_022821235.1 Vicinamibacteria bacterium
GCCGGATCGGGGGGGCCACCAGTGGCCGCTGGCGTTCCCGACGACCGCCCAGGCCGCGTGCCCGCGTGCGGCGTCCGCGACGAGAGCCCCCCCACCACACGTCCCAACCGGGCTTGCTCGCGCAGGCAACCCAACCAAGCATATTGTTCTGTTCCATGCACCACGGTCGACCTGCCAGAAACCGTGCGGCGGCGCGACCCCGCTGAGCCGTAACTTTCCGACCAACCGGCCCATTCACTCCCACTTTCCACGGGGAAAAGCCGATCCCTGACCCGGTAACCGAATACGAGCAAACTTGAAAGATCCCGCGGCCGCTCGCTGACCCTAGATGACAGCTGCTGAAACAGGTCGAGCTGTAGCTGCTCGAAGAGATGGTGCAAACCGACAACGAGACCGTTGCGGACACCTTGCTGCATGTCTGACATCAACTCAAGGTAATCGATCCCATACTCGGTCGCATGCTCGGCAAGGTCGCCGGGGTCGGGGTCACACTCCCCATCAGCCGGCAACTGTATCAAGCGTGCGTATTCAGCGGCCTCCGCCTTTTTTGCGTCTGCCTCGATGTTCGCGAACGCTGGTTCGACCCTCTCGATCGCGGCAGCCCGGAAGCTCTCAATAACGCGCACATAGCGCCCACAGAACACTTCAGCCCAGAGGGGCGCGTTGCCGACTATCCTCTCAGTCACATGACCTCCCGTCAGGTCGGTTCGCCCAGCGCACGCTCAACGTCATACAGGTTCCCGGGCATAATCACGTACCATTGGGGTAGGGCGCTAGCTTAGCCACTAGGCCAGGGCAGCGAGTCCGAGGCAGTCGCCCTCGAGCTCGGTCGCCTCGGGTTTCCACGCCGTACGGCTGAACGCCCCCGCCGGCCCTGGGCGGCCAGCAGAGCGTTCGTTTGCGGCGACCGGGGGAGCCTGTTAACGGGTAAACACAGAGCCGGTCACGAACGCGGCCCAGCGGTCCATCAGCCCTCGCCGCTGGTCGAACAGATCACTTCGCGCGTAGCTCCGCTCGACCGCCCCGCCGACCACGTGCGCGAGGGCCATCTCCGCCACGTCCCTCGTCGCCCCGGACCGCTCCGCCGCCCACGTGCGGAAACTCGACCGGAAGCCGTGAACGTCCGCATCCGTCCCCGTCGCTTTCCGCAGCGCGTAGATCAAGGTGGTGCCGTTGAGCCGCCGCCCGCCCACGCCAGGGAAGATCAGCGAGTCGGCCGCGCCGCGAGAATGCGCCTTCATGCCTTCCAGCACGCCCACAGCCGCATCCGACAACGGCACCCGATGTTCCGACCCGGCCTTCATCCGCGACGCCGGCACGCGCCACTCCCGCGCCTCGAGGTCGACCTCGCCCCACGTCGCCCCGCGAGCCTCGCCGGACCGTACCGCCGTCAGCGCCGTAAAGCGAATCGCCGCCTTGACGGCCGGACCGGACCCGCACGCCTCGACCGCCGCCAGCGCCGCGGGAACGTCCGCGTACGGCAACGCCCGCCGATGCGCTCGGGTCTTCGGCGTCTTCGGCAATGCCGCGTCGATCACTTCGCCCGCCGCGTTCACGTCGACGTGCCCGAGAGCTTGCGCCGCCGCGAGCACGCCCCGGACCCAGCCGCGCAAGAGCTTGCCCGTCGCGGGCTTGTCGCGGTAGACCGGCCCGAGCACCGAGAGCACGGCCGCCCGGTCGATCTGGTCGACGGGTCGCCCCATCAGACGCGCCGCATACCGCGCCAGGGTCCGCCGCCGCGTCTCTCGGGTACTGCCGCACCACTGGCCCCCCTGGTCGACCTTGGCGGACAGGTCCGCGAACGTCGGCACGGTCGACGCACGCCCGGACGGGTCGCCGCCGCGCTTCGCCGTCAGGCGGTTGTCGTGCGCGCGCTCGCGAGCCTCCGACAGGGTGACGGCCGGGTAGGTGCCGATGCTGATGTCGCGCCGCTTTCCCTGGACGTGGAGCCGTTGAACCCATCGCTTGTTGACCCGGCCCGTCCGGCCCTTGGCCACGACCAGGTACACCGTGTCGCCCGCCTGATACCGGCCCGGCTTCCGCAGGGTCTCGGCCCGCTTGGCTGTCAGTCTTTCCATGGAACCAGCCTCCCTTGGCCGAAATACTAAACCCACGGTACGCCCACAGTCAAGACCCGGATTCGGGTGGATCGTCCCGGACCGGTCTGGACCAGGGAGAGGGTAAATTTCCCTTATTCCGCTTGGAAAACCGCATGTTTCGACAGATGCGGACCGAACGGGACGATGGCTAGCGTTAAGGCAGCGCAAACACGAACAGATTGTTCCCCCCGCTCGGCTGCAGCTCCGGCGTCAGCCCCGATCGCCGCGAGCCGGTGCTGGCCACGACGTACTGGCGCCCGTCGACCGCGTAGGTGATCGGGAAGCCGGTGACCGGCGACCCCAGGTTGATCTCCCACAGCACCTCGCCCGATTCCTGGTCGAACGCCCGGAACCGGCCATTGCCGTCGCCGCCGAAGACGAGGCCGCCGCCGGTCGCGGCCAGCGCGTAGGTGGAGGCGCGCTGCTCGTGAAGCCAGGTGTTCTCGCCGGTCGCCGCGTCGATCGCCCACACGCTGCCGAGGTCGTCGGTCCCCGGCGCGAGCTGGAAGCGGGCGGCGAGGCGGTAGATGGCAAGCCCGCCCTCCATCGTCGACAGCACCCGCGCGCAGGTGTTCTGCATCGGGAAGTACATGGTGTTGGTCAGGGGGCTGTAGGCGCCGGCCGGCCAGTTCTTGCCGCCGCCCCAGGACGGGCACGACAGCACCTCCTGGCCGAGGTCGGTGAAGACGAGCTCCGAGTTCTCGGTGACCGCGCCGGTGGCGCCGTCGATGTCGGTGATGACGTTCTGGGCGATGGTCGGCGTCGCCCAGAGGAACTCGCCGGTCTCGCGGTCGAGCGTGTACACCACGCCGGTCTTGCCGGGAATGCCGGTCATGACCCGGCGCACCTCGCCGGGCCGCAGCCGCGGGTTGATCCAGGCGACCGCGTCGGGGTCGGGCGCCACCACGGTGTCGACGAGGATGCGCTCGTAGGGGTGGTCGAGGTCCCAGGGGTCTTGCAGGTGCTGGTAGTACCAGCGGATCTCCCCGGTCTCGCCGTCGAGCGCGAGGGTCGAGTTGTGGTAGAGGTGGCGGTTGTCGACGCCGCCGAGCATGAACTTCGGCGCCGGCGACGTGACGGAGGTGCCGACGTAGACGAGGTCGAGCTCGGGGTCGTAGCTCGGCACCATCCACGAGCCGACGTGCATCCGCTCCTCGTAGGGCACGCCGCCCCAGGTCTCGTCGCCCGGCTCGCCCGGCGCCGGCACGAGGCCCGTGCGCCAGAGCTCCTCGCCGGTGGCGGCGTCGTGGGCGACGATGACGCACGAGACCGGCCCCGCCCGCGGGCGGCAGCTCCGCCCAGAGTAGATGCGGCCCCCGCCGACGATGGGGCCGGAGGAATGCCGGGCGGGGTGCACCTGGTAGTCGAAGATCTGCGTCTCCCAGGCCAGCTCGCCGCTCTCGGCGTCGAGGGCGTAGACGTAGTCGTCGTTGCTGGTGTCGATGATGAGGTTGCCGTAGATGGCCACGTTCCGGTTGTTGTCGGTCAGGCCGCCCATGATCTCGGGGACGTCCTCGGGGATGTCGCGCCGGTACTCCCACCGCAGGTCGCCGGTCACGGCGTCGATGGCCTGCACGTGGTCCCTCGGGTTCGGCATGAACAGCACGCCGCCGTAGGCCAGCGGGGTCCCCTCCTGCGCGCCCTCGGCCAGGGCCCGGGTCCAGACGAGCTGCAGGTCGCCCACGTTGTCGCGGTTCACCTGGTCGAGGGGGCTGTAGCCCCAGCCGTTCTGCGTACGGCGCCACATGAGCCAGTCGCCCGGCGCCGGGTCCTCGAGCATGGCGTCGGTGACGGGCACGAAGTCGGCATCTTCGCCGGACTGCCCCGCCGCCGCGGGCAGCGCGAACAGCACGAGGGAAAGCACCACGAGAAGGAGTCCAAGACGCTGTCGGAACATCGCACGCTCCCGGGAAATGAAGTCCGCTGCTTCGAGCTCTGGTAGAGGCCTTGCGCCGCTCCCGCGCCGTGCCGTGGAATGGTCCCGGAACCGTGCTCGGTTCCGCCCGGTCGGCAGCGTTCCGGAGACGGTGGTCACCGCCGGCGGCACGTGTCCACGGCTCGGCTCGAGGCGCGGCTGCACTCTATCAGACAGACCCGCCGGGCTCGGTCCGGGTGGCCGGGGCCCGGATCGCCGGTGAAGCAGCTCAGCGGTGGGTGATGGCCGCCACCCCGGGACGGTTCGGTCTCGCCGACCCCAGGCCGGGTCGCATCTCAATAGTGGACGACTCCGCACCAGAACATCGACTCGCCCCGCGTGTCGACGGGAAGAGTCGACCGGAAGGACAGCCGGCCGTCCGCCTCGATGTCGTACAGCGTGAGCGCGGCCGGCACCGTCTCCAGACGCCCTTCGGAACGAACCTGCCCCGGCTCCGGGCTCGCCGCGACCATCGACCGGCCGTCCGGTTGGAACGCCATCGTCCTCACGGCGATGCTGCGGGTGTCGATGGTCTGCACCAGGGTCGGCTCGCCGGTGGCGGCGTCGACGGAGAACACCGAGATGGTGTTCTCGGTGCCGTTCGCCACCGTCTCGCCCCGGAAGACCTCGGTGCCGCGGCCGCGGTTCGCCACGTACAGGGTCCGGTCGTTGGTCGGATGCATGCGGATGGACGAGGTCGTCTGCCCGCCGCGATAGGCCTCGGGCGCGGCCAGGGTCGTGCTGACGAACACGGGCTCCTCGGAAAGCGTGTCGTCGGCCCGGATGGCGTAGGTGAGCAGCAGGTTCTGGGTCTCGAGATCGACGTAGACCCAACGGCCCGAGGGGTGGAAGTCGGCGTGCCTCGCGCGGTACGCCAGCCCCCCGTTGGTCGCCACCGTCTGCTTGTTGGTCAACTGGCCGTTCTCGAAGTCGTACAGGTAGAGGCCGCCCGGGTCCTCGGTGTGGACGCCGGGCTCGGGCTCGTTGCCGCGCGCCGGCAGCAGGACCGCGCGGTTCGAGGGCATGACGTACACCGCGTGCGCGTAGAAGCCCGCGTCGAGGCTCGCCCGCTGCTCCACCATGTCGCCGATGGATCCGTCGGCATGGAGCCGGTGCACGGAGAGGGAGCTCGGGAAGCTGTAGGCCGACAGCACGTACTCGCCGCGCTGATCGACGGTGATGAAGATCGGCCGGTGCGGCAGCTCCACCGCCCCGCCGTGCGGCTGGAGGTCTCCCGACTCATCGACGCGGAACGCGTTCAGGTAGTGATGGCGCACGCGGGCGGTCGACGTGCGCTGGTCGCTGCTGGCGATGTAGAAGTAGGGACCCGACGGGTGCTGCCACCCCTCCTGCACCTGCGCGGGCAGGATCACCGGGCGCGGCTCCCGCACCAGGGAATCGCCGTCGCGGCGAACCCGGTAGAGCCGGGCGCCCAGGCTGGCGTAGACGGCGCCCCGCGACTGCGCCTGCGACTGCGCGGCGGCGGTGCCGAGGGGACCCGCGGCGGCCATGC
>JAJEEA010000039.1 GCA_022821235.1 Vicinamibacteria bacterium
CAAGAAAGTGAGACGCGGCCCGCAAGCCGTACCGCCCAGGCCGGGACGGTGCGTTCCGGAGGGGTTCGCAGCCGAGAACACCGAGAATCGGGAGCCTGACAGCCCAGCGTGGCAGCCATCTCACGAATCTGACGTGCACCCCCGGGCCGGCGGGGGCGCCCGCGCCGGCGGGCCTTCCGCCACGGGTGCTAAGATCGCCGCCGCATGAAGGCGGTCATTCTGGCGGGCGGCTTCGGCACGAGGCTCCGCCCCCTCACGCTCGAGATTCCGAAGCCGATAGTGCCCGTCTTCGACCGCCCGTTCCTCTACTACCAGATCGATCTGCTGCGGCAGGTGCCGGACGTCGACGAGGTGATCCTGAGCCTCAACTTCCGGCCCGAGCGCATCGAGGCCCGCGTCGGCGACGGCGGCGAGGCCGGGCTGCCGGTGCGCTACCGGGTCGAGCCTCATCCCCTGGGGACCGGTGGCGCCGTCAAGTTCGCCTCGAGGGGGGTCCGCGACACGCTGCTGGTCGTCAACGGCGACGTGCTCACCGACATCGACCTCAACGCGGTGGTCGCGCGGCACCGCGAGCGCCGCGCGCTGGCGACGGTGGTGCTGACGCCGGTCGACAATCCGTCCGCGTACGGCCTCGTCGAGACCGACGCCGACGGCAACGTGCGGCGCTTCCTCGAGAAGCCGGGGCCGAACGAGATCACCTGCGACACCATCAACGCCGGCATCTATCTGCTGGAGCCGGCGACCTTCGACCGCATTCCCGACGATACCGCGTGGTCGATCGAACGCCAGTACTTCCCCTCGCTGGTCGCGCGGGGCGAGACCTTCGTCGCCCACGTCGACCGCGGCTACTGGATCGACATCGGCACCCCGGCCAGCTACATGCGGGCGCACCGCGACCTGATGGCGGGGCGCTGCGCCGCGGGGCCCTTCCGGGCGAAGCCGCCCGGTTCCGTGCATCGGGGCGCGGGATGCCGCGTCGCGCCGGGGGCCGACCTCTCCGGCCCCTGCTTCGTGGGGGACGGCTGCGTGGTGGAGGAGGGCGCCCGCATCGGCGGCGAATCGGTGATCGGCCCCGGCTGCACGATCGGCCCCCGCGCCGTCGTCGAGCGATCGATCGTGTGGGGACACGGCGCCGTGGGCGCCGACGCGGTGGTGAGGGACGCGATTCTGGGCGAGGCGTGTCGAGTCGGCGACGGCGCCGAGGTCGGCGCCGGATGCGTGCTGGGAAGCCGATCGACGCTTTCGGCCCACAGCCGGGCATGACGCGCTCGGACGCCCGGCGGCTTCCTCGCCCGGCGTCCCGGCGTCGTCGGGAGCCCGGCCCCGAGAGCGGCGCCCGCGGCCCCGCTCGCCACGCAGCCAACCCGCCGGGCCGCGACACGGCGCGGACTCCCGGCCTGCGAGACTTCGAGATGACCTTCGACCCCCACGTGTTCAAGGCCTACGACGTTCGCGGACTCTATCCGGACCAGCTCGACGAAGGACTCGCGGCGCTCATCGGCCGGGGATTCGTGGCCCATCTCGGGGCGCGGCGCATCGCCGTCAGCCGCGACATGCGCGTGTCGTCGCCCGCCCTCGCGGCGGCGTTCACGGCCGGAGCGCGAGCCCAGGGCGCCGACGTCGTGGACATCGGCCTGATGGGGACCGACCAGCTCTACTTCGCGGTGGCCCGCGACGACCTCGACGGCGGCGCCCAGATCACCGCGTCGCACAATCCGGGCGCCTACAACGGCATCAAGCTCGTCGGGCGGCAGGCGCTGCCCCTCAGCGGCGACGCCGGAATCGCCGAGATTCGCGACATGCTCGCCGCCGGCGCGCTGCCGGCGCCGGCCGCCCGGGCGGGAGCCCGCCGCGAGGCACGGGTCCTCGACGACTACCTCGACCACGTGCTGGGGTTCATCGACCCCGCCGCCATCCGGCCGTTCTCGCTGGTGCTCGACGCCGGCAACGGCATGGCGGGGGTGGTCGCCCCGGCCCTGTTCGACCGGTTGCCGTGCCGCACGACCCGACTCTGCTTCGACCTCGACGGGACGTTCCCGAACCACGAGGCGAACCCCCTGATCGAGGCCAACCGCCGCGACCTCGTCGAGGCGGTCAGGGCGGGGTCGGCGGACGCGGGCATCGCCTGGGACGGCGACGCCGACCGCTGCTTTTTCGTCGACGGCGAGGGAGAGTTCGTCCCCGGCGACTTCGTCACCGCCCTGCTGGCGGAGGCCTTTCTCCGCAAGACCCCGGGCGCCGCCGTCGTGTACGACGTGCGGGCCAGCCACGCCGTCCGGGACACCGTCGCCGCCCGCGGGGGCCGGGCGCTGATGAACCGCGTCGGCCACGCGTTCTTCAAGAAGCGGATGCGGGAGGAGAACGCCGTCTTCGGCGGCGAGGTCACCGGCCACTACTACTTCCGCGAGAACTTCTACGCCGACAACGGGTTCATCCCGGCGCTGCTCATGCTCGAGCTCATGTCCACCCGGGGGCAGACCCTGCGCGAGCTGCTCGCGCCGTTGCGCGAGCGCTACTTCATCTCGGGCGAGATCAACACCGCCCTCGACGATCGGGAGCGCGTCGCCGCCAGGCTCGAGCTGCTCGCCTCACGCCACGCCGACGGCCGCGTTCATCACATGGACGGGGTGTCGGTCGAATATCCGACGTGGCACTTCAACGTGCGGCCGTCCAATACCGAGCCGCTGCTGCGGTTGAATCTGGAGGCGGCCACCCCCGACGAGATGGCGGCGCGGCGGGACGAGGTGCTGGCCCTGATCCGAGGCTGAACGCGCACCGATTCTGATAAGATGGATCCGCTTGCCGACGAGCGGGAGTAACTCAGTGGTAGAGTCACGGCTTCCCAAGCCGTTGGTCGCGGGTTCGATCCCCGTCTCCCGCTCCAGCTCTTGCGACGCGTTCGACCCATGGCGACGATCGCCCGCTACCCGACCGTCACCCCGGCGCCGTCCGACGAGGATTCCCCGCGTGGAGACGCGCCCGGCTCGGGCGGGCTGACGACCTTCGGCCGGAGCATCACCGCCAAGGGCCGGATCAGCGCCACCGATCACGTCATCATCGAAGGAACGGTCGAGGGTGAGGTGGTGGTGCCGGACCATGGCGTCGCGGTCACCGGCGTCGCGAGGATTCACGGCGACGTGTTCGCCCGAACCGTCACCGTGCTGGGCCACGTCAACGGGAACGTCACGGCAACGAAGCTCATCGAGCTTCGAGCGTCGAGCGTGGTCAGCGGACGGCTGTCGTCTCCCTGCCTGATCATCGAGGACGGGGCCCGCTTCTGCGGTCCCGTCGAGCCCGGCAAGACCGATGCGGCCATCGCCCTTGCCCGCCACCGGGCGAAGAACGCCTGAGGTCTCGGCCCCGGCGAACCGGGGCCCGATTGCGCTCCGGGGCCCAGCGCGCCGACGGCTTGGCGACGTGCCCCGGAACCTGGTCCGCGATCCGCTAGGCCATGTCCTTCAGCTTCTTCAGCGGAAGGATCTTCACGGTCGTGCTCGCCGGGCGGGCCTTCACGTCCATCGTCTCGCCTGGCCGGAAGGGGTTCGGCACGCCCTTCTTCGCCCTTCGCGCCGGTTTCTTGACGATCTTGATCTTCATCAGGCCGGGTATCGTGCAGACTCCGACGGCCCCCTTCCGGACGTGGCGCTCGATGACCGATTCCAGCGCCCCGAAGACATCGGAGACCTGTCGGCGGGTCAACTCCGTATTCTCCGCGATGTCTGCCAACATCTGCGTCTTCGTCATCGCCTCGGTGAGCTTCTTGACTCTTGCCAACATTCCCTCCTGGTGATGAGTGAACCGGTCGCTTGCGCTGCCCCGCATGATAGCCGAAACCGGCGCCGCATGGCCACAAAACTGTCACATGCTGCCGGCGTTTCCGCGCCATGCGGGCGACGGTGCGACGCGGCAGGGGGTCAGGTATGTCGGCGGGGGTCGTACCGCGAGCGGGCCGGCAACGCCACCCGACGCGCTCCGGGCTAGTAGTCGTCCGCGCGCAGGGACACGCGGATGATCTCCCGGTCGTTGCGGTGGACGACGTGCCCGTTGGCGTAGGCCGGATGCGACCAGTTGACGAGCCGCTCGGCGATGCGGCCGTGCGGCGTGCGGGTGCCGGAGCCGCCGGTCGGCTCGATGAGCCGGGTGCGGTCGAGCTCGACGTACCCCTCCGGCGTGAACCGGGCGAGAATGAGGAACCCCTCGTCGTTGTTGACGAAGTAGCGGTCCCGGTGGCGCACGAGGAAGGCGGTGCTCCAGCGCGCCTGGGCCGTCATGTCGGGGCTCATCCAGACCCGCTCGCCGGTGGCGGCGTCGAGCGCCCGCAGCTCGCCGTAGCTGTCCACGCCGTAGACGTGGTCGCCGACGATGATCGGGGTCGTCACCATCGCATGGATGGTGTCCGTCTCTCCCGGCAGCTCGCTACGGCTCGCGCCCCGCCACAGCTCCGTCGCGGCCGGACGGTCCTGGTTCAGTTGCATCATGAGCGAGCCGTTGAAGAACTGCGACACCAGCAGGTAGTTGCCGCTGCGCACCGGGGTCGCCACCGTGACCCCCATCGAGACGTCCCAGGGCTGCTCCCAGTAGAGCTCGCCGGTCTCGGGGTCGAGCGACGCGAGGGCTCGCGGATGCCAGACGATGAGCTGGCGCACGCCGCCCGCCTCGTAGATGACCGGCTGCGCGTAGCCCATCTCGGCCTCGACCTCGATTGCGCGCCACAGCTCCTCGCCGGTCCGCTTGTCGAAGGCCACCACCAGCGCGTCGGGCTCGCCGCCGACGACGGTCAGGAGCCGGTCGCCGTCGACGAGGGGGGCGCTGACGATGCCCCACACGGGGACGCTCGTGCCGTACTCGGCCACGAAGTCCTTCTGCCAGCGCACCGCGCCGGTCTCGACGTCGAAGCAGAACAGCCGTCCGGTGGCGCCGACGACGTAGACGCGGTCGCCGTCGACGGTCGGGGTGGCCCGGGGGCCGACTGCGTAGCTCACCGACAGCATGCGGTAGGAGGTCGGCCACTCGTGGGTCCACAGCACCTCGCCGCTCCGCTCGTCGAGGGCGAGCACCCGCTCGGCGCCGTCCAGGGTGCGCGACTCCGGATCTTCCCGCCAGTCGGTGATGAACACCCGGCCGTCGGCGACGGCGGGGCCCGAGTACCCCGAGCGTATCGGCGTGCGCCAGACGACCTTCAGCTCGTCCGGCAGCTCCTCGACGATGCCCGTCTCGTGCCAGACCCCGAGCCGGTCCGCGCCCCGCCACTGCGGCCAGTCGTCGGCGGACGGCGCCGCCGTCATCGCCACGACGGCCAGGACGGTGGCGCCCGCGACCCCCGACAGGGGCCGCGCCAGCGCGGTGCGCGCCGGTTTCTCGACGACGCCGGCGGCAGGAACCGGGCGACCACCGGCAGCGCCGGCACCGCGGCGTCCCGGATGTGGAGCTTGGCGCGGCGTGCTCATGCCGTGTCCCCCTGCTGCCGCTCCGCGCCGGGCCCACGGTCCCGCATGGTCGTGGTCGCGGCGAGCGACTTCATGGGGACGCCATGCGGTTTCCCGGGCATCGGCGCTCGGAAGAACCGTTGGAAGGGATACCGTCGAGGAACGTCGAAAGAAATGGTCGGGATGACTGGATTTGAACCAGCGACCCCCTGACCCCCAGTCAGGTGCGCTACCAGACTGCGCCACATCCCGACACCGACCCGCCGGCCGACACCGAAGCCGTCGAGTCCCGCCTTGCCCCCGGTCAGGCCTTCTGCCCGGCCAGCAGCTCCAGAATCGCGTGCAGGCCCTTCTTGATGCCGCTCAGCCGCGACCTGACCTCGTCGCCGAGCAGCTCGTCCAGCGCGGTCGCCTCGGCGTTCTCCGACGCCGGCGCCTCCTTCTGGAGCTGGCGCCGCGCCGCGCCCAGGGTCAACCCGTCGACGAAGACGAGCTGCTTGATGCGGAGCACCCGGTCCAGGTCTTCCCGGCGATACAGGCGCGAGCTCCCATCGCCGTGCGCGACGCCGATCTCCGGGAACTCCGCCTCCCAAGAGCGTAGCACGTAGGGCTGCACCTCCGCGATGGCGCAGACCTCGGACGGCTTGTAGATGGACCGTTCCGCCTTGTCGACCCGTTTCGCCATCGCTTTCGTCCGAGCCGGTGTCAGTATACACCGGCCGCGAGAGGCGGCAGCTAGCGGGCCGCCTGGCGGGCCTGGCGTCCGCGCGCCTTGAGGCGGATCGGGGTGCCCACGAACCCGAAGGCCTCCCGCAGACGGCGCCGGAGGAACCGCTCGGACGAGAAGTGCAGCCGCGCGCCCCCGCCCGTGAACAGCGTGAACGTCGGCGGCGCCACGCCGGTCTGCACCGCGTAGCGGATGTGCACCGTCCGCTGCCCGGCCCCGGACAGGCGATGGTCGCGGGTCGCCCGGGCCACCACCCGGTTGAGCTCGCCGGTGGTCACCTTCGTCCGGCGGGCGGCGGCGACCTCGTCGACGAGCTCGAGCAGCCGCCCCGCCCGTTCTCCGGTCACGGCCGAGAGATGGACGATGGGCGCGTAGTCGACGAACTTGAGGGCGTCCCGAAGCTCCTCGTCGAAACGGGCCGCGAACCCGGATCCGCGGTCCTTCACGAGGTCCCACTTGTTGGCCGCGAGGACGACGCCGCAGCCGGCCGCCTCCGCCTCGCCGGCGATGGCCGCGTCGCGCTTCACCACACCCGCCGCCGCGTCCACCACGATCACCGCGACGTCCGTGCGCTCCATCGCGTGGCGCGCCCGTACGACGCTGACCGTCTCGATGCGCCCTCCCCCGGCGACGCGGCCGGGACGCCGCATGCCCGCGGTGTCGACGATGCGGAACCGTTGCCGGTGCCAGCGCATCACCTCGTCGACGGCGTCGCGGGTGGTGCCCGGGACGGGGCTGACGAGCACGCGGTCGCCGCGCAGCAGCCGGTTGACGAGAGACGACTTGCCCACGTTGGGGCGGCCGATCACCACCACGCCGGTCTCCCGCTCCGCGTCGGCGTCCGCGGCGTCGGGCGCGGCGGCCGACCCCGGCGGCAGCCGCGCGACGACCTCGTCCAGCAGGTCCCCGATGCCCTGCCCGTGCTCGGCCGCTATCTCCACGATCGGCTCGAAGCCGAACCGGTGGAACTCGGGCGCGTGCGTGCGCGCCCGCCGGTCGTCGATCTTGTTGACGGCCAGCACCACCGGGGTCCCCCGCGTCCTCAGCTCGCGGGCCAGCTCGTCGTCGGCCGGCACCGGCCCCTCGGCGCCGTCCACCAGGAACACCACGACCTCGGCCTCGCCGGCGGCGCGCCGACCGCGGTCCGCCACCGCCGCCTGCATCGGATCGGCGCTCGCGCCCGCGACCCCGCCGGTGTCGACGAGGGAGAACACCCGCCGCTGCCACTCCACCTCGCCCGCGAGCACGTCGCGGGTGGTCCCGGCCAGCGGGGTGACGATGGCCCGCCGCGTCCCCGTCAGGCGGTTGAAGAGGGTCGACTTGCCCACGTTCGGGCGCCCCACCAGGACCACCCGCCCCGCCGCCCGGTTCAGCTCACCACCCATCGCGCTCCCGTCCCGGCACCCGTGGCGCCGCGGCTTGACAGCCGTAAATGCCAGTACCTATGATGCTTACATAACATCGTTGGCGGCGACGCATGATCAAAGTCGACATCGTGAACGAAGTCTCCAGGCTCGCCGACATCACCAAGGTGAAGGCCGAGGTGGCGGTGGACGCCGTGTTCGACGCCATGCGGACGTCGATGCAGCGCGGAGAACGCATCGAGCTGAGGGGCTTCGGGGTCTTCCAGGTGAAGCCGCGCAAGCGGGGCATCGGCCGCAATCCGCGAACCGGCAAGGAAGTGCGCATTCCACCCGGCCGGACCATCCGGTTCAAGCCCGGCAAGGACCTCCAGGACATCGGCGACTGACGCGTCGGCCGCCTCACGTCCGCTCCGGCGGCGGGCGGCGCGAGCCCCACGGACAGGCCTCTCTTGAGTCAGCTCCCCGCTCCCGTCCCCGCACCGCAGCCGCCGTCGCCCGCAGACCCGCGCGACGCGCCACGCACCCCGACGCGTCCGCCCGGGCCGGCGAGGGCGGCCCCGCGGCGGGACCGCCCGTGGGTGAACGCCGTGCTCCTGCTGGCCACGGTCGTGTCCACCACGGTCATCGGCGCCTGCCAGCATCAGGGCTTCGTCGCCGCTCCGGATTCCGTGGCGGAGACGCCCTTCGTGCTGTGGCACGGGCTCTGGTACAGCCTGACGGTGCTGGCCATTCTGGGCGTCCACGAGCTGGGCCACTACTACGCCTGCCGGCACTATCGTGTCGATGCGTCGCTCCCGTACTTCCTGCCGGCGCCGTTCCTCATCGGCACCCTCGGCGCGTTCATCCGCATACGGCAGCCGATTCCGACCAAGCGCATGCTCTTCGACATCGGCGTCGCCGGCCCCATCGCGGGTTTCGTGGTGGCCGTGCCCGCTCTCTTCGTCGGCGTCGGCCTCTCGCGGATCCTGCCGGCGCAGGAAGCGACCGAGCTCACGTTGATCCTGGGCGAGCCGCTGCTGTTCCGGTTCGCGGCGTGGGCCGTCTGGGGGGCGGCCGCGGAAGGGTCCACGCTGAGCGTCCACCCCATGGCGTTCGCCGCGTGGGTCGGCCTGCTGGCCACCGCCCTCAACCTGTTCCCCATCGGCCAGCTCGACGGGGGGCACATCTCGTACGCGGTCTTCGGCGCCCGCTCGACCCTCGTGACCCTCGTCTCGGCCGCCGTCCTCTTCGCCCTCGCCTTCCATTCCCCGAGCTGGATCGTGTGGGCGGTGCTGATGGTGGTCATGCTCGTCGCGCTGGGCCCGAGGCACCCGCGCA
This sequence comes from Vicinamibacteria bacterium, assembly GCA_022821235.1. Lineage (GTDB taxonomy): Bacteria > Acidobacteriota > Vicinamibacteria > Vicinamibacterales > UBA8438 > JAJEEA01. The sequence goes on from JAJEEA010000039.1 coordinate 8,835, forward strand.
CCCTCGACCACGACATTCCCATCGACCGGACCCGGATGCTCGTCGCCGCCTTCGCACTGGTCATCTTCGTCCTCTGCTTCACGCCCGCTCCCATCCAGGTCATCGGCGAGCCGGGGCCGTAGACGCCTCTCGGCGAGAGGGCGCGCCGACCGCGGCGCGATCCCGATGCGGATACCGGAAGCCGGTGGCGAGTCCCCCCGTGCCGGGACGCACGCCGGGCACCGCACCCGTCTCGCCGCGGCGTGGGGGTCCGCCACGCGACGCCCGACCCTACAGCATCGACACCGGGTCGACGTCGACGACCACGTTCCGCTTCAGGGGCGTCTGCTCGTCCAGGACCCGGAGCAGCGCCTCCCGCATCTCCGCACGGCCCCCGCCCTTCAGGAAGAGCTGCACGCGGTAGCGGCCCCGCAGCCTCGCGAGAGGCGCCGGGGCGGGCCCCAGCACCGTGAACCGGCGCGGCGCCGCGCGCAGCCGCGCCGCGAGGGTGGACGCCTCCCGCACGGCGCGGTCCCGCAGCGTCCCCTGGACGACGACCGAGACCAGGGACACGAGCGGGGGGTAGCGCAGGGCCCGCCGGAAGCGCAGCTCCTCCTCGTAGAAGGCCGAGTACGCCTGATCGCAGGCGTGGCGGATGGCGTAGTGACCGGGATGGAGGGTCTGGACGATCGCCTCGCCGGGGGCGCTCCCCCGCCCGGCGCGCCCCGCGACCTGCGTCAGCAACTGGAACGTGCGCTCCGCCGCCCGGAAGTCCGGCACCCCGAGACCGATGTCCGCCGACACCACGCCCACGAGGGTCACGCCGGGGAAGTCGTGCCCCTTCGCGACCATCTGGGTGCCGACGAGGATGTCCAGCTCGCGGCGCGCCACCCGCTGGAGCAGCCGCCCCGCCCCGCCCCGCCGCCGCACGGTGTCGCGGTCGAGCCGGGCGACGCGGGCGGCCGGCCACCGCCGCTCGATCTCGGCCTGCACCCGCTCGGTGCCGAAGCCCACGTGCTCGATGACCGTGCCCGAGCAGCGGGGGCACGCGGCCGGGCGCGACCGCGAGAACCCGCAGTAATGGCAGCGGGCCCGCCCCGCCGCGCGGTGGAACGTCAGGCTCACGCTGCAGTCGGGGCAATCGAGGGTCTGGCCGCAGCCGCGGCACAGCAGGGAGGCCGCGAACCCGCGCCGGTTCAGCAGCACCAGCGCCTGCTCCCTTCCCGCCAACCGGGCGTCGATGGCCTCGGCGAGGGCGGCGCTCAGCACGACGTCGGGGCCGTGCGCCGCGAGCTCCTCGCGCATGTCGACGACGCGCACGGCGGGCAGGGGGCGCCTCCCGATGCGTTGCGGCAGGGTGAACCGCCGATAGCGGCCGCCGCCGGCGTGGCGGAAGCTCTCGAGGGAGGGCGTCGCGGACCCGAGCACGACGAGGGCGCCGTCGCGCTTCCCCCGCATCACCGCCACGTCGCGGCCGTGATAGCGCGGGCTCTCGTCCTGCTTGTAGGAGCCGTCGTGCTCCTCGTCGACCACGACGAGGCCCAGCGACGGCAGGGGCGCGAAGACCGCGGACCGGGTGCCCACCACCACGTCGACCTCGCCGCGGCGGATGCGGCGCCACTGATCGTGGCGGGCCCCGTCCGACAGGCCGCTGTGCTGCACCGCCACCCGCGCCCCGAACGCCGGCCGCAGCCGCGCGGCGATGGCCGGGGTCAGCGCGATCTCGGGAACCAGGACCAGGGCCTGCCGCCCTCTCGCCACCGCCGCCCGGGCCAGCCGCGCGTGGACCTCGGTCTTGCCGCTCCCGGTGACCCCGTGGAGGAGCGCGACCTCGAAGACGCCGGACCCCGCCCCCTCCTCCAGCGCCTCGACCACCTGCCGCTGTCCGGGCGTCAGGGCGTGGACCGGCGGCTCGGCGGCGTCCGGGAGCTCGCCCCCCCCGGGCCCCCGTTCGACGACCTCGCTCCCGATCGTCACCGCGCCGAGGTCGGCGAGCCGGCTCACGGTGCCGCCCGGGACGCCCGCGGCCGTGAGCACCGGCACCGCCACGCCCCCCGGCGCCGCCGCGAGCCGTTCGAGCGCCTCGCGCTGCCGCCTGCCCAGGGGGG
>JAJEEA010000209.1 GCA_022821235.1 Vicinamibacteria bacterium
CAAGAAAGTGAGACGCGGCCCGCAAGCCGTACCGCCCAGGCCGGGACGGTGCGTTCCGGAGGGGTTCGCAGCCGAGAACACCGAGAATCGGGAGCCTGACAGCCCAGCGTGGCAGCCATCTCACGAATCTGACGTGCACCCAGAGCCACTCCGGCTCGCGCGGGACGCCCTCGGGCCCCGACGCCGCAAGGTCCTCGCGCGGCGCCCCCGGAAGGAGGTTTCCCGCCCCTGGCGCCCGGAGCTCGAATCGAGCCCGTCACCCCCACGCGCCCCGGGATTCCGCGCCTTCCCCGCCACGCGCCGCTATCCGGCCAGCTCGACGAGGACGGCGGTGTACATCCGCAGGTTCAGCCGCAGGCGGTCGACGGTCATGAACTCGTGGTCGCTGTGGCCGGTGTACGGCTCGTCGGGCATCGCGGGTCCGAAGTTCACGCCGTTGGGCAGCAGACGGGCCTGGGTGCCGCCGCCCACCGAGATGGGTCCGGGCGCGGGCCGGCCGGTATAGTGGCGGAACACGTCGAGCAGGACCGGGACGTGCGGGGCCGACTCGACGTAGTAGGGGTCGCCGACGTCGGTGGTCCAGTCGAAGGACAGGCCGGTCCGTCGACGCCAGCCGTCGAGGGCGGCGCGGACGGTCTTCTCCACCTCCCGCGCGGTCCGCCCGGCGGGACGGCGGATGCTCAAGGCGGCGACGAACCCGCCGCCGCCGTCCGCCATGGTCAGAGTCGCCAGCGTCAGCGTCAGCCGGCCCATGACGTCGTGGGCGTAGGCGAGGTCGCCGAAGCGCTCGGCGTGGTGTCCGGGCCCGATGAGGTCGTTGACGAAACGCACCATGGTTCCCGCCGCGGTCGGGGGCCACGGGTGGCGGCCGAGCAGGGCCGCGAGCTGGATGATGGCGTTGCGCCCGGTCCACGGGGCGGACGAGTGGACAGCGACGCCGCGGGATCTGATGTGGATGGTGTCGCCGCCCCGATCGATCTCGAACCAACCGGCTTCCGCCTCGGTGGCGTCACGCTCGATGGCGGCGGCCAACGTCTCGTCCGCGCCGACGATGACCGCCTCGGCGGAGCCCGGCACCTGCGAGAGGTAGCCCCCGCCGGTGAACGAGGCCAGCCACGGCCCTCGCGGGGAGACGGCCGGGGCATCGTCCCGCAGGGTGATGCGGATCGCCCCCGCGCCGAACTCGCCGGTGACCACCGGGTACAGGGCGTCGAATGCGATGTTGAGCGGCGGGGGCGACCAGCCGGCGAGGAACTCTCGGAACGGAGTCCAGTCCGACTCCTCGTGCAGCGAGACGATCAGCTCGACGCGGCGGCGGGCCGGCAGGCCCTCGTCGCGCAGCGCCTTGAGGCTGTAGAGTGCGGCGGCGATGGCCGCCTTGTCGTCCTCGACCCCGCGGCCGAGCAGACGCCCCGGCTCGGAGTCGCGATCGAGACGGAACGGATCGGTCTTCCAGGCCGCCGCGTGGGCGGGCCGCACGTCGGCGTGCGTCAGGAGGCCGAGGCGGTCCGGCGACCGTCCGAGCCCCAGCACCAGCGCCGCCCCGTGGTCCTCGAAGTCGAGCCCCAGCCGGGCCGCGGCGTCGGCCAGGTAGGCCTTGAGCCGGACGAAATCGGGGTGCCGGCCATTGCGTACCTCGCTGTCGGCGACCGTGCGAAAGGCGACGAGGTCGGCCAGGGTGTCGACGACGGAATCGAAGTGGGTCGCCACCGCGCGGTCGGCGACTGCGCGCGCCAGCGAAGACGGCGCGGCGCCCGAGGACGTGGGCGGGGCGTCGGTCATGGGCCTTGGTCCGTTTCCGCCCGCGGCGGATCTCAGTGCAGGGCGTCGAAGATTATGTGCCGAATCGCGTGCGCCGTGTGGAGTAGGATCTGCCGTTCGCCGTCGACGACCCGATGCGAGGCCGCAACGGGGACGGCCGCAACCGGCAGCAGCGATGACAGCGCGAGAGGCCGCTACACCGCCTGTCCCCCCGGATCCCGCGTCGGAGTCGGCGACGTACCGCCGCATCTGGGCCCTCGCCTGGCCCACGCTGCTCTACAACGTGCTCGAGCTGAGCCTCGGGGTGGCCGACCTGCTGATGGTGCGGGGGCTCGGGTTCGAGGCGACGGCGGCCATCGGGCTGACCCGCCAGATCGCGTTCCTCGTCGAGGCGTCGGCGCTGGCCGTCGCCACCGGGGTCATCGCCCTCGTCAGCCAGGGGGTCGGGGCGGGCGACCGGCGGCAGGTCGAGGACGTGATGCACCAGGGCACGCGCCTCGTGCTGCTGCTGACCCCGCCCATCACCCTGGCCGGCTACCTGCTGAGCCGCCCCCTCCTCGTCGCCATGCAGGCCGACGAGGCGGCCCTGGGCCACGCGGTCCCCTACCTCCACATCTACTTCCTCGGGACGGTGTTCCTGTGGGGGACGGTCATCCCGGCCGCGATCTTCCGGGGCGGCGGCGACGCGAAGACGCCCCTCAAGCTCGCCACCGCCGTCGCGGTGCTGAACGTCCCCCTGAACTACGTGTTCATCTTCGGGGCGGGGCCATGGGCGCCGATGGGGGTCGCGGGGGCCGCGGTGGGAACGGTGGCGGCCCGGGCCATCGGCGCCGGCCTCTATCTGGTGCTTCTGACCCGCGGCACGCGGCACGGCCGAGTCCGGTTCCGGCCCCTGCTGGGGCTGGACTGGCCGCTGATCCGCCGCATGCTGCGCATCGGGATGCCCCCGGCCCTGGCCGGCGTCGCCCGCAACGGCGCCCGGGTGGTCTACCTGGGGCTGCTGGGGGCCGGCGCCCTCGGGGCGTCGATGCATGCGGCAGCCGGCATCGGGCTGCAGGTGCGGCTGGTCAGCGTGCTGCCGGCCCTGGCGTTCCAGATCGCCACCGCCACCCTCGTCGGGCAGGCCATCGGGGCCGGGCAGCTCGACCGGGCCGAGGCGCTGGGGCGCCGCAGCGTGCAGCTCCTGTCGCTGATCATGGCCGGGGTGGTGGCCCTGACGTTCGCGTTCGCGCGGCCCCTCGCGGCCCTGTTCATCGCCGACGCCGCGGTCGTGCCCCTGGCCGCGACGGTGCTGCGGTGGTTCGCGGTGGCCCAGCTCTTCAGCTCGGTGAGCATCTGCGTGCAGGGCGCGCTGATGGGGGCGGGGGACACGAAGCCCATCCTGAGCTACACCCTGGTCACCCAGTGGGGGCTGCTGCTGTCGCTGACGTTCATCGCGGTGGTGGCATTGGGGTGGGAGCCGGAAGGGCCGCTCGTGGCGTGGGCGGCGGCGCCCCTCGTGCAGCTTTTCCTGATGCAGCGGCTGTTCCGGTCCGGGCGCTGGAAGCAGCGGCATCGAGACTGACGTCCGGTCCGGCGAATCGACGTACGGGATCGCGCGCCAAGGCCGTCGCTCACTCGGCGGCCGGCACGGGGTTTCGCGCCGCTCCCGATCGGGACGAACCGTCGATTCGCCCGGGCGCGGCACGCGCGGCGCGGCGACCGAGCCCGCGCGCAGCCGTCCGGGACGCTCGAACGGGGCGCGTGCATCCTGGGATCGAGCCTCGCCCGCGGAGCCGTCGGCGCCAGCCTTGCCCACGCCAGCCTTTGCGTGAATCGAGCCCCGGCGCGCGGAGCCGTCACCCGTGCGGGTTCTGCGCGCAGTAGTCCCACGCCTCGGGATCGTCGACCCACTGGTCGAGGCCGCGCTCGCACCGCACGCGGCCCGCGTCGATGGTCTCCCGCAGGATGCGCTCGTTCTCGCCGAGCCGGCCGCGGTCGCCCTCGCCGTGGTGGAGATGGCAGGCCAGGGCCGCCCCCCGCAGGTTGCGGCGCAGGCGCCCGTGGTTGCCGAGCCGCACCGCCAGCTCGTTGTCCTCGCGCCCCCAGCCCCACATCGCCTCGTTGAACCCGTTGACGGCCAGCAGGTCCCGGCGCCAGAACCCCTGGTGACAGCCGCGGACGGTCATCGGGTCGCGATGCGGCCGGTTGAGCAACCGCGCCGCTGTCACCGGCAGGCGCGCGAGCCGCGGGCGGCGGCGGACGCCGCGGCTGAGCACCGAGGGCCACCACCCCGGCCGCGCGGTCATGACCGCGCTCGCCTGCGGCCCCAGGGGAATGCGCGACCCCTGACAGAAGCAGCCTGCATCGCGCAGCCGGCCGTGGTCCTCGACGCACCGCGGATGGCACACCATGTCGCCGTCGAGGCTCACGATGTAGTCGCCGGCGGCCCGGGCCATGGCCTTGTTGCGGATGGCGCCCAGCCGGAAACCCTCGTCGGGATGCCAGACGTGGTGCAGAGGGCAGGCGCCGGCCGCCTCGTGACGCTCGACGACGGCGCGGGTGCCGGGCCCGCTGCCGTCGTCGGCCACGATTATCTCGAGGGGCGCCTCGGTCTGCCGCCGCAAGGCGTGGAGGCAGGCGTCGAGGGCGGCCGGCCAGTTGTACGTGGCGACGACGACGGAGACCGTGGTCATGAACGGCCGGCGTCCCGGTAGAGCTCGTACAGCCGCAAGCGCTTCATCACCGTGCTGTGGACCGTGATCCAGGCCGCGATGACGCCCGGCCACCCGTCGAGGACGCCCCGGCGGAGCACGAGGTCGCGCAAGAGGTACGCGGGCAGCGACAGGAACGTGCCCAGCAGCCTCGGCTTCCTTCCCCGCTCGAACGCCTGCCGGGCCCACAGGTCGATGTAGCGGCAGGCCTTCTCCTGGTGGTGGGCGACGCTGGCGTAGCTGTCGTGGACGAGGGGTGCGGCCAGGCGGTGGGTGCGGCAGCCGGGCGCCGGCCGCAGGCGCTCGTGCACCTGGTCGGACGTCCATGCAGCCCGGCCCTTCCGGTAGCAGCGCCAGATGTGGTCGCGCGCGAACGGGCGATAGTGGTTCATCGTCCGGCCGCAGTAGCGGGTGCGGCGCGAGAGCTGCAGGGCGTCGGTCCGCTCCAGCAGCCCCGGCAGGTCGTCGCGGCACTGCCGCTGCAGCTCTTCGCTCATCCACTCGTCGGCGTCGAGCATCAGGATCCACTCGTGGGCGGCGTCCGCCTCGGCCCGCTGCCGCATGGGCCCGAAGCCCAGCCACTCGCGGTCGATGACGGTCGCGCCGTGGGCCGCCGCCACCGCCGCGGTGCCGTCGGTGCTGCCCGAGTCGATGACGATCTTCTCGGCCGCGAAGGGGACGCTGTCGAGGCAGCGGCCGATGGCCGCCTCCTCGTTCCTGGCGAGGACGATCAGCGAGAGCGGCAGGACCCTGTCGGCTGTCTCACCCATGGCGGCAGTCGTCGCGCAGGGGGGAAAAACCCGGCAAGCGCCGCGCACCCGACCGCCGGTGCATCTCGCGCAGGCGCGGCCGCGGGCCGGGGTCGTCGACGCGCAAGGGCGCCATCAGTCGCCGTGCCACGCGATGGCCCCGGCCGGTGCGGCGTGCGGTTTCGCCACGGGCCACGGATCGACCCGACCCCACTGCGTCACTGGACGTTGTGGTAGGGCGGCCGGTTCTCGACGTAGGCCATCCACATGCAATCGAGCATGGTCCACAGCACGTCGAGCTTGAACTGCAGCACGTCGAGCATCGCCTCCTGCTGCTCGCGGGTCCGGCAGTAGTCGAGGGTGATGTTCAGGCCGTGCACCACGTCGCGGCGGGCCTCGGAGAGCCGCTTGCGGAAGTAGTTGTAGCCCTGCTCCGAGATCCACGGGTAGTGCTGCGGCCAGTTGTCGAGCCGGCGCTGGTGGATCTTCGGGGCGAAGAGCTCGGTCAGCGACGACCCCGCCGCGACCTGCCACGGCTGCCGCCGCGCGAAGTCCACGTAGGCGTCGATGGCGAACTTGACGCCCGGCAGCAGGTGCTTCTGGGCCCACAGGTCGTCGCGGGAGAGGCCCACCGCCTCGCCGAGCTCCAGCCACGCCTCGATGCCCCCCTCGGCCCCGCCGCTGCCGTCGTGGTCGACGATGCGCTTGACCCACTCGCGCCGGACCTCGCGGTCCGGGCAGTTCGACATCAAGGCCGCGTCCTTGACGGGAATCGAGACCTGGTAGTAGAAGCGGTTCGCCACCCACCCCCGGATGGCCGGCCGGTCGAGCTCGCCGGCGTGCATCCGGACGTGGAACTCGTGGTTCACGTGGTAGTACTTCTCCTTCGCGCGCAGCCTCCGCTCGAACTCCTCACGCGTCCACGGCGCCCTCTCCACGTCGCTCACCTGCTCGGCCTCCCCGGTTTCCGCTGGTGGGCGTCAGGCTAGCACGATCCGGCCGGGGCTGTCTGCGGGCCCAGTCGGCAACCGGCCGGCGCGCCGGTTGGCCAACGGCAGCCTGGGGCGGCAATGCGAGCCAAGTCGGCAACCGGCCGGCACCGGTGGCAGCAGCAGCCTGGGGCGGCAATGCGGGCCAGTCGGCAACCGGCCGGCACCGGTTGGCAGCGGCAGCCCGGGGCGGCAATGCGACGACGGCGGAGTCGCCGGGCCGAGGCCGCCCGGGCTCGCTCCATGGCATCGGGCGGCGACGGTCCCGGCCCGCTGCATTTTTTTCTTGCACTGCCCGATCTGGCTGTGTATAGTCTGGTCTTCCGTTTGACCCTTTTCGACAGAAGGAGCGAGAACATGACCTGGACGAAGCCCGAGATCAGAGAGATCGCCCTCAACATGGAAGTGACTCTCTACGTCACCGCTCGCTAGACCGGGCTGGGACGCCCCAGGGGCGTCCCCGTTCGCGTCTTGGGGTATACGGGCTCTGGTTTCGAGCCAGGGATGACGTGTTCCCCGGTTCTGCTCGCGCGTGTGCGGCTCTGCCGTGCACGCGCGTTTTTTCGTACATGACCGACTCTCCGACCCCGAACCCGTTGGCCAGCTCCGTCGTGCTGCGCGCGCCCGGCGCCCAGACCGTCGACGTGATCCGCGACCGGACCCTGGGGAGGCGGCGGACGCCTCTGCAACCTCTATCGGCCACCCGATGCACGGGGGCGGCTTCCCGCCGTCGTCCTCGTGACGGGTTTCGCCGACCCCGGCTTCAGAACCGTCACCGGGTGCGCCTTCAGGATACCGCCCCGTTCAGCTCGTGGGCGCGACATGACTGCCCCGCCCCGACCACCCGCAACGGACCTTCGTCTGGGGCCATTGCACCCCCAATCGTGGCCCGGCAGCTCCGACCTGCCGACCCCGCCGCTCCGCTGTCGCTACGGCGCCGATCCCGGCGACAGCGCGAACGTGACGATGGTGTCGGTGGCGATCACCGTGACGTACTGCCGCCCGTTCACCGCGTAGGTCATCGGGCTCGACCGGATGGGCCGCGGAGCGTCATACCGGAAGAGCTGCTCGCCGGTGCCGGCGTGGAAGGCGTAGAACGCCCCGTCGTCCGCCCCCTGGAACACGAGGTCGCCGGCCGTCGCGAGGTTGCCGCTCGCCCCGATGTGGGTGAGGGCGGGGAACACCTGTTGCCACGCCTCCTCGCCGCTCGCCGGCTCGTAGGCGGTCAGCGTGGTCGTCGGCGTGAAGGCGGGGACCCGGCTGATCTCCTCGAAGTTGCCGCTGTGGCCGAGCCCGTGCGGCCCCGGCCGGAGGGTGTCGCCGAGCGGCTTGACGATCATCGACACGGCGGCGTTCTTGCCGGTGACGTAGAGCAGGCCGGTGCGCGGGCTGAACGCGGGCGAGCCGAAGCTCGAGCCGCCGTGGGCGACGATGAGGTGCTCGTTGATGGAGTAGGGCGTGTAGATTTGCCGGGTCTGCGCCTGCAGCTCGGGGTCGTCGAGGTGCACGAACGTGGCGCAGAACGGGGTCATCGGAATGCCGCGCGCATTGTGGGGAATCGGCTGGGTGGGGTAGACCACCTCGCCCGGCACGTCGGTCTCGGTGGGCACCGCGGTCTCCACCATCGGGTTGATGGGCACGCCGGTCTCGCGGTGCCAGAGGTAGAGCAGGCAGTTCTTGCCGGCGGCGCCGACGCCCCTGATGGTCTCGCCGTCGCGGGTCACGTCGAAGAGCACCGGCCCCGTCACGTGGTCCCAGTCCCAGAGGTCGTGGTGGATGGCCTGGTAGTACCAGCGCAACGCCCCCGTCTCGAGGTCGAGGGCGACGGTGGCGTTGGTGAACAGGTTGGCCCCGGGGCGGGCCGAGCCGTCGTAGTCGGGCGACGGGTTGCCGGTGTTGAAGTAGACGAGGCCCAGATCGAGGTCGATGGCGGGCTGGGTCCAGACCCCGCCGCCGGCCATCTGGCCGTCGCCCCACGTCTCGCGCGCGACGTCCCACCCGTCGTCCTGGGGACGCTGGGGAATGGTGTTGAACACCCACCGGATGGCGCCGGTCTCGGCGTCGGTGGCGATGACGAGGCCGCCGGGGATGTGGTTCTCCGAGTTCGACGTGCCGAGGTAGAGGGTCCCGTCGTGGTAGGCGGGCGCGCTCGTGATGCGGTAGCCGATGTCGTGGGGATCGAGGTCCGGCGGATAGGCATCCGGGTACTTCGCCTGCAGCGCCATGGCGACGACCGGGAGCACCCCGCCGTCGCCGTACGACTCGACGAGCTCGCCGGTGCGGGCGTCGACCGCCACCAGGTTCGGCCCGGTGTAGGCGTAGATCTTCCCTTCCGCGTAGGTCGGCCCGCGCGAGCGGGCCTGCCGGGCCGAGTCGAGCTCGAGCGTCCACACCGACTCGCCGGTCGTCGCGCTGATGGCCATCACGTTGGCGCCGGCGTGGAAGTACATCAGGCCGTCGACGACGAGCGGCGTCACCTGGCCGACGTTGACCCCGGCCGGCACCGCGACCGACCAGAGCTCGGTCAGTTGCCCGACGTTCCCGACGTCGATCTCGTCGAGGGCCGAGTAGCGGCTGTTCGCGAGGTCGAGGTTGTGGCTCGTCCAGTTGGTCTGACCGCCCGCGGTGATGTCGGGCGGCGCCGCCCCGCGCGTCGTCGTGCCCTGCGCCGCGACCCCGCCCGCGCCCGCCGCGCCGACGGCAAGCGCCACGATGGCCGTCACCAGCCCCTTCGTGCGGTTCCCTGAAGTCATCGGTCTCCTTCCGGTCGGTTCGACAGACCGCAGCGAAGCCCCCGCATTCGAGCGGCGATGCGTCCCCCGCAACGAAAGCCCCTGCAGTTCGAGCGGCAATGCGTCCCGCGCGAGACCGGCGAGCGTGGCCTGCGGCTCGGATCGCCGCCCAACCACCCCGCAGGGCGTCCGCGCCGTGACCGGCGCCCATTCCCCGTTGCGCCGTGCACAGGCCCGAAGGTCGTGAGCGGGGTCCGGTCACCCCCGCATCACGAAACGCGAGGTGACGTTCCCCAAGCGGCATGCGCCCTCGTCACGCCCTGTCACGCGGGCGCCTCGGCATCCGCCGTCGCCTTTCCGGGCGCGGTGCAACGCCGGGTCCACCACGGCTGTCAGAGCGTGATGTCCATGCCATCGTACGCGATCTCGATGCCGGCCTCGACGAGGGCCGCGTGCTCCGCCGACTCCTCGTCGAGTATCGGGTTGGTGTTGTTGATGTGGATCACGATCTTCCGCGGGCAGTCCAGCGACACCAGCGTCTCGACCATGCCGCCGGCGCCCGACTGGTTCAGGTGGCCCATGTCCTGCGCCCGCTTGTCGCTGATGCCCTCGCGCGCGAGCTCGTTGTCGGTCCACACCGTGCCGTCGACGAGCAGGCAGTCGGCCTCCTCCATGTAGCGGCGGACGTGCGGCTCGATCTCGCCGAGGCCGGGCGCGTAGAACAGGTTCCGGCCGGTGGCGGCGTCCGCCACCCGCACTCCGATGTTGTTGCCGGGAATGGGGTTGTGCCGGTGGGGCGAGTACGGCGGCGCCTCGCTCTTCAGGGGCACCGCGGTGAAGAGCAGCCCGTCCGCCTTCGGGATCGCGAACGGGACCTCGTCCAGCCCCACCTCGTGCCAGTTCACGCCCTTGAAGTGGGACAGGACGTTCAACAGGGGGTAACCGGTGGTGAGGTCGTCGTAGACCACCCGCGTGCAGTAGATGTCCCACGCCTCGGTGTGCTCGCGCAGCACGACGAGGCCGGTGGTGTGATCGACCTGCGAGTCGACGACGAGGATGGCGCAGATGCCGGTGTCGCGGACCGCCCGCCCCGGCTGCAGGGGCGGGAACGAGGCGAGCTGCTGCCGGATGTCGGGCGACGCGTTGAACAGCACCCAGTCGACCCCGTTGCCGCTGACGGTGATCGACGACTGGGTGCGGGCCTGCCCCCGGAGGGTGCCCTCGCGAAGCCGCCGGCAGTTGCGGCAGTTGCAGTTCCACTGGGGGAACCCTCCCCCCGCGGCCGATCCCAGCACGTGTATCTGCATCGATTACTCCGGTAGCTGGTCAAGACGATCGCCGTTCATGCCGCCGAACGGCAGCCCAATAAGCGCCACTTGGTGTTCGACAACGATCCCGAGCGGCCGACAGCAGTTCATGCTGCCGAACGGCAGCCCGATAGTCGTCACCCACGGCTCGCTCACCGCCATGGCAGCCACCACCCCGACCGCCCCTCCTCTGCGGCCCGGCCGTCACACGGCGCAGTCTCCGCGCCCTCCTGCCCGGGAACGCGTCCTGGCGTCTCTCGCCAGCCAGTCTGCGGGGAACCGGCGCCGGGCGGCCACGACACGCCCCCCGGCCGGCGCCGTCTCAGCCGAGCACGGCAAGGGCCCTGAGCCCGTGGCGGCGTTCGTTGTATCATCACTGCGGCGTTCGCCGCCACACCGAGCCATGGCGCAGCCGATCACCACGCCCGTCCTCGCCCCCGGCACCCGGTACCGCTGGGACAAGGTGCGCAGCCAGCACCAGCTCGTGTTCCCCGAGGGGATGATCGTCCTGAACGAGCCGGGGAGGGCCATCGTGCAGCTCTGCGACGGGCGCACCACCGACGAGCTGATCGCGGCGCTGAAGGAGCAGTTCCCCGGCGCCGAGCCCGACGACGACGTCCACGAGTTCCTCGGCCACCTGGCGCAGCGGGGGCTGGTTCGCGAGGGAGCCCCGCGTGACTGACAACCCCCTGCCCCGCCCGCTCGCCCTGCTCGCCGAGGTCACCTACCGGTGCCCGCTGCAGTGCCCGTACTGCAGCAACCCGCTCGAGCTGAACAAGTACCGCGACGAGCTCGACACCGAGACCTGGACCCGCGTGTTCAACGAGGCGGCCGACCTCGGGGTCGTCCAGCTCCACCTGTCGGGGGGCGAGCCCCTGGTGCGCCGCGACATCCTCGACCTCGTCCGCGCCGCCGCCGGCGCCGGGCTCTACTCGAACATGAGCACCGGGGCCACGGTGGTCGACGGCAAGCGGCTCGAGGAGCTGCGGGAGGCCGGGCTCGACCACTTCCAGGTGAGCGTGCTCGACACCCTGCCCGAGTCGAACGACCGGCTCGCGGGGACGCCCTCGTTCGACAAGAAGCGCGAGGCGGTGCTCGGGGCCAAGCGGCTCGGGTTCCCGGTGACCCTCAACGTGGTGCTCCACCGCCAGAATCTGGACCGCATCGGCGAGGTGATGGCCCTCGCCCAGGAGTGGCGGGTCGACCGGCTCGAGCTGGCGCACACGCAGTACACCGGGTGGGCGTTCAAGAACCGGGCCGCGCTCATGCCGACCCGCGAGCAGCTCGACCGCGCCCACGCCGAGGTCGAGCGCGTGCGCGCGGCCGGCACCGACGGGCTCGACATCCAGCACGTGCTGCCCGACTACTACTTCGAGCGCTACCCGAAGGCCTGCCTCCAGGGCTGGGGCATGGTGTCGATGAGCGTGGCGCCGGACGGCTACGTCCTGCCGTGCCAGACCGCCCGCGAGATTCCGGGCCTCGAGTTCCCCAACGTGCGCGACCACTCGCTGGAGGAGATCTGGGAACGGGCCCCCATCTTCCAGCGCTTCCGCGGCACCGACTGGATGCCCGAGCCCTGCCGAAGCTGCGACCGCCGCGAGATCGACTTCGGCGGCTGCCGCTGCCAGGCGTTCCTGATGACCGGCGACGTCACCGCCACCGACCCCATCTGCGAGCTCTCGCCCCACCACCACCTGGTGGCCGAGGCGCTGAAGGAAGCGCAGCAGGGCGACCCGCCCCTCGTCTACCGCGTCATGCCGCGCGACGCCGGCGCCGCCTGACCGTCGAGGGGCGGTCGCAGCCCTCCACGTCCGCCGGGAAGTGGTGGCACCACCTGGCCATTCGAGAGGCCGACCATCCGCCACGGCCAGCGGCATCAGATTCCGCGCGACGGCCGCGTCTCCGGCCCACGACGTTCTGGTCTCCGGGACGCCGAACCGACCACCGGCGCGAACCGTCGTGCCGACAGAGCCGGCGAACGGACCAGCCGGCCCGTTCGCGGTTGAGCACACATCCGTCGAGTACTTTCCAGAAAACCGGTTCACGCGCGTTCGGTCTCCAGCCGCAGGACGTTGCGGGACTCGCTGCTGATCTCGACGCCGAGCAGATGGACGGCGCGGTCCGGAACGCGGTACTTCTCGGCGTAGCGCCGCTCCTTCAACTGCGCCAGCGAGATGCTCACCTTGCTGAACTTGCTCGCCCCGGTGATGAACGTCAGCTCCACGTGGGCGTCGCTCGCCTTGAGCGCGCCGTACAGCCCGCGCAGGTCGTCGCGGTTGGCCTTCGCCTGCTCCGGGTCGTCGAGCACATCCAGGATTGGCTTGTCGTATTCGTCCACCAGCACGACCGCGCGGCAGCCCGCGCGCTCGCTCAGCGCTTCGATCAGGCGGCGGAAGCGCACCGGCGCGCTGCCGCCGCGCGATTCGACGCCGGCCCGGCGGCCCGTGTCGTCGATCTGCGCGACCGCACTCTCCTCCACGCAGCCGGCCCGATTGAAGTTGCCGCCGCTGAAGTCCAGGCGCACCACGGGGCGCGACCGCGACCAGTCCCAGTCGTCATGGACGGCCAGCCCCCGGAACAGCGCTTCGCCGCCCTCGTACAGCTCCTTGAGGGTGTCCACGAACAGGCTCTTGCCGAAGCGGCGGGGACGGGAGAGGAAGTAGTGCTTGCCGGCGTCGTCCGCGAGCCGGCGGGCGTAGGCGGTCTTGTCGACGTAGTAGTAGCCCTCTTCCCGAATCTCGCGGAAGGTCTGGATGCCGATGGGCAGCCTGCGCCTGACCACGGCGGCATTCTACCTCTGCGAATCCGGCCGCCCGAGGTCGACGGGCCGGCCCCGCGGTGCATCGGATTGCTCGACCGCGTCGTCCGCGCCCGTTCCACCGCGCACCATATCGGAGCCCGCGGGGCGGAGGCAGAGTCGTCAGCCGGTTCCCGACGTGCGCATCGAGCTCATCGAGCGCCCCGGGCCGTCGCGTACAATGGCGGGCGGAGAGACGAGGCACGACGCGATGAGTACGGCAGGCGCAGCGCCGTCGCGGCGCGATTCCGGCGCGCAGCCGCGGGCGACCTACCAGGACGTGCTCGATGCGCCACCCCACCGCGTCGCCGAGATCGTCGACGGCGTGCTCCACACCAACCCGCGGCCGGCCATGCGCCACGCGCGCGCCAGCTCGTCGCTGGGCGTCAAGATCGGCGGTCCCTTCGACCACGACGCCGGCGGCCCCGGCGGCTGGTGGATCATCGACGAACCGGAGCTGCACCTGGGCGACGACATCCTCGTGCCCGATCTCGCCGGCTGGCGCCGCGAGCGGATGCCGGACTTCCCCGACGCGGCGTACTGCACGCTGGCGCCCGACTGGGTGTGCGAGGTGCTCTCGCCATCGACCCGCAAGCTCGACCTGCACGGCAAGCGACCGGTCTACGCACGGGAGAGAGTCGGACATCTCTGGCTCGTCGACCCGGTAGACAGCACCCTGGAGGCGTTCGAGTTGCGAGAGGGCGAATGGGTGCTGATCGCGACCGCTGAGGACGACGCCCCGGTGCAGGTCCGCCCCTTTGAGGCGATCACCTTCAGCCTCGGCGATCTGTGGCCCTGAGGCGTCCTGACTCGTCTGGCTTGCCCAGGGGGGGTAGTCGCTCAGGGACACGCTCAACCCACCGAGGGGGACGGCGACGACGCCACTGCCACGATGAACGAAGCAACCATCCGGCTCCACATCGAAGAGCTGCCCGGCGGCGGATACCTGGTCACAAGTGTGGATGTTCGACAAACCCAGAGGAACCGATGGTGGATGAAGCGCTGCGCCGCCGAATCTGGAACGAGATGATCGCCGCGGACACGCGTTGTCGGTACTTCAACCAACTGGCCTCTCGAACGGAGGCGCTCGACCGCAGCCTGCGGCTCGCGCTGATCTTCCTCTCGAGCGCGACGGCAACAACGGTGCTCGGGGCGTTCCCGCCCGCGGCCGGGTGGTTCGCCGTCGCCTCAGCCGTTCTTGCCGCCGTTTCGGGGACGATGCAGCACGGCCGCACCGCGTTGAAGTTCGCCGAGTTCTCCGCCTTCTGGGGACGTCTTCATCGCGACTACGAGGAGTTGTGGAACGACGTTGAGACATACGCGATTACGCCCACCGAGGCTATGCGCCAGTTGCGTTTGCTCCAGGACAAGCCCGAGAGCATCGATCGGCAAGCCAGTACGTCCCGAACGCGCAGGAAGCTGATGCTGGACTGCCTGGCCGACGCAGAGAAGATGGCGCTTGCCCGATGACGCGCCCGAACGACACCGCTGCGATGCCCGCCGGTACAACGGTCCGCGGGTGACGAGCCCGATGAGCACGACAGCACGGCGGCGTGATTCCGGCCCGCGGCCGCGGGCGACGTACCAGGACGTGCTCGACGCCCCGCCCCACCGCGTCGCCGAGATAGTCGACGGGGTGCTCCACACCAACCCGCGGCCACCGACGCTGCATGCGCTGGCGAAATCGTCGCTCGGGCACGCTCTCTCGGGTCCCTTCCGGTTCGGCCGCGGCGGCCCCGGAGGCTGGTGGATCATCTTCGAGCCCGAGCTGCACCTGGGCGAGGACGTCCTCGTGCCCGACGTGGCGGGCTGGCGCCGAGCGCGGATGCCGAACTATCCCGATACGCCCTACTGGACGCTGGCGCCGGACTGGGTGTGCGAAGTGCCCTCCGCCGCAACCCGCAAGCTCGACCTCCACGGCAAGCGCCCGATCTACGCAAGAGCCGGAGTGGGGCATCTGTGGCTCGTCGACCCGGCGGATCGCGCCCTGGAGGCGTTCGAGCTGCGCAACGGGGAGTGGGCGCCGCTCGCGACCGCGAAGGGCGACGCCCCGGTCCGAATCCGCCCTTTCGAGGCGATCACCTTCAGCCTCCGCGATCTCTGGCCCTGAGCCGTCCGGGACCTCACCCACGCGCACGCGTCCTTCTACACGTGATGACCTTCTCCTGCTGCTCACCGACGATCCCGCGGTCGACATAGATGCCGAGTACGCGAACCCACGTGAGATCGATGGCGCCGGCCGGAACGATCTTCTCGACTCGGCGATCCCGAACGTGATGCCGTGGCACTATCCGCCACCACCCCAAGTCAATGTTCCAGACGCTTCATGACGAGTACTTCGGAATCCTCCCGTTCGGCGTCGTGCCCATACCGCTCGGCTATCCGATCGAGAATGCGCGCGACGAAGGGATACTCGAAGTTCCACCGGCGCGCCCACGTCTCGTACTGGGCCGACAGCTTGCGCTCCTGTTCGCCCCCTTCCTCCCAGCCGCGCGACACGACGCCACGCGCGTTGAACACCGCCAGCGTGAAGCCGTCGGCGACGTCCCCAGAAGCAACAGCCTCCAGGACCTCGCAGACCGCCCGACACGGCCAAGCATCCTCTGATTCGGAAGGCGCTCTGGACAGGAGCTGACCGATATGCCGATCGCCCATTCTGAACCGGCCGTATTGCCTGCCTAGACGACGCGCCTCGGTGACCCACTGGCGCAGCGCCCGACCGTCGACCCTTCCATCGTCGTCCGCGCCGGGCACACGCCTGACCCCGTCCAGTAGTCGATAGGCGGCCCTCCCGACGGCGCGCAACCGCTCAGGATCGTCGATGCGCCACTCCGGCGGGTCCTGACCGTCGTCTTCGCGCTTGTAGAGCAGTGCGACAGCCTGAACGAAGAGCCCTGGCGCCTCGGCCATTTTCCGTTCGAGATTGGGTATCCCGTGTGTCTGGCGCCTGGAACCTCCAAAGAGCACGAGCGCGTCGATGAACGCGAACTCCAGTTGCGCCATCTCGTCCACCGTGACTCCGGCGCGTCCGTCGAGCGAGTCCAACGCCCTTGAGAGGTACCACGGTCGCATCTCGCCGAGCCGTCCGGCTCGCTCGGCGCTGACGTTGATGACGGCTCCCAGAAGCCTCTTCAGGCGAGACGTTTCCACCTTGTCCCAATCGAATCTCACGGCGGCGAAGGCTTCCTGAGCACGCTCGGCTTCCAGGAGACGATCGACGATTTCCGTCGTCTCGGATTCGCTGAACCGGCCCATCGCCGGACTGACACTCCTCCAGTACCCATCCCGTACACACCGCTCCTGCCCGTCGAGAAGGCGCCACGTGTGGCCCACGAACGGCGCGCATCTGAAGAGGCGAACGCGACGATCAACCGTGGCATTCGCTGCGACGGTCGCGATGACCGTGGAACGCATGCCCTCCTCGATGCACGAGATGAACCCCCGCAGTATTCGGTTACCGGGTCAGGGATCGGCTTTTCCCCGTGGAAAGTGGGAGTGAATGGGCCGGTTGGTCGGAAAGTTACGGCTCAGCGGGGTCGCGCCGCCGCACGGATTCTGGCAGGTCGACCGTGGTGCATGGAACAGA
>JAJEEA010000429.1 GCA_022821235.1 Vicinamibacteria bacterium
GTGCCCGCGCCTTCGGCGCCCCGCCTCGCGGCTGATGCCCCGCCGCCGCGTGCCGGCCGCCGCGCTCCGCCGTCTCGCGGCACCGCTCGATCGACTGTACCGGACGTTCGATCACCCCGAGTCGGCCGTCGACCCCGTCCACCTCGTCCGGCGGTATCCCGCGGCCGAGGACCGCGAAGTGGTGGGGTTCTGCGCGGCGGGGCTCGCGTTCGGCCGGGTCGCGGCGGTGATCGCGTCCATCGAGGCGGTGCTGTCGGTGCTCGGTCCGCGCCCGGCCGCGTTCGTGCGGCGCTTCGACCCGGCGCGGGACGGCGCCGCGCTTCGCCCGTTCGTCCACCGCTGGATCCGCGGCGCGGACGTCGCCGCCCTGCTGTGGATCCTCAAGCGGATGCTCGCGGCGTCGGGCTCGATCGAGCGGTTCTTCCTGGCGGGGGACGATCCGTCGGCGCCCGACGTCGGGTCCGGGCTGGATCGGTTCGCGGCGCGGGCCCTCGCCCCGGACCTGACGCCGGTCTACGGCGACGATCCGCGCCGCCGAGTTGCGTGGTTCTTCCCGCGCCCGGCCGGCGGCAGCGCCTGCAAGCGGCTCAACCTGTTCCTGCGGTGGATGGTCCGCCGCGACGGCGTCGACCTCGGGGCCTGGTCGGGGCTCGCGCCTTCCCGCCTCGTGGTCCCCCTCGACACCCACGTGATCCGGGTCGGACGCTGCCTGCGGCTCACCCGCTACCGCAGCCCCGGCTGGGCGATGGCCCGCGAGATCACCGACTCGCTCCGGCGGCTCGACCCCGGCGATCCCGTCCGCTACGATTTCTCGCTGTGCCACCTCGGCATGATGGACGCCTGCGGGTTCGAACGGCCGCAACGTGACGACCGTTGCCCGCTGCGGGGGCTGTGCCGGCCCGGCGGCCGCCGGCGCCCCCGCCCGGCGGGCGACCTGGTACGGGGCTGACGCTGCCGCGGCCGCGCCCCCTTCGGGTGGAACCGCCGCGTTCGAGTCCCGAGGCGACCGCGACGGGCCCCGGCGTGGCTGCGCCGCCTCCGGTCGCAACGCCGCCTCCGGGTCGCGGCGCCGTCTCCCGGTTGCGGGGCGACCTCCCGACCGCGTCGGGCCCCGGCGTGGCCGGGCCGTTTCCGGGTCGCGGTGCCGCCTGCCGTTCTCGGCGCCGCCCGCGGTTGGCGGCGCCGCTTCCGGTTGCGGGGCGGCCTCACGGCCGCGTTGCGTTCACGGGATGACCCCGCCCAGCGGGATTTCCTGCACGGCTTCGAAGTCCACCAGCGACCGGATGTAGTCGAGAATGGCCTGCTGCTCGGTGTTGCGCGCCGTCGCGAGGTCGCGCTGGGCCTGGAACACCAGGAAGTTGGTCGACAGGCCCACCTCGAACTTGCGCTGCTCGGCCTCGAGGCGCCGCTCCGCCAGCTCCCGCGAGGCACGGGTGGCCTCCACCCGCTGCAGGTTGGTGCGCACGCTGCGGGCCGCGTCGCGGACCTCGGCGGCGATGCGCAGCTCGAGGCTCTGCCGGCTCGCCTCGCTCCGGGACCGTTCGAGCCGAGCGCGCTCGAGGGCGGCGTCGGCCGCGCTCGTCCCGAAGGGGTAGGAGACGGTCACCCCGACCGTCCAGTTCGGGAACTCGTTCGCCAGGATGTCGCCGAGGGTGCTGCCGAACGACCTCTGCTCCGTGCCCACGACGGTGCCGGGGAACCCGCCGGCCCGGATCAGCCGCTCCCCGCCCTGCCCCGTCAGCCGGTAGTCGACCCGCAGGTCCACTGCGGGCAGTTGCTGGTTGCGGAAGTAGCGGATGTCGGTGTCGGCGATCTCCAGGTTCTGGTCGAGGGTGCCGAGGTCGGTCCGGTTCAGGAGGGCGTTGCGGACGGCGGCGTCGACGTCGATCTCGCGCGCCTGCAGCACCGGGCTGTCGCTGGGCTGGAGGCTGATGGACCAGAAGTCGGGCGTGTCCCGCGGGTCGAACACCAGGGTCCGCAACTGGTCCTCGGCGCGCTCGAGGTCCGCCTCGGCCCGGATCACCGCCTCGATGTTCCGCGCGACCTCGTTCTCGGCCTCGACGATGTCGATGGGGGCCATGGTGCCCACCTCGACCCGGGTGCGGTTGTTGCGCAGCGACTCCTCCGCGAGGGCCAGCGACTGGCGCTGCACCTCGAGGAACGACCGGGCGAACACGAGCTGCCAGTAGGCGTTGCGGACGGTGCGCTCGGTGAGGACGACGATGCGCCGGAGCTCGATGTCGGAGATGTCGCGGTTCGCGCGGCTGATCGCGATCTGCTGGCGGAAGGCGTCGATGCCGAAGTTGCGCACCAGCGGCTGCGTGTAGTTCAGGTTCAGGTTGGACTGCAGCAGCGGGTTGAAGCTCGTGAAGACGTTGGTCGTGGTCGATCGTCGGCCGGTCCATCCCGCCGAGTACCGGCCGCCCTTCCAGGGCACCTGCTGCACGACGCCCACGTCGTCCTGCACGAAGCGGTTCGTCACCACGTCGCCGCCGTCGAAGATGTTGCCGGCGGGGCGGTCCCAGTCGTCGCCGGTGAGCGTCGTCGACAGCTCGGGGGTGTACACCGACCGCGCCTCGGCGACGAACGCGTCCTGGATCAGCGGGTTGATGCGCTCGACCCGCAGGTCCAAGTTCTGCTCGAGGGCCAGGGTCACCGCCTCTTCGATCGACAGGCGGCGCACCGGGCGGACCGGCTGGAGGGCGGGCCGGGGCAGGACGACGCCGCCCGCGGACGCCGCGCCGGGCG
>JAJEEA010000310.1 GCA_022821235.1 Vicinamibacteria bacterium
GGGCGGGCCGCCGCCCACGCCCGCGGTCAGTGCCGGAAGTGCCTCCGCCCCGTGAACACCCTCGCCAGGCCGTGCTCGTAGGCGGCGGCGACGACCTCCTCGTCCCGCACCGAGCCTCCGGGCTGAACCACCGCGGTCGCGCCGGCGGCGGCGATAGCGTCGAGGCCGTCGCGGAACGGGAAGAACGCGTCGGAGGCGGCCACGGCGCCGTCCAGCCCCGCCCCCTTCATCACCGCCACCTTCACCGCGTCGACCCGGCTCATCTGGCCGGCGCCGATCGCGGCGAGCCTATCCGCGCGCGCGAACACCACCGCGTTCGACTTCACGTGGGCGGTGACCCGCCAGGCCAGCCGGAGGGCCGCCCACTCGGCCTCGGTCGGCCGCCGCCGCGTCGTCACGCGAAGGCCGGACTCCGGCCGCCCCGCCGCCTCCGCCGTCCAGGGTCCCGCCGCCTCGGTCACGCGGTCGCCGCCCTGCACGAGGAGCGCCCCGAGAATGGACCGGACGTCGCGTTCCGGCCGGGCATCACCGGCCGGGCAGTCGGCGAGCACGAGCCGGAGGTTCTTCTTCGCCGCGAGGACGGCGCGGGCCCCGTCGTCGGCGTCCGGCGCGACCACCGCCTCGATGAAGGTGGAGGCAATCGCTTCGGCCGTCGCGCGGTCGATGCAGCGGTTCAACCCCACGATGCCGCCGAACGCGGACAGGGCGTCGACCTCCCGCGCCGACACGTAGGCGTCGCTCAACGCGCCGGCGGTCGCCACCCCGCAGGGGTTCGTGTGCTTCACGACCACCGCCGCCGGCTCGTCGAACTCGCGCGCGAGCCGGGCCGCCGCGTCGAGATCCAGCAGGTTGGTGAACGACAGGGGCTTGCCCTGCACCACGCGGGCGCCGCCGAAGCCCGCGTCGCCGGTGGCGTAGAGGGCCGCCGCCTGGTGGGGGTTCTCCCCGTAGCGGAGGGTCCGGCGGCGCTCCGCCCGCACCGCGAGGGTGTCGGGGACGAGCTCCTCCGCGGGCGCCGCGACCCGGGCGAAGCGGCCGTCCCTGACCTCCACCGCCGACAGCGTGGAGGCGATGGCGCCGTCGTACGAGGCGGTGTGCGCGAACGCCTTGCGGGCCAGGGCCAGCCGGAAGTCCGGCGCCGGCCCGCCGGGGCGCCGCAGCGTCTCGAGGGCCTCGGGATAATCGCCGGGATCGACGACCACGACCACGTCGCGGAAGCTCTTCGCGGCGGCGCGCACCAGGGTGGGTCCGCCGATGTCGATCTCCTCGACCAACGCCCCGACGCCCGCGTCGGGGTCGGCGGCGACCCGGGCGAAGGGATAGAGGTTGACGGCCACGACGTCGACGGGCCGGATGCCGTGGTCGTCGAGGGCCCGCAGGTCGCCGGGCTCGTCGCGGCGCGCGAGAATGCCGGCGTGGACGGCGGGATGCAGGGTCTTGACCCGGCCGTCCATCATCTCGGGGAACCCCGTCACCGACGACACCCGGGTGACGGCGACCCCCGCATCCGCCAGCGTCCGCGCGGTGCCGCCGGTGGACACGATCTCGAATCCGCCGGCGGCGAGGCCGCGGGCGAAGTCGACGATGCCGGTCTTGTCGGATACGCTCAGCAGCGCTCGTCTCAACTGATCACACTCCTCTCCGTCCTGTCGGCCCTCGCGGGGGCCCGGCGCCACTTTCTTGTCGTGCACCCCGGGGGCGACAGGCCGCCTTGACAACGTCGGGCGCGCTCACTACGATGGCCTTTCGGCTCAAGGGTCGAGCCCGCCCGTGTAGAGTACAGGGGTTCGACCCGCAGACCGCTCGCGCGGTCTTTTTTTGTGCACCCATGACGCCAACGGCTTCATGGGTCCGGAAGTCGGGGCGTGGCGCGCCACGCCCGTCCAAAACAGAGGAAGCACGATGCGCATCACCGGCAAGGTCAAATGGTTCAACAACGCCAAGGGGTACGGGTTCATCGAGCGTGAGGGCGGCAGCGACGTCTTCGTTCACTTCTCGGCGATTCAGGGCAACGGTTTTCGCACGCTGGAAGAAGGTCAGGCCGTGGAGTTCGAGATCGTCGACGGACCCAAGGGTCCCCAGGCAGGCAGCGTCACCCGAAGCGAATAGGTCCGTCCGGCCCGGGCGCGCCGCGTCCGGGCCTCCCTCCCGAGCCCGCGCTTCCCACTCCCGAGACCGCCATCGCCAACGCGGCCGCCGCAAGCCCGGAGCGGTGGTAGACTGAGCCCGGTCATCGTCGCCGGCGGCTGTCGATGCCACCCTGCCGACGCGGCCGGGATTCCGCACCGCCGACGCGGCCGGGATTCAGCGCCGCCGGCGGCGCGGGCCCCCGGCCGGAGACGCCGGTCGACGCGCGGCAGGCGATGGTATCCGAATCGGAGGCGGAGCGGCAAGACGGCGTCCCGCCGAAGGCGGCCGGCTCGACATCGAGACCGGCAGCATCCGAATCGGGGCGGAGCGGCAAGAAGGGTCCCGCCCCGGCGCGCCGGCGCCATGACCACCCCCCGCGTCCTGCCGTCCATCGACCGCATGCGGCAGCGCCCGCTCGTCCGGGCCCTCGAGGCCGAGTACGGCAGCGGGGCGGCCCTGGACGCCTTGCGCCGGGCCGCCGACGGCGTACGGGGGGACCTGGCTCGCGCCGACGCGACGTCCGTCCGGGACCGCGAGCAGGCGGCGGCGGCGATCGAGCGGCTCGCCGCGACGGCGCTGGCGGCGCGCCTCGAGCCATCCCTCACCACCGTGATCAACGCGACCGGGGTGGTCGTGCACACCAACCTCGGACGCGCCCCCCTCGCGGCGGCCGCGGCGGCGCGGGTGGCGGCGCTGGCGGCCGGCTACACGAACCTGGAGTACGACCTCTCGGCCGGCGGGCGCGGCGCCCGCCACACCCATGCCGCCCGGCTCCTGACCCAGGTGACGGGCGCGCCGGCGGCGGTGGTGGTCAACAACAACGCCGCCGCGGTCCTCCTCGTCCTCGCCGCGCTGGCGAACGGGCGGGAGGTCGTCGTCTCCCGGGGCGAGCTCGTCGAGATCGGCGGCGGCTTCCGCATTCCCGACATCCTGCGTCAATCGGGGGCGGAGCTCCGGGAGGTCGGCACCACGAACCGGACGCGCATCGCCGACTATGCCGCCGCCGTCAACGACCGGACCGCCCTCATCCTGCGCGTCCACCCGTCGAACTTCCGCATCGAGGGGTTCACGGCCCGGCCCGGGCTCGAGGAGCTCTTGGGGCTGGGGCGGCGCTTCGACGTGCCCGTGGTCGAAGACCTCGGCAGCGGTCAGTTGACGGAGGTCCCGACCGGCGGGGTCGACGAGCCGTCGGTGGCGGGAAGCGTGAGGGCCGGCGCCGCGGTCTGCTGCTTCAGCGGCGACAAGCTCCTCGGCGGCCCCCAGGCCGGGATCATCGTCGGCGAGGAGGAGCCGCTGGCCCGGGTGCGGAGCCATCCCCTGATGCGGGCCCTGCGGGTCGACAAGATGACCTACGCGGCCCTCGAGGCCACGCTGTCGGAGCATGCGCGGGGCCGGGCGCGGGCGACGGTGCCGGTGGTCCGCATGCTCGCCGCCCCCGTCGACGCGATCGACGCCCGGGCCCGCGCGCTGGCGGGCCGGCTCGCGGGCCATGCCGTGTTCGAGGCGGAGGTCGTCGACGGGGTGTCGACGGTCGGAGGCGGGGGCGCGCCGGGTTCGGCGCTGCCCACGAAGCTGGTCCGGCTGGCACCGCGCACGCACTCGGCGGCGCGGCTCGAGAAACGGCTGCGCGGGTTGCGGCCGCCGGTCATCGCGCGCATCGAGCAGGACCGCGTCCTCCTCGACCTCCGAACCGTGCCGACGGAGCAGGACGAACCGCTGGCGACGATCCTGCTCGGGCTGGTCTGACACCTGACGCCGAGCCACGGCACTTCAAGCAGGAGCGTGTCCTCTTCGATCGTCGAACGGCGCCGACGGAGAAGGACGCGCTGCCGGCGAGGACCCGCTCGGGCGGGTCTGACAACCACGGCCGGCCGGGCGCGCATCTAGCAGGACCGCGTCCTTCTCGACCTGCGAAACGTCATGCCGGAGCAGGGCGACCTGCCGGCCGAGGCCCTGCACCGCCTGACGTGAAGATCGACCGGGCCCGAGACGGCCGCTCCCGCGGCAGGAGCGGAGATCACCGGTCGGCCGCGGGCGGTCCGCTTCGGTGGGGACAGGTGGCGCAGGCGAGCGACTCGCCGTCGGGGCCGGTCACGTCGGGCCCGCCGCACGAGCCGCGCAGACAGCGGCCGTCGAGCACCACGCCGACGGCCATGATCGCCATGACGATCGCGATGGCGCCGAGCGTCAGCAGGAAAACGGCCATCGTCCCCATTCTGGCCCGAAACGCACCCCCAGTCCAGGCGTTTCCTGCCTGAATGATCCGCACCCGGCCCGGAATCGCCCCGCCTTCCCCCCGGTCCAGGCGTTTCCCGCCTGAATGACAGCACCCG
>JAJEEA010000032.1 GCA_022821235.1 Vicinamibacteria bacterium
GGCGCCGGGCGGCGGAAGCCGCCGCGCCTCGAGGCCGCGCGTTCCCGCCGGCCTCCGGGGGCCGGCGCGAGCGGCTAGCGGAACGCGCCGGCGGCGGTGGTGTCGATGACATCGGCATCCCGTGGGATCTCGAAGGTGAACGGGCGGTCGGACAGCCCCACGTTCTCCCGGAGGTTCGAGAAGAAGAAGGTGGAGACGCCGCCCTGCAGGTCGTAGGCGACCAGCCGGACGATGGCCAGCGACGGCGCGTCGACGACCACGACCAGGAACTCGAAGTCGCGCTCGGCGCGCGTGGGCGTCAGCCGCAGGACCCGGCTGTCGGGGGGCGGGTCGTCGACGGCGTCGAACGCCGCCGTGAAGTCGGTCTCGAAGCTCCCTCGGCCGGCCAGGAACAGGGCCGGCGTGGTGGCCTCGCCGTCGCGCGGCAGCTCGCCCACGATCACCTGGCGGTCTTCCGGCAGGTACGAGTAGAGGTGCTCGCCGTCCGAGAGATACAGCTTGCGCTCGGGCTCGCGGTAGTCCCAGCGCATCCGGCCCGGCTTCTTGACGCTGACCCTGCCGCGCTCCACGAGGGTGGTCCGCAGCACGCCGCCCTGGTAGGTGTGGGTGAAGTCGGCGGTGAAGTCGCGGACGAGGCTGTAGCGGCGCTGAAGCGCCCGCTGCAGGTCCTCCGGGGTCTCCGAGACGGTCTGGGCGCCGACGCCCGACGTCGAGCCGGGGAGGAGCAGACAGGCCGCGACGAGGACGGGCGCCGTCGCACGGGTCCGGTCAATCATGGGAGTCGGTCCGTGTCGTGATCAGGGGCCCGGAAGGGGCGTGGAAAAGGGAGCGGCCTGCGGGGCTACCGTGATGCCGGAGATGGGCGACAAGGGGACGACAAGGGAAGACGGCGAACGTGGGTCCGGATAGTGGAGGAAGATCTGGAGCTGGTGGCGGCCGGCGTCGGCGGCTGCGAACCTGTACGATATCGAGAAGCGGTTGCCCTCGATGGGAGCGCACTCGTAGATGTTGCTGGCGCTCCCGTAGGGAAGCCACTCCGCGCAGGCGATGCTGAAGTCGTCGCGCTCGGTCGTAATCACGGCGCCGGAGATGGTCACGGTCTCGCCGACGGCGATGCGCGCAGGCACCGGCCCGTCGAGCTCCACGTCCCTGAACTCTCCCGGGGCGATCGGCACGTCGCCGGTCTCGGCCGTCTCCACCAGCTTGGCCGCGTGCAGCGGCGTGACGTCGGTTCGCAGCGGCACCACGCCGCCGGTGGCCTCGAAGAACGACGGAGCGCCGTCCCACGTGGTCGTTCCGCCGGTCGCCGCATGACGGGCCGCGAAGAAGTTCCAGTAGCTCATTTCCTCGGCGGACAGCAACCCGTCCCGCGACACGACCACCGTTACCCGCGACCAGGAGTCGTCCACGGGTCCCTGGCGCGGGCCGTGCTCTGCGAGGATGTCGTTGATGTGCACGCGGCGCCAGGCGCCGTCGACCGCGGTTCCGACGTGGGGAGCGAACGCCTGGGTCTCGAACTGGCCCTGGTTCTCGAACACGAGGAGCTCCGGCACCGCCTCCGGCCCGATCAGCCCCATTCGATAGCGGGTGGTCGGATGCAGCAGGGCCGGGCCCGGGGTTCTTTCGATCACGTGGGCGCTCCCTCCGCCAACCTCGGCCACCCGCCGCTTCACGTCGAGCACCGCGCCGGCGTAGACCTCGCCGGGATGGAGCAGGGGTGTGTGGCTGGCCGGGGCCCTCCCTGCGCGATCGATGCCTCCAGCCAGGCTCGACCAGTCCCAGTAGTCGACCCACTGGTGGCTGATGGCGTGCGTCGAGGAGGCGTTGGACGTGAACGAAACGTCCGGATAGAACTCCACCGAGCGAAGCACGCCGACGCTGCCGTAGGCGGCCGAATCGTCGAATACCGGCAGGGCGCCGAGGCCCGTGATGGGGTTGCGGACGTTGTGGTGGAAGGCGTCGTAAGGCGCGACGTGCTGCTGCCGGGGGACGACCGCGATCGACGCGTACTCGTCGCTGAAGTGCGTGTAGAACCGCCTTGCCGCCTCGTCGAGCTCGAGGCCGTAGTCGCCGCCCGCCAGCCGGCCGTCGCCGAATCCCGGCATGACGAGGTTGACGACGTGACTCGCGTATTGGGTGCCGGCGTCGATCTGCGTGATCTGCGCCGCAGGCACGTTCAGCGGCGTCAGGCGAAGCCGGATGGCGAACCTCTCGACGACGTCTTCGCCGGGGTTCGCCGCGCCGGACGACCTCGGGATCAGCAGCGTTCCGAACTGCGCATGAGGGCGGTCGAAGCCGCGGCGTTGCCAGCCGATGGTGTCCCAGAGCGCGGCGCTGTTCCAGCTCGGATTGAAGACGCTGATCAGATGTCCGTCGATGTCGGTGGTGCCGGTCCGCCGCCACGTCTCGCGCACGAGGAAGTTGTCGGCGACCGCACTCAGAGAAAGCCGCTCGAACGTCAGCGTCGCGACGTCGCCGACGACCAGGAAGTTGTCGAACGAGAGCCCGCCCGCGTGGTCCGCGCGGATGAGCCGGGGGTTCTGGTCGTACCAGAGCGGCGCGGACAGCGCGGGCTCCGACGTCTGAGGCATGAGCGACGGGGAAGCGAAGCCCGACACCATCCGCCGCTCGATCGGCGTCGGGGTGCCGCGGAAGGCGGGAGAATCGCCGATGGCCGGCCGCGCGACCGAGGCATCTCGCGCCGACGGCGATTCCGCCACATGGGCGGCCGGTGGAGGCACCAGGATCGCCAACGTCACGGCGACACCGAGCACGCCGATGACACGAGGGAATCGCATTGATACGCTGCGCCCCCGCCGACGCCGGGCGTCAGCCCTTCAGGCTGCCGGCCTTGGGAGGCGCCTGCTTCGGCGCTTCCTTCGTGTCGGTGGGGTACTTCGCGGTGATCCAGTCCGGCAGCCCCCCCGCCAGCGCGCTCGCCCTGAATCCCTGGCGGATCAGCGCCGCCGCGACGCGCGCGCTCACCAGCTCCTCGGGGTCGGAGTCGTAGGCGACGACGTCGCGGTCGGGGGACAGGCCGGAGGTGTCGACCGCGTCCGGGTCCACGCGCACCGCGCCGGGCAGGGTCATGGTGCTGTGCTCGTACGGATACTTGAGTCGGACGTCCAGGATGACGGGCGCGTTCGCCGCGTCCTCCTCGAGGCGGGTCTTCAGGGCTTCCTTGGTGATCCGCGGCACGGACATGCTGCTGTACGCTCCTCGGTACTATCGGTCGACGGCCGACGCGACATGACCCCCGGTGGCTTCGCCCACCTGGCCGGCATCGTCGCCGAAGTCAGTTCATCGAACAGGCGCCGGCGCCCCGCGGGTCGCCGCAGCTACCGCAGGCGCCGGGCGCGAAGCTCGCGGCAGCCGGGGCCGCGCGGCCCACGGCGAACGCCGACAGGCGCTTCTGCAGCGTCGGGGTGTCGCAGGCCGGGCACGGCGGGGCGGCCCCCGTTCGGACCAGCAGCTCGAAGTCCTTCCGGCACCGTGAGCACTGGTACTCGTAGATGGGCATCCGCGCCAACTTCCCAAGTCGATTTTAGCACGAACGCCGGCTGCTCCCCGGCCCCGGCCGGCCGAGGACAGTGTCTCGATCAGCCCGGCGACGATAGCCCGCCAATGGTCACCTTGGCCCCGTTTGGCGCCCCAACCAACCCTGCAGGAGTCCGCGCCGTTCTACGGCGCAGACTCCCGGCCGGCCGAATGCTCGTCGATGGCGCGCCGGACCGCGTCGTAGTCGTTCGGCAGCTCGACGGGGACGTTCGCCCAGGTGGCCGGCACGTCGGGCAGCCGCCGCTCGTGATAGCCGAGCTTGAAGTCGGTGAACTTCAGGCCGCTGGCCGTCGACACCACGACCACCCGGGCGCCGGCGTCGATCCGCCCGCGCTCGCGCAGCTTGATGAGGGCGGCCAGCGCCACCCCGGTGTGCGGGCAGTTGTACATGCCGGTCCGATCGGCCCGCGCCGCCGCCTCGGCGAGCTCCGCCTCCGACGCCTGCTCGACGATGCCGCGGTGGCGCCGCAGCGTCCGTATCGCCTTCCGCACCGACACCGGGTTGCCGATCTGGATCGCCGAGGCCTGCGTGGGCTTCGCGCCCACCGGCTCGAACTCCCAGTCGCGCCCGTACGCCAGGTACAGGGGATTGGCGGCCTCGGCCTGGGCCACGACGATCTGCGGCTGCCGGTCGATGAGGCCGAGGTCCGACATCATGTCGAAGCCGGCGCCCAGGGCGCTGACGTTGCCGAGGTTCCCGCCGGGAATGACGACGACGTCGGGAACGGTCCAGTCGAGCTGCTGCACGATCTCGATGGCCACCGTCTTCTGGCCTTCGAGGCGCAGGCTGTTCATTGAGTTGGCGAGGTAGATGCCCTCGTCCTGGGAGAGTCGCTGCACGATCGCCATGCAGCCGTCGAAGTCGGTGTCGAGGGCGAGCACCAGGGCCCCGTTGGCGATGGGCTGCAGGAGCTGGGCCGTCGAGACCTTGCCGCGGGGCAGGAGGACGATGGCGGGGATGCCCCCGGCCGCGGCGTAGGCGGCCAGCGACGCCGACGTGTCGCCGGTCGAGGCGCAGGCCACGGCCCGGATGTCGCCGCCCTCGTCCATGATCTGCCGCACCACCGACACGAGCACCGTCATGCCGAGGTCCTTGAACGAGCCGGTGTGCGAGTTGCCGCACAGCTTCACCCACAGGTCGTCCATGCCGAGCTCGCGGCCGAAGCGCTCCGCCCAGAAGAGGTTGGTGCCGCCCTCGTCCATGGACACCACCGAGTCGTTCCGGACGTCGGGGCACACCCATTCCTTCTTGCCCCAGACCGACGATCCGTAGGGCCACGTCGTGCGCTTGTAGCGCTCGTCGAAGAGGCGCATCCACGCCGCCGCTGAGCGGTCCTTCAGACTCTCGACGTCGTGGGCGACCTCGAGCAGATCGCCGCACGACGGACACCGGTAGATCGGGTCCCAGACCGGATGCTCCCCGGAACACCCCGCGATGCAGCGAAAAACCGCCCGATACGCCATGGCTCAGTCATCCCGCGGACGCGAGGGAGGCACTCAGGGCTTGCAGTTCCCGCGCGAACACTGTTAAGTTATTGATTGAACAACGGGCCGCTAGCTCAGCCGGGAGAGCGCCGCGTTCGCAACGCGGAGGTCGTGGGTTCGAATCCCATGCGGTCCACCACCCGCCGTCCGGGGTCACGCTCGGGCCGTGCTCAATCCTCCTCCACGACGTCCAGGTACTTCAGCGCGCCGCCGGTGTTGAGCAGGACCACCTCGTGGTCCCTGGCGACGACGCCGTCGCGGACGAGCTGCCGCAGGGCGGCGAGGGTGGCCCCGCCCTCGGGCGCGGCGCCGATGCCCTCGCGCCGGCCCAGGTCGAGCATGCCCTGCACCATGTCGCGGTCCGACACGGCGACGGCGGTCCCCCCGCTCTCCCGCAGCGCGCGCAGGACGAGGACGTCGCCCACCGCGGCCGGGACCCGCAGGCCGTCGGCCACCGTCGCCGCCCCCTCCCAGGGATCGGCGGTGTCGGCCCCGGCGTGGAAGGCGCGGACCATCGGGGCGCAGCCTTCGGCCTGCACCGTCACCAGCCGCGGGCGCGGGCCCTTCACCCAGCCGAGCCGCTCGAGCTCCTCGCACGCCTTCCAGATGCCGACGATGCCGGTGCCGCCCCCGGTGGGGTAGACGATCCAGTCCGGCCAGCGCCAGCCGAGCTGCTCGGCTATCTCGTAGCCCATGGTCTTCTTGCCCTCGGCCCGGTACGGCTCCTTCAGCGTGGAAACGTCGTACCAGCCGAGGCGGCGCCCCTCGTCGGCGGCGATGCGGCCGGCGTCGGTGATCAGGCCGTCGACCAGGGCGACCTCCGCGCCGTGCACGCGGCACTCGCGGATGAACGGCGTCTTGACGTCGCGGGGCATGAAGACGCGGGCCTCGATGCCCGCGTTGGCGGCATAGGCGGCGAGCGCGCAGGCCGCGTTCCCGGCGGAGGGCACCGAGAGGGTGGTCGCCCCGAGGGCGTGGGCCCGGGTGACGGCGGCAGACATGCCGCGCGCCTTGAACGAGTTGGTCGGGTTCAGCGCCTCGTCCTTGACGAGGAGCCGGTCGAGGCCCAGCTCGGCGCCGAGGGCGGGGGCCGGAAAGAGGGGGGTCCAGCCCTCGCCCAGCGTCACGGGACGGTCGCCGTCGGCGAGGGGAAGGGCCGGCGCGTACCGCCACATCGACGGGGCGGCGTCGCGCAGGGACTCGCGGGGCCATGTGGCCGCGATGCGTTCCCAGTCGTACCGCGCCAGCAGCGGGCGGCCGCACCGGCACAGGTGATGGCGGCGGCCCGCGTCGAACGGCCCCGCGCCGCACGAGACGGCGCACTCGAGGTGGAAGCGGGTCGACATCGTCGCGATCCTCAACGCTCGAGGAGCTCCGCGTCCTTCGCCTTCAGCAGCTCGTCGATCCGCGCGATGTGCTCGTCGGTGACCTTCTGCACGTCGTCGAGGGCGCGCCGCTCGTCGTCCTCGGAGATCTCGTGGTTCTTGAGCAGCTTCTTCAGGGCGTCGTTGACGTGGCGGCGCACGCCGCGCACGCCGTTGCGCCCTTCCTCGGCGAGGGCGTGCACGATGCGCGAGAGCTCCTTCCGCCGATCGTCGTTCAACGGGGGAATCGGAAGCCTGACGATCTTGCCGTCGTTGGCCGGGTTCAGGCCGAGGTTGGCGCGCTGGATGGCGCGCTCGATGGCGCCTATCTGGCCGGGGTCGAAGGGGTGCACGACGATGAGGGTGGGCTCCGGCACCGAGAGGGTGGCGACCTGGTTCAGGGGCATCTGCGTGCCGTAGGTCTCGACCCGGACCGAGTCGAGGATGCCGATCGACGCACGGCCCGTGCGCACGCCGGCCAGCTCGTGCTGCACGTGGTCGACCTGCCCCTCCATGCCGGCCCGGGCCTCGGCCACGGCGCTCTTTCCGTCGGTGACGTTCATCGCGACCCCTCGTCCTTTCTGCGCTTCGACCCGCGCCGGAAGGTGGATGCCGTTCAGGCGCCGACCACCGATCCGACCGGTTCTCCCAGCATCGCCCGCCGCACGTTGCCGGGCGTCTTCAGGTTGAACACCACGATGGGCAGCTTGTTGTCCATGCACAGCGAGATGGCCGTGGTGTCCATGACGTTCAGCCGCCGTTCCAGCACCTCATGGTGCGAGAGCGAGTCCAGCCGCGTCGCGGCGGGGTCGACGGCCGGATCGGCGGTGAAGACGCCGTCCACCTTGGTGGCCTTCATGATGACGTCGGCCCGCACCTCCATGGCCCGAAGCGCCGCCGCGGTGTCGGTGGTGAAGTACGGGTTGCCGGTGCCGGCCGCGAACAGCACCACCCGGCCCTTCTCGAGGTGCCGGATGGCGCGCCGCCGGATGAAGGGCTCGGCGACGGTGCGCATCTCGATGGCGGTCAGCACGCGGGTGGCGGCGCCGTGGCGTTCGAGGGCGTCCGAGAGCGCGAGGGCGTTCATCACCGTCGCCAGCATGCCCATGTTGTCGGCGGTGGTGCGGTCCATGCCCCGGGCGCTCGCGGCGAGGCCCCGGAAGATGTTGCCGCTGCCGATGACGATGGCGACCTCGACCCCGAGCCGTTGCACGTCCACCACCTCGCGGGCGATCTGATCGGCGACGGGCGGGTCGATGCCGTACGAGCGATCACCCAGGAGCGCCTCGCCGGACAGCTTGAGGAGGACGCGCCGATACGCGGGGGCAGCCATCGAGTGACGGGGATTATAGCCGAGCCGAGGCCGCGGGCGGCCGCGGCCTCAGTCCGCAGTCTCCCCGATCTTGAACCGTGCGAACCGGACGACGTTGATGTTCTCGCCCATCTTGGCGACGGCCGCCGTCACCAGATCGCCGATCGAGGTCTTGGGGTCGCGGATCGAAGGCTGATCGAGCAGCACCACCTGCTGGTAGTAGCTGTTCATCTTGCCGTCGACGATCTTGTCGATGACCTGCGGCGGCTTGTTCGAGCCTTCGAACTGCGCCCGGAAGATCGCCTTCTCGCGCTCGACGTCCTCGCTCGGGACCTGATCGCGGTTGACGTAGAGCGGGCTCGCGGCCGCGATGTGCATGGCGACCTCGCGGGTCAGTTGCTGGAACTCGTCGGTCCGGGCCACGAAGTCCGACTCGCAGCCGACCTCCACCAGCACGCCGACCTGTCCGCCCATGTGGATGTAGCTGCCGACGAGACCCTGGCTCGTGCTTCGGCCCGACCGCTTGGCGGCGCGGGCCTGCCCGCGCGTCCGCAGGATCGTGATCGCCTTGTCGACGTCGCCCCCGGCCTCGGTGAGGGCGGCCTTGCAGTCCATGAATCCGGCCCCGGTCTTGTCCCGGAGCTCCTTGACCTGTGCGGCGGAAATAGCCATTTCTCAATCTACCTCTCACGGTGGGTGAGCCGGGCGCCCCGGTCCGGCGCGGTGAGCGGGCGTCGCCGGGCCGGGCG
>JAJEEA010000230.1 GCA_022821235.1 Vicinamibacteria bacterium
TCCGGAGGTTTCCGCCCGACGCGGTTTCTAGTATCCTGCACCGTCCTTCGGGCGCAGGGGCCCGCGGACCCACACGCGATGCGACGATCTGCGATGCGACGACTGCCGCAATGGGCGCGCGACCTCATGGACGCGAACCCCGGGGCGCCGCCCCCCACTCCCGACGACCCGTTGCCGCCCTGGCTGGAGGAAGAGCTCACCCGCGTGCCGCTCTGGGCCCGAATCCGGGGCACCAGCGACATACGGCAGGGGCATCCGTACCTCCTCATCGAGGACGTCCGCCGGCAGCCGGCGCTGATGCGTCGGGCGGCCGGCCTGCGACCGGAGCTGGCCGCCCTCGCCCGGCGCCTCGTCGAGCGGGGCGTCCGGCGGCTCGTCTTCACCGGGTGCGGGTCGGCCTTCCACACCGCCGAGCTCGGGGCGTTCCTGTTCCGCCAGTGGACCGGCTGGGCCACCGAGAGCCACGAGTCCCACGAGTTCTCGAACCACTGGCGCGGGGCGGCGGAGCCGGCCGCCCTCGTCCTGCAGTCGGCGACGGGCGGCAGCCTCGAGACGATCGAGGCCGGCCGGCTGGCCCGCGACCGCGGGCTTCTCACCGTCGGCCTGACCAATACGCCCGGGAGCGCGCTCGAAGAGCTGTGCGACGAGAACGTCTGCTTCCCGGCCGGCCAGCGTTGCGGCCCCGACGTGTCGGTGCTGACGACGCGGCTGGTGGGCCTGTATCTCCTGGGCCTGGAGATCGGGGCGGCCACCGGGTCGCTCGACGCCCGCGAGGCGGAAGAGCTGGGCGCGGCGGTCGCCGAGCTGCCGAACGCGGCGGCGCTGTTCCTCGAGGAAGAGGACGTGAACGTGTCGCAAATCGCCAACGCCCTCAAGGACCAGCGAGCGCTGCTGATGTCGGGGGGCGGCGCCAACTGGTTCTCCGCCCGCGAGGGCGCGTTGAAGATAGAGGAGGAGAGCAGCCTGCTCTGCAAGGCCTACCGGCCGGCCGAGTACGCGCACAACGCGATCTCGCTGCTGTCGGAGGACGTCGGCACGGTGGTCGTCTCGCCCCCCGGGGCCTCGTACGCGCGGCTGCACGACGCGGTGCGCACGGCCCGGGCCGCCGGCTCGCCGAGCCTGGCCCTGGTGGTCGACGGAGACGACACGGTGGCCCCGGACGCGACGTTCGTCATCGCCGTGCCGGGCGCGACGCGCGAGCTGCTGATGCCGCCCCTGGCCGCCGTCGCCTTTCAGTTGCTGGGCTACTACCTCGGCGCCGAGCGCGGCTTCAACCCGGACACGCTGCGCACCGACGACATCGACCATGCGCGGGCCTGGCTCACGGCGTTCCCGTTCGGGTCGCACTAGTGCTGCGTCATGGCTGAATGTTCGGGTTCGTGGGCGGTGATTCGTCAACGATTGCGGACCCCAAACCCATATCCGTATCCGAAGATTGGGACGTGACGCACCACTAGGGAGGCCCCGCGTTTGCACGGAGCGGCGAAGCGCCCGCCTGACAAAGGCGTGAGGGGGCATACGGGGCACGTGCAGCCGATGAACGACGCCGTCAGGCGGGAGGCATCGCCGCTCGTACGCAGCGGGGCTTTCACCGCGGGCTCCCGGGCTTCGCGGAAGGGCGGGACCTCGCGGCGGCCGGCCGACTTGCGGGGCCGCCGGAAGTCCCCGAGGGGGCTCGTCGCCCGGGCCTGCTAGAATCGGAAGCGCGCGACCTGCCGCGGACCTCGACGGAGGCCGCGGCGCGTCGCCCCGTCTTTCAACCGCCGTCCCGGTCGATCCGGGCCGCCATCGAGAGGAGATTCACAGATGCTCCCCGAGCCGAGTGCTCTCGCCACGTACGCGTTCGCCGCCGGCGCCGTGCTCCCGTTCGTCGTCGTTCTCGGCTGCGCCCTCCTGAACCTGGTCAAGCGCTGAGCGCCGACGATGTCCGGACTGGCCGCGCGCCACCTGCTGGCGCTGGCTCTCGCGTTGGCGGCGCCCTCGACCGGGGCGGCCGGTCAGGACGGCGAGGCGCCCGCGGAGGGGCCCCGTCACCTGCTGATCGTGCTCGACGGGCTGCGCCCCGACTACGTGCAGCCCCACTTCATGCCGGCGCTCCACGCCCTGGGGCGGCGCGGCGTCGTCATGACCAGCCATCACGCGGTGTTCCCGACCGTGACCCGGGTCAACGCCGCGTCCATCTCCACCGGGGCCTATCCCGAGACCCACGGCCTGATGGGCAACTCGGTGTTCTTCCCCCGGGTCGAGGCCGCCCGCTTCCTCTCCACCAGCGACCGCGGCAACCTGTTGCGGATCGAGTCGGCGGAGGACGAGCGCCTGCTGACGGCGCCGACCTTGGGCGAAGTGCTTCAGTCGGCGGGCCGCCGGCTCCTCGTCATGAGCGCGGGCTCGAGCGGGTCGTCCTATCTGCTGAACCACACCGTCGCCGGCGGCGCCATCCTCCATTACGACTACAGCCTGCCGGCCGATCTGCACGCGCAGGCCCTCGAGCGCCTCGGGCCGGTCCCGGAGGCGGGCGCCCCCAACCACCGGAGAAACCGCTGGATCGTCGACGCGTTCCTCGAGATCGCCCGGCCGGCGGTCGACCCGGCGGTGACGGTGCTGTGGCTCAGCGACCCCGACACCACCGCCCACCGGCACGGCATGGGCCACCCGCTGATGGTCGAGGCCCTCTTCCGGCTCGACGCCGAGATCCAGCGCCTTCAGGACGGCCTCGCCGCGGCCGGCCTGTCCGGGACGACGAACGTCTGGGTCACCTCGGACCACGGGTTCTCCGAGCACACCGGCGGCATCGACCTCGACGCGGTGCTGGCGCCGTTCGCGGGGTCCCTGGCCGACGGCGCCCCGCGCATCGTGGCCGGGGCCGGCGCCGTCTACGTGCGCGACGGCGATGCGGCCGCGGTGTCGGGCGTCGCCGCCGCCCTGCAGGCGACCGAGGGGGTGGGGGCGGTCTTCACGCGGGCGGCCCGTCCCGGCGCCCTCGAGGGCTCGGCGCCCGGCACCCTGTCGTTCGACCTCGCGCGCTGGGGCCATCCCCGCGCCGCCCAGGTCCTCTTCTCGCCGAGCTGGACCGCCGCCGTGGGCCGGTACGGCTTTCGCGGAACGACGGCGCAGCCGGGCGTGGCCGGCCACGGCAGCTCGAGCCCGTTCGACGTCCACAACACGCTGGTGGCGGTCGGCCCCGACGTCAAGGCGGGGGTCGAGAGCGCCGTGCCGAGCGGGAACGTCGACTTCGCGCCGACGTTCCTCCATACGCTGGGTATCGAGATTCCCGCCTCGATGCAGGGGCGGGTGCTCCGCGAGGCGCTGCGCGAGGGGCCGGATCCGTCCGAGGTGGCGGTCGGGCTGTCCGAGGTGGAGGTCGAGTCGCCGGACGGACGGTACCGGCTCACGGCGATCGTGTCGGAGGTCGACGGCCGGTCGTACCTGGATTACACCCGGGTGGAGCGGCCCGAGTAGCCGCGTTTCGGTTGCGCCATCGCAGCCCGCGCCCGCGCGGGGAGCCCGTCGAGAGAACGCCCGTTGCAGCCCCCGCCACGCGGCCTCGGCGTTTCCGGCGCCTTGCGGGTGCCGTGCGACCCCCGGTCCGACCACTCTCCGCCTACGGGAGCGCCTCGATGCGTTCGAGGGCGGTCTCGAGCGCGCGCAGCACGCGCCGCCGCTTGTCGGCGTCGCTGGCGAAGGGCGCGCGCGACAGCTCCAGTTGCACCCACGGCATCTCGGCCGCGTGCGAACGCGTGATGAACCCGCCCCGGAAGGGCTCGTTGACGGTCACGCGCGGGCCGAACCACTCCCGAAAGCTCCGCTCCAGACAGTCCATCCAGTCGCGGGGACACGTGAAGCCGGCGTTGCCGAGGCAGACGTGGGGGCGCTCCCGGCCCGGCCCCGGCCCGATGGGCGGCCCCACCGCGAGCATCGTGTGACAGTCGACGGCCAGGCGCACCCGTCGCCCGGCGAGCTCGCCGAGCCGGGCGTGGTACGGCCGGTGGTGGCGGGCGAGCAGCGCCTGCACGACCTCCTCGGGTAGCGGCTCCCGCCAGACCGGCACGTCGAAGCAGGTGTGCGTCTTCACGACGCCGTCGGGCCGGCGGTCGTCCTCGGCGCGGTTCAGGTCGACCACCGCCCTCGCGACGTCGGTGGTGACGAAGCGCTCGACCTCGGCCGCGACGTCGTAGATCGCCGCCGCGTGCTCGTCGCCGTCCGCCGCTATCTCCGCAGGAGTGAGCAGGCACCCGGGCGCCACCTCCGGCGGGACCCGCAGGCCCGCGTGGGGCACCGAGATCAGGATCGGCAGCGGCATCCTCAGCCCGCCGTCGCCGCCGCGCCGGTCGGCCGGCGGCGG
>JAJEEA010000205.1 GCA_022821235.1 Vicinamibacteria bacterium
CTCCTCGCCGCCCTGCTGGCGGCGGGCGCGATCGCCCTCGCCGCGCACGCCCGCTTCGTTCGCGCGCGGCCGTCGCCGGCCCCGTCTCCCCGCGTGGGGCGCGGCGGGCTGATCGCGTTCGGCGCCGTCACCGTGTTGGCCGGGTTCCTGTCCCTGCCGCCGTACGAGACGGTGGTCGCCGAGGGCGACGCCACCGTCTACCTCAACCTCAGCCGGGAGATCGCGCGGACCGGCGGCCTCGTCTTCGACGACCCGCTGCTGCGGGAGATGTCGGTCGAGGCGCGCGAGTACCTGTTCCTCAACCGTCAGCCGACCGATTACGGGTACGGCCGCTACGCGAGGTTCCCCGGCGGATTCACGATCGACGACATCGAGGAGCCGGCCGTCTCGAGCGGGTTCTCGCCCCTGTTCCCGGTGCTGGCCGCCGTGTTCGAGCAGGTGTCGCCGACCCGGGGGGCGCTCTTCGTCGCGCCGCTGTTCGCGGTGCTGGGCCTCGGCGCCCTGTTTCTGGTGGCCGCGCGTCTCGGCGGCATCCCGGCCGGGCTGATGGCCGCGCTGCTCGCGGCGGCCTCGCTGCCGCAGATGTGGTTCGCGAAGTACCCGATACCGGAGATGCCCGCGCAGTTCTTCGTCCTCGCCGGGGTGCTGGCGTTGCTCGCCGCGCTGCGGGACGACCGGCCGTGGCCGGCCGCGGCCGCCGGCGGGTTCTTCGGGCTGGCCTGCTTCGCCAAGGTCGACATGATCTTCCTGTTGTCGGTCGCCCTCGCGGCGTTCGTCGCGTGGCGGCTGCTCGTCCGGCCGCGGGGCGGCGGGCGGTGCGTCGTCTTCCTGCTCGGTGCGTTCGGCCTCGTGCTGCTGCACAACGCGGCGCACTACGTGGCGTACCCGTCGGACTACTTCCTGTACGTCCGGCAGTTGTTGGAGCGCTCGACCATCCTGACCCGCCCGGGGGAGTGGGCGGCCGCCCTCACCGCTCTCGTGCTGGCCGCGGCGGGGCTGGCGGTGCTCGCGGTCCGGGGAGACTGGCGGCGCCTCGGCGCGGTGGGGCCGAGGGCGTCCGGGTGGTTGCTGGCCGGCATGCTGGCCGTCTATGCCGTCGTCTACGCGACGACCAACCCCGGCCGTTGGCCGGATACGCTCTTCTGGCTCAGTTGGTACGCGTCGTGGCCGGTGCTCGCGCTCGGCCTCGCCGGCGTCGTGTGGCTCGCCGTGTCGGGGCGGGCGGGACGGGCCGACCAGGGGGCGGCGTTCCTCCTCGTCCTGGTCGTCTCCGTCGGCCTCCAGTACCTCTACGACCCCCTCGAGCCCGGCAACCACATCCTGTCGATGCGGCGGTTCGTGCCCGTCGTCCTGCCCGGCCTCTTCACCGTGGCCGCGCTGGCCGCGGGCCGGCTCGTGGAGTGGGTCTACTTCGAGTTCCGGACCGTGGCGACGACCGCGTTGGGCGCGGTCCTCGTGGGTCTGGTGGGCGGGCCCAGCCTCCCGGTGCTGGGCGCGCCGCTGTGGGAGGGCGGGCTGGAGCAGAGCGCCGGCGTGGCCCGGCTCTTCCCGGAGAACGCCGCCGTGCTCGCGGGCCCGGAGCTGGTGGGGACCCACGTCCCGACGACGCTGACCTACCTGCACGGCGTCGATGCCGTGGTGGTGCAGCAGGACGAGCCGGACGACGTCCTGGGGGAGGTCATGCTCGACTGGCTGGCGGGCGGCCGCCCCGTGTTCGTCGTGCTGGCCGGGGGCGGGTTCTCGCTGAACGCCCCCGAGCTCGTGTTGTCGGAGGCCGGGGAGGCGAGCATCGACCTCCGCACCCTGGAGCGGACGCGGGAGCGGGCGCCGAGCGCGCTCGTCGACGTCTCGATCGGGCTGCGCGTCCTGCAGGCGGCCCGGGGCGACGGGGCCTCGGCGCGGACGGGGGTCGACGTCGGCAACCTGCTCGACGACCTCGTGGCGGGCCTGCACGGCTTCCACGGGCCGGAGCGCGACGGGCGCGGCGACTCGTTCCGCTGGAGCGAGGGCGTGGCGTCGGTGGCCGTCCCCGGCGGGGACCGCGTCAGCCTCGTGGTCGCCGGCGCGCGCCCGGCCGAGGCGGAGCCGGCCGAGATCTCGGTGTGGGCGGGGCCCCACCGCATCGCGGACGGCCTCGTGCTCGGGAACGAGGTGCAGACCATCACGCTGGACCTCCCCGAGTCGGAACGCGCCGGCTCGACGGAGCTGACCATCCGCTCGACCGCCTTCCGGCCCCAGGCCCTCGGGCTCTCCGAGGACCGCCGGAGTCTCGGGGTGCGGCTGTACCGCGTGGACGTGCAGCGCGACGCGCCGGACGATGCGCGGCCGGGCCCCTCGCCGGCGGACGCCGCGCTCTGAGGCCGGCCCAGCGGTCAATCGCCGCCGGCGGCTTCCCCTCGGCCCGGAGACCACCCCCCGGGAGATCCGCGGCGTGGCCCTGTCGATCATCGACGTCGCCACGCCTGCGCGCACTCCCCGAGACCACCCTCGAGGGGTCGCGCCGTGGCGCGGCGCGGACCGTGGGGCGATCGCCGCGTGGTCCTGCGGGCGGTCGACTCCTCGGAGGCGAGAGGTTCTACGGCAAGGAGAGCAGGCCGTCGGCGGGGCTGCTGGCGGTGGCGTAGCGCCGCCGCTCGATGCGGCCGGCGAGGTACGCCCGGCGGCCGGCCGCCACCGCGAGCTTCATGGCGTCGGCCATGGCCACGGGGTCGCGGGCGCCGGCGATGGCGGTGTTCATGAGCAGCCCGTCCACCCCGAGCTCCATCGCGACGGCCGCGTCCGAGGCGGTGCCGACCCCGGCGTCCACGATGACCGGGACGCCCGCGAACTCGCGGATGATGCGGATGTTGTTGAGGTTCTGGATGCCGAGCCCCGAGCCGATGGGGGCGCCGAGGGGCATGACCGCGGCCGCCCCCGCGTCCTCGAGCTTGCGGCACACCACGGGGTCGTCGTTGGTGTACGGCAGCACGACGAACCCTTCCTTGACGAGGACCCGGGTCGCCTCGAGCAGGCCGTCGTTGTCGGGGAAGAGCGTTCGCTCGTCGCCGATGACCTCGAGCTTGACCCACTCCGACAACCCGACCTCGCGCCCGAGCCGAGCGGTCCGGACCGCCTCGTCCGCGGTGTAGCAGCCGGCGGTGTTGGGCAGCAGCGCGTAGCGCCCGGTGTCGATGAAGTCGAGCAGCGACCCGCGGCCGCGGGCGCCGAGGTCGACGCGGCGCACCGCCACCGTCACCAGCTCGGCCCCGGACGCGTCGTGCGCCCGCTGCATGATCTCGTTGGAAGCGTACTTGCCGGTGCCGACGATCAGCCGGGACGAGAAGGTCTTCCCGGCGATGACCAGCGTGTCGTTGCCCATGCCCATGAGTATGACAGGAACCGGACCGGACGGCCCGCTCATCCACCGCCCACGAAGTTGACGATCTCGACCGTGTCCTCCGCCCGCACCGTCGTCGACGCATAGGCGGCGCGCTTCACGACGACCAGGTTGTGCTCGACCGCGACGCGGCGCGGATCGATGTCGAGCCGCGCCAGCAGCCGGCTGATGGTCATCGGTTCGCCGAGCTCGTACGGGTCGCCGTTCAGGGTAATGCGCACGGGATGGGCGGAGGATTGCCGCCGGCCGGAGCCGCCGGGATCGACCGGCGCAAGCTTATCGCCCCGGAACCGGCGAAGTCAAGGGTAACTGTCTGGCCAATCAGGAGTTATGACTGTTATGGGGTTCGCCGGCGGCGCCAAATTGACTTCGTACAGCCCATCTTGGTACGATGCTGATTGCGCAGGGGCCCTTCCAAATGCAGGTTGCTCGCCGGACGGTCGCCTCTGCCTGTCGGGGTAGCTTGAGAAAAACTTCACAATACCTCCCGACCCGGATCCGCCCCGGGTCGAGGACGACGTCGTCGCGCGGAGCTCGGGGAGCTGTCGCGTGGGACCGCGGGGGAGTTGCGCCGGCCGCCGCCGGGTCGGTCGGGCGCCGAGCGGAGCCGCCGGGCGATTGGCGGGCCGGGGCGTCCCGCGCGGTCCGGCGCGGGTTCCTCTCCTGATGCCGTATGGGGCGACACACCATTCGCAAGGGCCTGCGGCTGCCGGTCGCGGGCGAGCCCGACCAGGCGATCGGCCCCGCCCGGACGGCGCGGCGGGTGGCGCTGCTGGGCGACGACTACGTCGGCCTCCGGCCCACCATGCACGTCTCGGAGGGTGACGACGTCCGCCGCGGCGAGCTGTTGTTCGAGGACAAGAAGCGGCCCGGCGTGCGGTTCACGTCGCCGGCCGCCGGCACCGTCGAGGCCATCCACCGCGGAGAGCGCCGCAGCTTCCGGTCCATCGTCATCGCCCTCGGCCGGGACGAGCAGGAGGGCCGCGGCGGCGTCTCGGTCCGGTTCTCCTCGTTCTCGGGCCGGCATCCCGCCGGGCTCGGCGGCGACGACGTGCGCGAGCTGCTGGTCGAGTCGGGTCTGTGGCCTGCGATTCGGGAGCGGCCGTTCGGGCGCGTCGCCGATCCGGGAACGCGCCCGCGCTCCATCTTCGTGACCGCCATCGACACCGAGCCGCTGGCCCCGCGGGTCGACGTCGTGCTCGACGGGGCGCACGGGCCCTTCGAGAACGGCCTGAAGGCGCTGGCGCGGATGACCGACGGCGCCGTCTACGTGTGCACGGCGCCGGACGGCCGGGTGCCGGTGCCGGCCGGCGATCGGTTCCGGCGGGAGGAGTTCGCCGGCATCCATCCCGCCGGCGCCCCCGGACTGCACATCCACCGGCTCGACCCGGTGGGCCGCGACCGGCAGGTGTGGTACGTCGGCTACCAGGACGTCGTGGCCATGGGGCGGTTGTTCGAGACGGGCGAGCTCGCGGTCGAGCGCGTGGTGGCGGTGGCGGGGCCCGCCGTGTCGCACCCCCGGCTCGTCCGCACGCGGCTGGGGGCGGCGGTCGCCGACGTGCTCGCTGACGAGTCGCTCGACGGCGCGGTGCGGGTCGTGTCGGGGTCGCTGCTCGCGGGGCGTTCCGCGTCGGAGGCGGCCACCGGCTACCTGGGCCGCTACCACCGGCACATCTGCCTCATTCGGGAGGGCCGAGAGCGCGAGCTGCTGGGCTGGCTGCGGCCCGGGCTCGGGAAGTTCTCGGCGTCGCGGGCGTTCCTGTCGACGCTGTGGCGGGGCCGGCGGTTCCCGTTCACGACAACCACCAACGGATCGCGGCGGGCCATCGTGCCCATCGGCCTCTACGAGCGCGTGATGCCGATGGACCTGCTGCCGACGCCGCTGCTGCGGGCCCTCGTCATGCACGACGTCGAGCGGGCCGAGGAGCTGGGCTGCCTCGAGCTCGAGGAGGACGACCTCGCCCTGTGCACCTTCGTCTGCCCGAGCAAGCTCGACTACGGGGCGGCGCTCCGCCGCGTGCTGACCACCCTCGAGGCCGAGGGCTGACATGAAGCTGTTGCGCGACCTGCTCGACCGGCAGGCCCCCCTCTTCGAGAAGGGCGGGCGCCTCGAGCGCCTGTACCCGCTCTGGGAGGCGCAGGACACCTTCCTGTACACGCCCGGCGAGGTCACGCGGTCGGACCCCCACGTGCGCGATGCCCTCGACATGAAGCGCCTGATGATGACGGTGGTCATCGCGCTCGCCGGGTGCATCTACATGGCCCTGCACAACACCGGGTACCAGGCGCACCTCGCGATCGCGGCGGGGGCGCCGCCCCTCGAC
This sequence comes from Vicinamibacteria bacterium, assembly GCA_022821235.1. Classification (GTDB taxonomy): domain Bacteria; phylum Acidobacteriota; class Vicinamibacteria; order Vicinamibacterales; family UBA8438; genus JAJEEA01. The sequence goes on from JAJEEA010000205.1 coordinate 5,701, forward strand.
GTCTGGCAGACCGACGTCATGCGGTGGCTGGGCCTGCCGTTCGCGCCCGACGACGCGTGGGCGTGCCTGGCGCACGGCGCCCTCTACTACGGGCCGGTGCTGGCCGTGACGTTCGCGGTCGGGGGGCTCTGGGAGGCGCTGTTCGCGGGGGTCCGCGGGCACGAGATCAACGAGGGCTTCCTCGTCACCGGGATGCTGCTGCCCCTGACCCTGCCCGCGACCATCCCGCTGTGGCAGGTGGCGCTGGGCATCTCGTTCGGGGTGGTCGTGGGCAAGGAGATCTTCGGCGGGACGGGGATGAACGTCCTCAACCCCGCCCTGACCGCCCGCGCCTTCCTGTTCTTCGCCTATCCGGCGGAGATGTCGGGCGACGCCATCTGGATCGCGGCGGGCACCGCCCCCGACGGGGTCAGCGGGGCGACGGTGCTCGCGCTGGCGACCGAGCAGGGCCTGCCCGGGGTGACGGGGACGGTGAGCCCCTGGCAGGCGTTCACCGGGTGGATGCCGGGGTCGATGGGCGAGACGTCGGTGCTGGCGTGCCTCGCCGGCGCCGCCGTCCTCATCGGGACCGGGGTGGGGTCGTGGCGCATCATGGCCAGCGTCACGGTGGGCACCCTGGGGACGGCGTGGCTGCTCAACGCGGTCGGGTCGGCCACCAATCCCTTCTTCGAGGTGACCCCTCTCTGGCATTATCTGTTGGGGGGATGGGCGTTCGGGACGGTGTACATGGCCACCGATCCGGTGTCGGGGCCGTCGACCCCCGGCGGCCACTACGCGTACGGGTTCCTGATCGGGTTGCTCGTGGTGCTGATCCGGGTGGTGAATCCCGCGTATCCCGAGGGCGTGATGCTGGCCATCCTCTTCATGAACCTGTTCGCGCCCCTGATCGACTACGTCGCCATCCAGGCCAACGTGCGGCGGAGGAGGGCCCGTCATGCAGGGTAGCGTCGGCTACAACCTGGGGTTCGCGGCGGCCGTCTGCCTCGTCTGCGCGGTCGTCGTGTCGTCGGCGGCGGTGGCCCTGGCCGATCGCCAGGAGCGCAACGCGGCCCTCGACCGGCAGCGCAACGTGCTGCTGGCGGCGGGGCTGGCGAGCGACGACGAGCGGCTCGACGCCGAGGCCGTCGCGGCCCGCTCCGCCCGGATCACCCCGGTGGTCCTGACCCTGTCCACCGGCGAGGTGGCGGCCGACGTCGACCCCGTCGGCTTCGACCAGCGCGCCGCGTCGATAGACTCGGCCCGCAGCGCCGCCGCCCCCGACAACGTCGCCGGCGTCATGCGCCTGCCGAACGAGGCCCTCGTCTACGAGGTGCGCGGCGAGGCGGGGGGCGTCGATCTCGTCGTGCTGCCGGTCGAGGGGCTGGGCCTGTGGGGCACTCTCTACGGCTTCGTGGCGCTCGAGGGCGACCTGCGCACGATTCGCGGGTTGACCTTCTACGAGCACAAGGAGACGCCGGGGCTCGGCGGCGAGGTCGACAACCCGCGGTGGAAGGCGCTGTGGCCGGGCCGGCTCGCGTTCGACGACGACCTCGGCCCCGCCATCGCCGTCGTCAAGGGGTTGGCGGGGAGCGTGGACGAGGCGCCGTACGCGGTCGACGGCCTCTCGGGCGCGACCATCACCAGCCGCGGCGTCACCAACCTGCTGCGGTTCTGGCTGGGGCCGGACGGCTTCGGGCCGTACCTGGCGCGGCTTCGGAGCGACGAGGGAGGCGCGGGCTGATGTCGAAGCAACGCGAGGCGCTGATCGACCCGCTGTTCAACAACAACCCCATCGCGCTGCAGGTGCTCGGCATCTGCTCGGCCCTCGCGGTGACGACGCAGATGGACACCGCCCTCGTGATGTGCGCGGCGGTCGTCTTCGTGCTTCTCTTCTCGAACCTGTTCGTCAGCCTGCTGCGCAACCAGATTCCGACCAACATCCGCATCATCGTGCAGCTCACGATCATCGCGTCGCTGGTCATCGTCGTCGACCAGGTGCTCAAGGCGTACCTGTTCGAGATCTCCAAGCAGCTCTCGGTGTTCGTCGGGCTCATCATCACGAACTGCATCATCATGGGCCGGGCCGAGGCCTACGCCATGCAGAACCCGCCGCGCCTGAGCATGATCGACGGCATCGGCAACGGGCTCGGCTATGCGGTGATCCTGGCCGGCACCGCGGTCATCCGCGAGCTGTTCGGGTCGGGGTCGCTCATGGGCGCGCAGGTCTTCGCCCTCGCCAGCGAGGGCGGCTGGTACACCCCCAACGGGCTGATGGTGCTGTCGCCGGGGGCGTTCTTCATCATCGGGTTCTTCATCTGGGCGATCCGGGCCTGGAAGCCCGAGCAGGTGGAGCAGGACTAGGAGTCTGCGCCGCGGGACGGTGCGGGCCCCTGCAGGACGGGTCGGGCGGCAATCGGAGGCCGCGGCGCGACCGCGCGGTCGCGTTCGGCGACTAATTTCGGGCGGGCCGAGGCATGGAGTACTACCTGAACCTGGCGGTCAAGGCGATCTTCGTCGAGAACATGGCCCTCGCGTTCTTCCTGGGCATGTGCTCGTTCCTCGCGGTGTCGAAGCGGGTGTCGACCGCCCTCGGCCTCGGCGGGGCCGTGATCTTCGTGCTGACGGTGACGGTGCCGTTGAACAACCTCGTCTACGCGTACGCCCTCAGGCCGGGGGCCCTGGCGTGGCTGTCTCCCGCGCTGGCCGAGTACGACCTGTCGTTCCTGGGGTTCCTCACCTTCATCGGGACCATCGCCGCGATGACCCAGATCGTCGAGATGACCCTCGATCGCTTCGCGCCGGCCCTGTACGCCGCCCTCGGCATCTTCCTGCCCCTCATCGCCGTCAACTGCGCCATCCTCGGCGCGTCGCTGTGGATGATGGAGCGCAACTACAACCTCGTCGAGAGCGCGGTGTTCGGGTTCGGGTCGGGGGTCGGCTGGGCCCTCGCCATCGTCGCCCTCGCCGGCATCCGCGAGCGGCTGCGCTACAGCAATCCGCCGGCCGGGCTGCGGGGGCTGGGCCTGACGTTCATCATCGTGGGGCTGATGGCCATCGGCTTCATGGCCTTCGCGGGGGTGCAGCTTTGATCGCCGTCCTGCCGGGCGTGGGGATGTTCACCCGCACCATCGCGGGTCCGACGGCCATCGGCTTCATGGCCTCCGCGGGGGTGCAACCGTGATCACCGTCCTGCTGGGCGTGGGGATGTTCACCGGCACCATCCTGTCCCTGGTGGTCGTGCTCATGCTGGCCCGGCGCCGGCTCGTCGCCACCGGCGACGTGACGATCACGGTGAACGGCGACCCGGACAAGGCGCTCACCACCAGCGCCGGCGGCACCCTGCTCGGCACCCTCGCCGCCAACCGCATCTTCATCCCCTCGGCCTGCGGCGGCAAGGGGAGTTGCGGGGTGTGCACGGTGACGGTGCAGGACGGCGGCGGCGCCATCCTCCCGACCGAGCTGAGCCACGTCTCGCGCGGCGAGGCGCGCTGCGGCGTACGGCTGTCCTGCCAGGTCAAGGTGAAGCAGGACATGGACATCGAGCTGCCGCCAGAGGTGTTCAGCGTCCGGCAGTGGCGCTGCCGGGTGCGGTCGAACGCCAACGTCGCCACGTTCATCAAGGAGCTGGTGCTCGAGCTGCCCCCGGGCGAGTCGGTGCCGTTCCGGGCCGGCGGCTACATCCAGATCGAGGCGCCGCCGGGCACCGTGAAGTACTCGGACTTCGACATCGAGGACGAGTACCGCGCGGACTGGGACAAGTTCGACCTGTGGCGCTACGTGTCGACGGTCGAGGAGCCGGTGACGCGCGCCTACTCGATGGCGAACTACCCGGAGGAGCGCGGCGTCATCATGCTCAACGTCCGGGTGGCGTCGCCGCCGCCGCGGGCCCCCGAGGGGACGCCGCCGGGCAAGATGAGCTCGTACATCTTCAGCCTCGAGCCGGGCGACGAGGTCACCATCTCGGGGCCCTTCGGCGAGTTCTTCGCGAAGGAGACCGACGCCGAGATGCTCTTCGTCGGGGGCGGGGCGGGCATGGCGCCGATGCGCTCGCACATCTTCGATCAGTTCCGCCGGCTGGGGACGTCCCGGAAGGTGTCGTTTTGGTACGGCGCCCGCAGCCTGCGCGAGGCGTTCTACCTGGACGACTTCAACGCCATCGCGGCCGAGCACGACAACTTCGAGTGGCACCTCGCCCTGTCCGAGCCGCTGCCCGAGGACGACTGGGACGGGTACACCGGCTTCATCCACCAGGTCGTGCTCGACAACTACCTGAAGACCCACCCCGCGCCGGAGGACGTCGAGTACTACCTGTGCGGCCCCCCGATGATGCTCAAGGCGTGCATGGACATGCTCGACTCGCTGGGGGTCGAGCCCGAGAACATCCTGTTCGACGATTTCGGCTAGGCGCCCCATGCCCGGTGCCCGACGGACGGCAGCGCGCGACGTCCGGGACCGCCCCGGGGCCGGGCGGCCGTCCCGTAGCCGCCGCCGCGCCGGGGGCGTGCTCCCGCTCCCATCGGCGGGCGGGCTGCTGCTGGCGGCGTGCGCGTGCGCCTGCGCCGACCCCGGCCCTGCCGTCCACGAGCTCGACGGGGCCACGATGGGCACCACCTGGGCCGTCCGGGTGGTGACCGCGGACGCATGGCCGCGGGCCGAGCACGACCGGGTGGCGGCGGAGATACAGGCGGCGCTCGACGACGTCGAGTCGAAGATGTCGCACTACGACCCCTCTTCGGAGCTGTCGCGCTTCAACCGCGAGCGGAGCACCCGGCCGTTCGCGGTATCCGCCGACACGTTCGAGGTCTTTCGCCAGGCCCGGCGGCTCGGCGAGCTGACGGCGGGGGCCCTGGACGTGACGGTGGCCCCGCTCGTCGACGCGTGGGGCTTCGGGCCGGTCGAGCCCGACCTCTTCCCCCCGGATGCGGAGCGCCTGTCGCGGGCCCGCGAGCACGTCGGCTATGCCGGGATCGAGCTCGACGCGGCGGCCCCGGCCCTGCGCAAGACGGATCCCGCCATCGAGGCCGACCTGTCGGCGGTGGCCAAGGGCTACGGCGTCGACCGCGTGGCGGCCGCCCTGCGCGGGGCGGGATTCGACAGGTACCTGGTCGAGGTCGGGGGCGAGATCGTCGCGGCGGGGACCAATCACCTCGACCGCCCCTGGCGCATCGGCATCGAGTCGCCCGCGCCGGGCGGCGGCATTCAGCGCGTGGTCCCGCTGCGCGACCGGGCGATGGCCACCTCGGGCGACTACCGCAACCGGCGCGAGGTCGAGGGCGGCTGGGTGTCTCACACCATCGACCCCCGCACGGGGCGGCCCGTCGAGCATCGGCTCGCCTCGGTGAGCGTCGTCGCCGATCGCTGCGTGGTGGCCGACGGGCTGGCCACCGCCCTCGAGGTGCTGGGCCCGGACGACGGCTACACGCTGGCCGTCGAGCGGGGGTGGGCCGCCCTCTTCCTGATTCGCGGCGA
>JAJEEA010000307.1 GCA_022821235.1 Vicinamibacteria bacterium
CCTTCGTCGCCAGCGGCGCGAGCTCCTCCTTCGTCGCCAGCGGCGCGAGCTCCTCCTTCGTCGCCAGCGGCGCGAGCTCCTCCTTCGTCGCCAGCGGCGCGACCTCCTCCTTCGGCGCCAGCGGCGCCACGGCCGCCCGCAACTCCTCCCTCGTCGCCAGCGGCGCTGCGGCGACCGTCAGATCGTCTCTTGTCGCGAGAGTCGGCACAATCTGCTCCATTCGATCGAGCCGACTTTCGCAGTTCCCGACACGTTGTTCCATCTGCTCGGCGCGCATGTTTCCCTCTGTCCCGCGATGGCGGCGGCGGGTCGCGAGCCGGTCACCGGACCGGGACCACCGCAAGCGCCACCATTGCAAGCAAGAGCCGTGCCAATCTCGGCAAAATCCGCCGCATCCACATCCCGGTTGCGGATCGCTCGAACGGAACGGTAGCATACAGGTCTTCGTTTGCGGGCCGGGCCGGTGCTCGACCGCGACACCTGGAGCCACCGATGCGCACGAATCCTGGATCGGAGTCGCGGCCCGTCGCCATCGGGACCTTGTCCCTCGCTGGCGCGGCGTTGCTGACGGCCGTCTCGACCGGCGCCGCCCCCGCGGTGCCGCTCGTCGACGCCGTCAAGGCCGAGGACGCCGCCGCCGTTCGCGCCTTGCTCGAGCAGCAGGTCGACGTGAACGCGGCCGAGGTGGACGGCACCACCGCGCTGCACTGGGCGGCCTACCGGGGCGACGTCGAGACCGCCCGCCTCCTGCTGGCGGCGGGGGCCCGCACCGGCGTCGTGAACCGGTACGGGGTGACTCCGCTCGCCCTCGCCGCTGAACGGGGGGAGGCCCGCATCGTCGGGGCGCTGCTCGAAGCCGGCGCCGACCCCAACGCCACCCTGCCCGAGGGCGAGACGGTGCTGATGGCCGCCGCCCGCGCCGGCGACGTCGACACCCTGCGGCTGCTGCTCGCCCACGGCGCCGACGTGGCGGCGCGCGAGAGCTGGCGCGGCCAGACCGCGCTGATGTGGGCCGCCGCCCAGAACCACGCGCGGGCCGTGCACACCCTGATCGAGCTCGGGGCCCGGGTCGACGAGCGTTCCAACGCCGGCTGGTCGGCGCTGCTCTTCGCGGTGCGGGCCGGACAGGCCGGTGCGGTCGACGCGCTGCTCGCGGCCGGGGCCGACGCGAACGACACCATCCGCCCCCGGTCGGCGGAAGCGGAGGCGGCGCCGGGGCGCGGCGTGGGCGGCCCCGCCGGCACCAGCGCCCTCGTCATCGCCGTCACCAACGGGCACTTCTCGCTCGCGAAGCACCTCGTCGAGCGGGGCGCCGACCCCAACGCGGCCGAGCAGGGCTGGACCGCGCTGCACCAGCTCTCGTACACCCGCCGTCCGAACTCCGGCAAGGGCATGCCCCCGGTGCGGCTGCTCGACAGCCTCGACACCCTGGAGTTCGCGCGGTTCCTGCTCGAGAACGGCGCCGACCCGGACCTGCGTCAGACCCGACGCTTCAACAACCGGGAGCGGAACAACCTGAACCGCGTGGGGGCCACCCCCTACCTGCTCGCGGCCAAGCACGCCGACGTCCCGCTGATGCGGCTCCTGGCCGACCACGGCGCCGACACCCGCCTGCCGACCGAGGGCAACGCCTCGCCGCTGATGGTCGCGGCCGGGGTGGGCATCTTCAACGTGGGCGAGAGCGCGGGCACCAACGAGGAGGCGTTCGACGCGGTGCAGCTCGCGTGGGAGCTCGGCGACCGCAGCGTGCTCGAGGCAGACGACCGGGGATACACGGCGCTGCACGGCGCCGCCCTGCGGGGGGCGAACCCCATCGTCGAGTTCCTCGTCGACCGCGGGGCTGACCTCCTGGCCGAGAGCCGCGAGGGCTGGACGCCCCTCCGCATCGCCGACGGCGTGCACTACACCGGAACCGTCAAGCGCGCCGACCACACCGCCGAGCTGCTGCGCCGGTACATGCGCGAGCAGGGCGTCTACCGCGCCGAGCACGAGAAGGACGTCAACAGCGTGGCGGTGGTCAGGCCGGCGGGCGGGCAGTAGACAACCCCACCGCAGGGCGCAGGTCCTCCCGGCACGCTACCTCGGCGCAGCCGGTCCGGGGGGACCCGCACTCACCTCACTAGCCGGGCGGACCCTTTCGCGCCCGAGCCCCCGCCACGGCAGCCCGCAGGTTCGCAAGCTCGCGACATCCATCGAGGTCGTCCCTGGCCTCCGCCGGCTCGGCCACGAACCTCGCGCTCCATTCGTCTCGGTCGCCAGCGCCCGTTCCACGGCGCGGGCGACGTACCGGTTCCTGCCGATGTCCAGCTCGCGCGCCCGCCGATCGACCAACGCGAGCAAATGCACGGTAGTGCTCATGAATGCATGGAATACGATTCCACCCACCTCGAGACAAGCTGCCGCCCCGACCGGCAGCGCCATCGTCCCTCCTCCCCGAACCCGGCGGCTTGAACTCGCGGCGCCGCGAGATCGTCCTAACGCTGTAAGGCGTCCCTCGCACGGAGGGACGACGGCGCCGTCGGACCAACGGCGACACGGGACAGCAGCGCATGGACACCCTTCTGCAGGATCTCCGGCACACCGTCCGCGGGCTCGCCCGCAGCCCCGGCTTCACCTTGGCCGCCGTCGCCGCCCTGGCCCTGGGCATCGGGGCGGCCACCGCGGTCTTCTCCATCGTCAACACCGTCCTGCTGAAGCCGGCGCCGTTCCCCGAGCCCGATCGCATCGTGTGGCTGCAGGTGGTGTCGCCGCAGGGCCGCAACCCCGGCGGGTCGCCCGCCAAGTTCGCGTACTGGCGGGGGCAGGACGACGTGCTGCAGCACGTGTCCGCCTTCCGGGGCGGCCGCATCAACGACACCGGCGGGGACGTGCCCGAGCAGCTCCGCTGGGCCCAGGTGTCGGCCGACTACTTCCGGCTCTTCGGCGCGCCAATCGTCGCCGGGCGCGCCTTCACGGTCGAGGAGGACCTGCCGAACGGACCCAAGGCGGCGCTGGTCAGCGAACGCCTGTGGGAGCGCCGGTTCGATCGCGATCCGGAGATCGTCGGCCGCAGCCTGTCGTTGAGCGGGGAGCCGCACGTCGTCGTCGGCGTGGTGGGCGACGACTTCGACTTCAGCGACTTCGGCGCCGCCCCCGACGTCTGGACCCCGTTCCAGCTCGACCCCAATGCGACCGACCAGGGACACTACTTCACGGTCGCGGGCCGGCTGAGGCCCGACCTCTCGCTGGCGCAGGCGCAGGCGGCGCTGGCGCAGACGACCGGGGCGTACCGGGAACGCTTCCCCGACGTGTTTCCCGACGGGGAGGCCGCCTTCGGCGCCGAGCCGATCCGGGAGATGCTGGTCCGGAACGCCCGGCCCCTGCTGCTGGTGCTTCTCGGCGCCGTCGGCCTCGTGCTGCTCATCGCCTGCGCCAACGTCGCCAACCTGCTGCTGGTGCGGGCGGTCGGCCGGAAGCGGGAGATCGCCCTCCGCACCGCCCTCGGAGCCGGGCGGGGACGCCTCGTCCGGCAACTGTTGACGGAGAGCGTCGTGCTGTCGGTCGTCGGCGGCGCGCTGGGCCTCGCCGCCGGTGTCGCCGGCGTCCGGGCCCTGCTGTCGGTGAGCACCGTCGGGCTGCCGCGCATCGGCCCCGACGGCGCGCTCGTCGCCGTCGACTGGCGCGTGCTGGCGTTCGCCGTCGCCGTGTCGGTGGGGACGGGGGTGCTGTTCGGACTGATCCCCGCGCTCCAGGGGTCGCGCACCGACCTCGGCGGGACCCTCAAGGAGGGCGGCGGGCGCACGGGCACGGGGTTCCGGCAGAACCGCACGCGGGCGCTGCTCGTGGTCGGCGAGGTCGCGCTGGCGTTGATCCTCCTGATCGGCTCGGCGCTGCTGATCCGCACGTCCATCGCGCTGAACGCCGTCGACCCCGGCTTCGACGCGGCCAACGTGCTGACGATGCGGACGTCCCTGACCGGCCCGCGCTTCGAGACCGCGGCCGGGGTCGAGCAGCTCCTGCGCACGGGGGTCGACCGCGTGCGGGCGATGCCGGGCGTCGAGCACGCCGCGGCCACGTGCTGCGTGCCGCTCGAGGGCGGGTTCGGGCTGCCGTTCATCATCTCGGGGCGGCCGCTCGAGGACGGGCCGTTTCACGGCGGGGGCGGATGGGTGACGGTGTCGGACGGCTTCTTCGGAGTGTTCCGCATCCCCCTGCGGCGCGGACGGGTCTTCACGGATCGCGACATCGGGGGGACGCCGCCGGTCGTCGTCATCAACGAGACGATGGCGGACCGCTACTGGCCCGACGGAGACGCCCTCACCGGCCGGCTCGTCATCGGTCGGGGCGTCATGCAGCAGTTCGCGGACGAGCCGGAGCGGCAGATCATCGGGGTGGTGGCCGACGTGCGGGACGCGGGGCTCGACACCGACCCGCAGCCCCGGATGTACGTGCCGCAGGCGCAGTTGCCGGACGCCGTCAGCGCCCTCGCCCTCGAGATCGCACCGATGGGATGGACGGTGCGCACGCGGACCAGCCCGGGCGCGCTCAGCGGACCGATCCAGGAGGAGCTGCGGCTCGCCACCGGCCTGCCGGTCTCGGACGTGCGGACCATGGACGAGGTGGTGTCGCGGTCCACCGCCCGGCAGCGGTTCAACATGCTGCTGATGACGGTGTTCGGCGGTGCGGCTCTGCTGCTGGCCGCCATCGGCGTCTACGGCCTGATGGCGTACTCGGTCGAGCAGCGGACGCAGTAGATCGGCGTCCGCCTCGCCCTCGGGGCCGGGGCCGGGGGCGTCTGGCGCATGGTCGTGATGCAGGGCATGCGGCTGGTCGCGGCCGGCGTCGTCATCGGGGTCGCCTCCGCCACGGGACTGACCCGACTCCTGGCCAGCTTCCTCTTCGGGGTCGAGGCGTCCGACCCGGCCACGTTCGCCGCCGTCGCGGCCGTGCTCGCCGGCGTGGCCCTGGGCGCGGTGGCGGTCCCGGCCCGCCGCGCCAGCCTCGTCGACCCGGTGCTCGCGCTGCGCAGGGACTAGCCCGCCAATCGTCGCCTTCGGCTCCGCTTGGCGCCCAACCAACCCCGCCAGGAGTCTGCACCGTTCTACGGCGGAGACTCCTGGCTCAACGACCGGAGATCCACCGCGGCCACCGATTGGCCCACGCCGACCACCGCGAGACCGCCTTGACCAGGAGAGTCATGGACACGACCGTGCCGGCTGGCATGCTCCCGTTGACAGCCGCGCACCACCGATGTCTCGGCGCCTCGTCAACAACCCCGGGCTGCTCGCGTCCACCCCGACGACCACGAACCCGGCCGTCCTCCACACTCCACGACGAGGACACCCCGGCCGGGGTTGCGGGTGATCAGGGGCCGCAGGCGTCGGCGACCATCCCGAGGGCGCTGACGTTGACGCGGTCTCCGTCCGGCGACCGGATGAGGAACCCCTTGGCTTCCATCACGTGACCGGCGTGGGCGGCGGGGTCGGGATAGACCGCCATCAGCTCGAACGTCCGGGTGCCGAGCGGCTGGCCGGCGAGGGCGGCCAGGGCCTCGGGGGTCGAATCGGACGGGTCGGTGGTGCGAACTGCGCGGGTGGCCCGCGCCAGCACCCAGTCTGCGCCGTCGCCGCGCTCCAGGCAACCGACCACGCTCACCAGGGCGAAGCTCGGGACGTCGCCGGGGCCGTCCTCGGCCTCGATGCGCACGTCGGCCGCCCCCGCCACGGTCAGCTCCGCGGAGCCGGCGGGGAACCCGTTGACCTGCAGGAGATAGGCGACGCTGTCGAGGTAGGCGTCGTCGCTCAGGCTGGCCGGCTCGTCGAACGGCATCAGGTTGCGGACGCGGGTGTAGAGGTTGCCGACGGTGTCCTCGCGCCACGACTCCATGAACGGCTCGCCGGCGAGGGCGCTGGCCTCCTCGGTGCCGCTGAAGTCGGCCAGGTGGCAGCTCAGGCAGTGGCTCTTGTACACCGCTTCGCCCCGCTCCGCCTGCCCGGCGGTGTAGACCCCGTCCCACACCGTGGTCCGGCTCTCCTGGCCCAACCCCGCCCCGGCGGCGACCAGCAGGGCCGCGACAGCCAACGTCAATCGCCTGCTCACGGTCTCCGGTTCTGACATCTTCGCCTCACGGCCCGGCGTTCTCGAGGCGCCCGCGATACCGGCGGGCGTCGCGGGCGGCCCGGCATCGTCGTCTCACGGGTCCACGGTCCGCCGAGCGGAATCCGGGAGGAATCCGCATCTCTTCCGCAGCGATTCCCGGTTCTCGCCGGCCGCCGGGACCCGCTACTTCGGAGCGCCCTTGATGCGCACGCCCTCGTCCTGAATCGTCCGGTTCAGCAGGCTGACGCAGGCGTGGAGGGCGCGCAGGGTGGGCACCTCGACGCCGGTCATCTCGGCGAGCTCGACGACGACGCCGAGCATGCCGTCCACCTCGAGGGGCTTGCCCGCCTCCACGTCCTGCAGCATCGACGTCTTGTGCTTGCCGACGCTCTCGGCCCCCGCTATGCGGCGCTCCATCCCCACCCGGAAGTGGGCGCCGAGCCGCTCGGCCACCTGCTGCGCCTCGGTCATCATGGCGGCGGCGAGGCCCCGCGTCAGCGGAAACTGGCAGATGTCGACGAGGGTCGAATGGGTGAGGGCGCTGATGGGGTTGAAGGTCAGGTTGCCCCACAGCTTCAGCCAGATCTCCGACCGGATGTCGTCGAGGACCCGCGACTTGAAGCCGGCCTCCTCGAACAGCCCCGAGACCATGCGCACCCGGTCCGAGTCGCGGCCGTCGAGCTCGCCCACCGGGAAGCGGTTGCCCTCGATGTGCCGGATCACCCCCGGCTCGGCGATCTCGGCCGCGGGATACGCGATGCAGCCGATGACCCGCCCCGGGTCGATGGCCCGGAACAGCACGCCGCCGGGGTCCACCGTCTCGACCACGCGGCCCGAGTACTCGCCGTCGACCTGCTGGAAGTACCACCACGGGATGCCGTTCTGCAGGGTGACGACGACGGTGTCGGGGCCGAAGAGGGCCGGCAGGTCGTCGACGACGGGAACTATCTGGTGGGCCTTCAGGGCCAGGAGCACGACGTCCTGCGGCCCCGGCTCGCCGACGCGGTCGGTGGCGGTCAGGTCGGTCGCCACGAGCTCCTCGCCACCCTCGATCAGCTTCATCCCGTTCGCCCGGATGGCCGCGAGATGGGGACCGCGCGCGATCGCCGACACCGTATGACCCGCGCGGGCCAGCCGCACCGCCATGTAGCCGCCGATGGCTCCCGCTCCGACTACGCAGACCTTCATGTCGCTCCTTGCGTCGACGCCGCCCCGGTCTTCGCGAGCGGCTGCTCCCCGACGAGCTCCAGCCCGGGCGTCGTGGTCGAACGTTCCGTCACTCGACCGATCTCACCACCGACCCCGCCGCCATCGTCCGATACGAAACGGCCGCGACGGGTGCTCCGAAGCACCCGTGGAGCTTCAAGTCGTGAGGCTTCGAATCGTGGCCCGAAAACCGCAGCCTCCGGCTCCGCCCGGCGCCCAACCAACCCTCCAGGGCTCGCGCGGTTCTACGGCGGCGAATCCTACACGGCCCTGTCGGCCCGCGCCTGGGCGATCGCCGCGTCGTCCATCCCCAGCACCTCGCGCAGCACCTCGTCGGTGTGCTCGCCCAGCAGGGGCGACCGCCTGACGTCGGCCGGCGAGTCCGACAGCTTGATGGGGTTGCCCACGGAGAGGTAGGGCCCGCGCTCCGGATGGTCGACCTCGACCACCGTCCCCGTCGCCCGCAGCGACGGCTCCTCGGAGAGCTCCTTCATCGACAGCACCGGCCCGCACGGCACGTTCAGCGGATTCAGCACCTCCATGACCTCGAACTTGGTCAGGGTCTGCGTCCATTTCTCGATCTCGTCGAACATCTCGTCGATCTTGGGCAAGCGGGCCTCGGGCGTGCTCCACTCGGGATCGGTCAGCCAGTCCTCGTGACCGATCACCCGGGCGAGCCCGTCGAAGGCCGCCGCTTGGGCGATGACGTAGATGTAGGCGTCGGGGTCGGTCTCCCACCCCTTGCACTTGACGATCCAGCCCGGCTGGCCGCCGCCCGAGGCGTTGCCGGCGCGCGGCGTCGCGGCGCCGAAGGTGCCGTGGGGATACTGCGGGTACTCCTTCAGGGGCCCGTGCGTCAGCCGCTGCTGGTCGCGCAGCTTCACCCGGCAGAGGTTGAGCACCCCGTCCTGCATGGCGCACTCGACGCGCTGGCCCCGCCCCGTCTTCTCGCGCTGGAACAGCGCCGTCACGATGCCGAGGGCGAGGTGCAGGCCAGTGCCCGAGTCGCCGATCTGCGCCCCCGCGACGACCGGCGGCCCCTCGGGGAACCCGGTGGTGCTGGCCCCGCCGCCCGCGCACTGGGCGACGTTCTCGTAGACCTTGCAGTCCTCGTAGGGCCCCGGCCCGAAGCCCTTGACCGAGGCGTAGATGATGCGCGGGTTGATCTCCTGGATGCGCTCCCACGAGAACCCCATCCGGTCGAGGGCGCCGGGGGCGAAGTTCTCGGCGAGAACGTCGCAGCTCTCGAGCAGGCGCGTGAAGAGGGCCTTCCCGCTCTCGCTCTTGGTGTTGAGGGTGACGCTGCGCTTGTTGTGGTTCAGCATCGTGAAGTACAGGCTGTCGACATCGGGTATGTCGCGCAACTGACCCCGCGTCGCGTCCCCCTTGCCGGGGCGCTCGACCTTGATGACGTCGGCCCCGAACCAGGCGAGCAACTGGGTGCAGGTCGGTCCCGACTGGACATGCGTCATGTCCAGAATACGTACTCCCTCGAGGGCTTTCATGGACTCTCCGTGGACTTGACGGCCGGCGGCGTGCACCGACCGCTTGCTGACTCGACGTTCTCACGCACCCGGCAAGCGTCGGCCGCCACCCGCCGAGTGCACCGGTGGAGGCGCCGCCTGCCGCTCGAAACTGTACATTATCGCATCTACCGGCATTCGCGCCCACGTCTGATCTCGTCCAAGGTGCGCGACGCCATTTGCGTGCGACGTAACGGCCCCCGGCCCTGTCGACCGATCGATTCACCGAAACGGCCCGGCCGGCGCTCGAGAACACGCCGCAGTGGGCCTCAGCGCTCGCACACGAGGGCTCCGCGTGGCGCTCGCGTGGCAGCCGCACCACTTGTCGTGCACCCTCTCGTCGAATGAGAACCGAGCCTGAAGGGAACGTGAGCTGATCTGGAACGCCTCCCCTCGGCGAGCCCCAGGACAGATTCCGTACGTCGACCAACCCGCCGATGAGGCCTCGGCTCGTGCGGAATGCGGCCGCCCGACGGGCGCTCAGGCTGGTGGACGAAAGGCCAGCCACCGGCGCGGGTTGTCGACGAGGATCTTCCGGATGGTCTCTTCCGGCACCCCCCGGTAGCGCAGCTTCGGGACGAACTGCACCAGCACCGTCGAGAACCCGTTCCCCCAGTTGGCCTTGAGCTGCGTGGTGTTGGCGAAGTCGGACGACAGCAGGACGTGGTCCTCGAACCCCGCGTCGATCGCGCTCAGCACCATGTCGACCTTCTCGCTCTCGGGGATGAACGACGCGCTCATGCGATGGCCAACGGTGTCGAACCCGATGAACGCGCCCCGGCGCGCAATCTCCCGGTGGGTCTCCCAGCCGGGATCGTCCGAGCGCTCGATGGTCGACTGGTGCCCGATGCACAGGTGGGCGAGGTCGACCCCCTGCGCCTCGTAGATGTCGAGCTGCTCGATGGCGCACGAGGGGCAGCTCTCGTGGGGCACGTGCGTGAAGATGGGCAGCCCCGTCTCGCGATGGGCCCGGCTCACCGCCCGCAGCATCTTCCGCTCCTCGTCGTGCATCTCCGGGAACGAGGTGCCGACCTCGCCCAGCGCCCCCCAGCCCTCGCGGCCTGCCTGCTCGACGAGCCGCGCCGCAATCGCCTCCTCGGGCAGCCCGACGATCTCCTCCGGATACGACCGCAGCAGGAAGTAGCTGCCGCCGAGCACGACGTGCACCCCCGACCGCCGCGCCATCGCCGTGAGGTTCGCAAGCTGCTGCTCGGTGCGGGGGCCGATGTACGAGTCGACGATGCAGCTCACCCCGTCGAACGCCGCCATCTGCAGCTCCTCGACGACGAGGTCGACCATCTCGTCGTTGGTGGGCGCCGGGGGCGGCGGCGTGCCGGGCGCCCGCGGCTCGGGGGGCGGGCTGCTGTACGCGAACGAGAGATGCTCGTGGAAGAGGGTCGCACCGTCCGCGAGGTCGTCGGGAGACACGTCGCCCAAACGCGTGCGAACAATCGCGCCCGCGGGAAACCGCACCACGGAGGCCGTCTGGAGGGCCGCGCCG
Source organism: Vicinamibacteria bacterium (assembly GCA_022821235.1). Lineage (GTDB taxonomy): Bacteria > Acidobacteriota > Vicinamibacteria > Vicinamibacterales > UBA8438 > JAJEEA01. The sequence continues at coordinate 10,309 of JAJEEA010000307.1, forward strand.
GCCCGTGACCGGCCGTACGCGGACGCCGGGGCGTACGATCCGCCGAGCCCCAGCCCGACCGCTCCGGCTCCCAACGACTGCATCGCCTCGCGGCGACCGATGGACCTCCCGCGTGTTCCTGGCATCGTCGTCCCCCCGTTCCGTGATCCCCGTCCCGCGATCCACTTCGACGCCGCCGCCATCCAGGGGCGCCCGCGGGCCGGGGTGCCCGCGGGCGCCAACGACCCGAACCCACGCTCCAATCGCCGGGCGGCCCCGCCTGTCCGCCCGCGGGCCGCCGGCCGACCCCGAGGCCCCCTGCGCCATCGCAAGGCCGGCTGCCCCGGCCCTGCCGGTGGTTCGCGGCGAATCCCCGCTGACCGCACCCGGTCGTCCCCGTAGTATCGCAGGTTCACGAAGACGTGGGCATCGGGACCGCTATAATCTCCCCCATGTTTCCACGACTTCAGACGTTGCATCTTCGGCCGGCCGGTCTCGCCGGCATGACCCTTCCGGCGGCGCTCCTCGCGGCGGCGCTAGCGGCGACCACGGCCCTCGCCGCCGAGAACGAGAACTGGCCGGCGTTCCGCGGGGCCGACGCCCTGGCGACGGCCGACGACGATCCGCGCCTGCCCCTCACCTGGAGCACCACCGAGAACGTCGTGTGGAAGACCCCCGTCGACGGCCTCGGCTGGTCGTCGCCGGTCGTCTGGGGCGACCGCATCTTCCTGACCTCGGTGGTCAGCGACGGCGAGACCCAGGAGCCGCGCATGGGGCTCTACTTCCCCTACGGCTCGCCCCAGGAGATGCCCGGCGGTCCGTTTCCCCCCGCCCGGCCCGGCGACCTGATGGAGCGGGAGCAGGACGTGCACCACTGGCTCGTGCACGCCCTCGATTTCGAGACCGGCGAGGTCGTCTGGACCACGGAGGTCAACACCGGCTCGCCGCAGTTCGACCGGCACCTCAAGAACACCTTCGCGTCGTCCACCCAGGTGACCGACGGAGAACGGGTCTACTCCTACTTCGGCAACGTCGGCGTCTTCGCCCTCGACATGGACGGCAACCTCGTCTGGGAGCGGCGCTTCGACCCGGCGGAGACGCGCCTCGGCTGGGGCCCGGCCGCCTCGCCGGCCCTCCACGACGACACGTTGTTCATCGTTAACGACAACGACGAGCAGTCGTTCGTCGTCGCCCTCGACGCCGCGACCGGGGCCGAGCGCTGGCGGGTCGACCGCGACGAGGGCACCAACTGGGCGACCCCGTTCGTCTGGGAGCACGACGCCCGCACCGAGCTCGTCACCACCGGCAGCGACCTCGTGCGCGCCTACGACCTCGACGGCAACGAGATCTGGTCGTTCCGCGGGATGAACTCCATCTCCATCCCGCAGCCGTTCAGCGCCCACGGGCTGCTCTACGTCATGTCGGGCTACGTGGGCGACGCGGTGCGGCCGGTCTACGCCATCCGGCCCGGGGCCAGCGGCGACATCTCCCTCGAGCCGGGCCGGACGTCCAACAACCACGTGGCCTGGTACGCCGAGACGGCGGGCCCCTATCACCCGACCCCGCTCGTCTACGGCGACCACTACTTCACCCTGCTCGACCGGGGCTTCTACACCGTGCACGACGCCCGCACCGGCGAGGAGCAGTACTACACCGAGCGGCAGGTCCTCGACCGCGAGGTGCGGCGGCGGGTGGCGCGCGGGACCGGCGGGTTCACCGCCTCGCCCTGGGCCTACAACGGCAAGGTCTTCGTGCTGAGCGAGGAGGGGGTCACCTACGTCATCGACACCGAGAACGACTTCAACGTGGTCGGCACCAACGAGCTGGAGGAGGTCGCCATGTCGACCCCGGCCATCGCGCGAGGCAACCTGTTCATCCGCACCCGTTCGCACCTGTGGCGCCTGACGGATCTCGCCGCGGAGAACGGGCGGTAGCCGGGCGTCCCTGCGTCACGTAACATTGACGAGTCATCTACCGTCAAATCCAAAGTAGAACGCAACCCACCGACCAAGGAGGATCTGCCTTGAGCAGACTTTTGCTCGACCCGGAAAACCCCAATGCACGGGATAACCACGGCTCTCCGGGAAGGCGTTTGGTGGGAACGTAAAGAACGAGGACTTCATTTGGGGTCCCGTGGTAGCTGGGCAAGGCAATCCGCTGTATCGTCCTACCCCGATGCAGCGATGTAGCGAAGGCCCTGTTTGCGCAGGGCCTTCGCTGTGTTCCCGCGGTGGCCGGCTACCGGTCGAGCGGGCTCGGCCGCATCTGGAACTTGACGATCTTGGGCCCGGTGCCGCCCTCGATGAAGTGCGGCGTGTAGGTCGAGTAGTTCGACCAGAGGCCCCGCCCCTTCCAGCCGGCGTCGGGGTCGTCGATGCGCCCCTGGGCCGACCGCGAGAAGAAGCCCTTCGGATAGGGGACGACCATGTCGAGGAACTCGCCGGTCGCCGGGATCAACACCTGCAGCGAGTAGCTGTTGACGGGGCCGGTGATCACCGACTCGCCGCCGAGGCCGAGCACGTCGGCGTGGTCGATCTGGGTCAGGTACATCATCTCGGCGTGGATGGGCGACGGCGTGCCCTGCAGGGTCGGGCGCTCCATCTGGTGGACGGCCCAGCCCTCGGGGCAGTGGCGGCCGGTGGCGCCGGGTCCGCTGGTGACGTCGCAGCGGCTGCGGTCGAAGCTCGTGACCTGGTCGGTCCCCCGCCAGTTGAGCCAGACGATGCCGTCGCCGTCCACCGCCACCCCGCCGCTCTTGAAGATGGGCACGTCGAGCTCGGGCGCCTCGAAGACCTCCGCCATGCAGCTCTCGGGCGGGTCGTCGCCGCGCACGAAGCGCACGAGCTTGTTGTCGTCCTCGCCGATGCCCGCGCACCACAGGCTGCCGTCGTTGGTGTCGACCCCGATGGAGTAGCAGCCGAACTCGATGCGGTGGTCGAGGCCGGGGCTGACGGGCTCGTCGGGCTCCGTCCACTCGGTGATGACGCCGTCCCCGTTGGTGTCGAGCACGGCGGGGCACCAGCCCTGGGACGCCTCGGCGTCGCCGGTCTCGTCCCACACCTCGGCGCTGATCCACCCGACGGCGTCGTTGACGCCGAAGTAGATGGGCGCGTCGTCCTCGTCGGTGAAGTGGTTGTGGTCGACGGCGAGGCAGTGGGGGATCTTCTCGACCGAGCCGTCCCGGGGGTCGTAGACGACGGCCTGCTTGGGGCTCCCCGAGGGCCGGAAGCTGGCCAGGTACGGGTTGTCCGACCCGGGACCGCAGAAGTCCGGCGGGGCGTCGCCGGGGTCGAGCCGCGCGGTGGCCCAGACGCGCCCCTCGCGGTCCATGGCGATGCTGCGCAGCCCCTGGGCGTCGAGCTCGATGCGGCCGACCTCGTGGGTCGCGGGATCGAGCCACGACAGCATGGTGTCCTCCTGGTGGACGCCGTAGACGCGCCCGCCCGCGTTCAGGGTGGGGTCCCACGCATAGGTGCCCTGCGAGTCGCTGCGCGAGCCCTGGGGGGTCGCCCAGTCCCAGACCGTCAGCACGACGTTGCGCTCGAGCCCCGACGGCCGCGGCGGCGGCTCGGGATAGGCGCCGGCCGCGATGGCGTCGGTCCAGCGGCCGAACATCGCGGCCTGCGCGCCGAGCCCGCGGAACATGCCGGTCATCATGCTGCCGCCGAACAGCTCGCTGTTCAGCCGTTGCAGCCACGCCTCGTCGGTGGGAAGGTCCTCGAGGTGGGCGGGCATCTGCCGCGTGCCCTCGTTGCCGAGGGGGTGGCACTGCAGGCACGACTTGACGGTCGACGCGACCTGCAGCGGCGGGATGTCGCCGTCGGGAATCTCCAGCAGGCTGAGCCACGAGGCGGGGGGATAGACGGCGGCGGCGGAGCGGAGATCGGGGGCCACGGTGGCCGCGAGGTCGAGGCGCTGCCCGCGCACCCCGGCCACCCGCTCGGAGTCGAGCAGGCCGTAGCCGCGCACGAAGACCTCGTAGTCGGCCTCGGGGAGGTCGGGGACCACGTACCGCCCCTCGTCGTCCGTCACCACGATGCGCGCGAACGGCGTGGGCAGGTCGCGGGTATCGGCGATCACCCAGACCCCGGCCTCGGGCCCCTGCGCGCTCGTGACCACGCCGCCGATGTCGTCGGCGTCGAGCGGAACGGCGGCCGGCTCCTGCGCTCCCGTCCCCGCCACGGCGGCCATCGCTACTGCCAACCCGCATGCAACACTCGCTGCCAAGAGCCTCATCGGTCACCTCCGTCCCTGTACGCAAGCCGGGCGAGCTGCGCGGTCCGCTCGCCCGGCAATCGCAACTCCGCGCCCGCCCCGCCGGCTCTCCGGTGACACCGGGGGACGGCGCCGGTCCGCGGCGCAACCTTGTCCGGCCGTGACGCCGGCCCCGAGCTCGTTTCGCGTTGGCGACGCGACCTCGCCGCCTGCCGCGAAGGCCGCCACCGTCTTGCGGCGCGAGACGCCTACTGTCCGCCCTCGGCCGCCGCCCGCTCCTCGGCGCGCGCGCCGGCGAGGATGCCGGGCATGGCGTAGTTGCCCTCGTGGCAGGCGTACTCGAAGATCGGGTCCTCGGTGCCGTCGAGCAGCAGCTCGACCGTCCACGGCCGCGTCCACGTGTCGGGATCGTTCAGGGTGATCTCGTGCCGGAGCACGTCGGGGGCGATGCGCTCGAACCGCTCGACTAGGACGAGCCCCGCCGAGGCCCCGCTGTAGCGGGTGCGCGGGTCGTAGTTGCGGGTCTCGACCACGAGGGCGTCCCCCTCCCACCGCCCGCGCGAGTTCCCGGCCCACTGCGCGATGTTCTCGTGCAGGTGCGGGCGCCCGTCGAGCGGGATCGTCCGCGAGTGGTGCCCCATCTCCTGGATCATCACGACCTGATCCCCCGTCTGGAAGATCTGCGTGTAGCTGTTGTACCCCGACCCCATGTTGGGCACGCCGAAGAACAGGCAGCGGTCGCCGAGGGTGCGGTCCTCCGGGCC
>JAJEEA010000195.1 GCA_022821235.1 Vicinamibacteria bacterium
GGGGTGCGCCGACGGGGCCAAACCGGAGCGCTCCGGCGAGGTGGCCACACCGGCCTGGTTTGCCCCGAAAGAGGCTGGTGAGGAGGCTGGCGGGGCGCTATCTCCGCTCAAACCGCGCCGCAGAGGCGGTGTCCGAGAGCATAAACCCTTATGAATGAGCGAGATAGACTTCTACGCAAAAGAGCCGCACCCTTCGCATTTGGCCGAGCGACGAAATGAAAGGCCCACGAACTGGACACCTGCGCCACTCAACGAGGCACCGGCCGGGCTACGGCCGCACGAACGCGGCCGGCTTCTTCTCCATCAGCTCGGCATAGAAGTCGTTCCCCTTGTCGTCGATGACGATGAAGGCGGGGAAGTCCTCGATCTCGATGCGCCAGATCGCCTCCATGCCCAGCTCGGGGTACTCGTGCACGTCGACCTTCTTGATGCTGTGGTCGGCGAGCCGGGCGGCGGGGCCGCCGATCGAGCCGAGGTAGAACCCCCCGTGCCGGCCGCACGCCTCGCGCACCTGGCGCGAGCGGTTGCCCTTGGCGAGCATCACCATGCTGCCGCCGTGGCTCTGGAAGAGGTCGACGTAGGAGTCCATGCGGCCGGCGGTAGTGGGGCCGAACGACCCCGAGGGGCGCCCCTCGGGCCGCTTGGCGGGGCCGGCGTAGTAGATCATGTGGTCGCGGAAGTACTGCGGCAGGCCCTCGCCGCGATCTATGCGCTCCTTCAGCCTGGCGTGGGCGATGTCGCGGGCCACGATCATCGGCCCGCTGAGCGACAGCCGGGTCGCCACCGGGTACTGCCGCAGCTCGGCCAGGATCTCGGGCATCGGCCGGTTGAGGTCGACGCGCACGACGTCGCCCCCGAGGTCGTCGGGGGTCACGTCGGGCAGGAACCGGGCCGGGTTCTCCTCGAGCTGCTCGAGGAAGACCCCCTCGCGGGTGATCTTGGCCAGCGCCTGCCGGTCGGCCGAGCAGGAAACGCCGAGGCCGACCGGGCACGAGGCGCCGTGCCGCGGCAGCCGGACGACCCGCACGTCGTGGGCGAAGTACTTGCCGCCGAACTGCGCCCCGATGCCGATGTTCCGGCAGATGTCGAAGAGCTGCCGCTCCATCTCGAGGTCGCGGAACGCGCGGCCGTGCTCGTTGCCCGACGTGGGCAGGTTGTCGAGGTAGTGGGTGCTGGCGAGCTTGACGGTCTTCAAGGTGAACTCGGCCGACGGGCCGCCGACGACGAGCGCGATGTGGTAGGGCGGGCACGCCGAGGTGCCGATGGACCGCATCTTCTCTTCCGCGAACGCGAAGAGCGTCTCGGGGTTCAGCAGCGCCTTGGTCTCCTGGTAGAGGAACGTCTTGTTGGCCGACCCGCCCCCCTTGGCGATGAACAGCAGCTCGTACTCGTCGCCGGGCTCGGCGTAGAGCTCGATCTGGGCCGGCAGGTTCGAGCCGGTGTTCTTCTCCTTGAACATGTCGATCGGCGCCATCTGCGAGTAGCGCAGGTTGCGCTCGGCGTAGGCGTCATGCACGCCCCGCGACAGCGCCTCGGCGTCGTCGGCCCCGGTCACCACGTTCTCGCCCTTGTGGCCGATGACGATGGCTGTGCCCGTGTCCTGGCACCCCGGCAGCACCCGCCCGGCCGCGATGTTGGCGTTGCGCAGCAGCTCGAGGGCGACGAAGCGGTCGTTCTGCGACGCCTCGGGGTCGTCGAGAATCGAGCTGAGCTGCGCGAGATGGGCCGGCCGCAGCAGGTGGGCGACGTCGTCGAACGCGGCGCGGGCCACATGGCGGAGCGCGTCGGGCTCGACCGCGAGCAGCTCGCGGCCGTTGACGGTGACCGTGGACACGCCGTCGGCGGTCAGCTTGCGGTACGGCGTGTCGTCGGCGCCCCGTTCGAAGAGCGGCTGATAGTGGAAGTCGGCCATGGCGCGTACGGATCTCCTGATGTTGCGAGGTCCGGCAAGGCTGGGAGTCCCCGCAAGAGGCGTATTCGTGACGTAATCGCTGATTCTAGCGTAGCCGGCCCCACGGCGGGAGGCGCCCCGGAGCGCCAGAGCGGCGCGGCAATCCGAGGGCGTGCCGGCGGCCCTCCGGACACGAGGCGCGGGAGTTCCGGAGCCGCGGCGGAGAATCCGGAGACGTGGTGCCGACGTTCGGACGTCACGGTGCCGGAAACGCACCGGATTTGCGGAGACGCAGTACAGCCGCCGCCGGACCCTGCCCCCGGTCCCCGGTCGCCGTCCCCCTCGCTCGTCGACACCGCCTGTTCGTGACTCCCTCCCGGCCGGCCCGCGACGGGTCACCGACGCCGAGAGCCCAAACCGGCCGCGTTTCGCATAAACTGTGCCCATGCCGAGAACGCTGCTCGCCTGCCTGCTCGCCGTCGGGCTCGCCGCCGCCGTCCTGGACGCCCCCGTCCACGCCCACCCGATGGAGGGCGCCAACGCGGGGTTCGTGCAGTCGGTGGACGGGCCGGCCCCGGGGCCGTTCCTGTACCTCGGCGCCAAGCACATGGTGACCGGCTACGACCACCTGCTGTTCCTGGTCGGGGTCATCTTCTTCCTGCGCCGCCTGCGCGACGTCGTGCTCTACGTGAGCCTGTTCACGCTGGGGCACAGCCTGACCCTGCTCTACGGGGTGCTCGCCGACGTCAACGTCAACGCCTACGTCATCGACGCCATCATCGGGCTGTCGGTCGTCTACAAGGGGTTCGAGAACGTCGGCGGGTTCAGGCGCGTGTTCGGCATCGCCCCCGACACGCGCATCGCGGTCCTCGTGTTCGGGCTCTTCCACGGGCTCGGCCTCGCCACCAAGCTGCAGGAGTTCATGGTGTCGGACAATGGCCTCGTGGCCAACATCCTGAGCTTCAACGTCGGGGTCGAGATGGGCCAGATCCTCGCCCTGTTCGGGGTCGTGGCGGTGCTCGGCTACTGGCGCCACCGGCCCAGCTTCTCGCGCTGGAGCTTCGCCACCAACACCGCGCTCATGGTCGGCGGCTTCCTGTTCGCTGGCGTCCAGATGGTGGGGTTCGTGCTGTTCTCGTGAACGAGACCACCGCGTTACGGTCGCCAGGCCCGACGCGTTTTGGGTGCTGCCGTGACCGACACGCTACGGGTGTCGCCGTGACCGACGCGCTACGGGTGTTGCCGTGACCGACGTGTCACGGGTGCTGTCATGACCGACGCGCTACGGGTGTTGCCGTGACCAACGCGCTACGGGTGTTGCCGTGACCAACGCGCTACGGGTGTTGCCGTGACCAACGCGCTACGGGTGTTGCCATGACCGACGTGCCGCCGCCCTCCCGCCGCAAGATCCTCGTCACCACCGGCAGCGCCCTGCTCACCGCCGCCGCGGTGCTCTTCGGCGCCATCCTGCCGGCCGAGTACGCGGTCGACCCCCTCGGCACCGGCCGCCTGTTCGGCCTGCTCGCCCTCGGCCAGGCCCAGCCCATCGCCCCCGCGGACGGCGAGTACCGCGTCGACCAGGCCGAGCTGAGCCTCTATCCGGCGGAATGGGTGGAGTACTTCTACCGGCTCGAGGAGGGCAGCACCATGCTCTTCACCTGGAACGCCACCGGGCCGGTGGAGTACAACTTCCACGCCTCGCCCGACGGCGCCCCCGCCGGCTACGCCGAGAGCTTCGACGCCCGCGACCTCGGGGACGGCCACGGCGCCTACACCGCCCCGTTCACCGGCATCCACGGCTGGTACTGGGAGAACACCGGCACCGAAGAGATCACCATCACCTTGCACACCGCGGGGTTCTACACCAACGCCCACGAGGGGCGCGCCCGCGCCTCGGGGTACCACAACCTGACCGACCTGCGGGGCAATTCGGTGCCGAGCGTGCCGTAAGGCTGCAGGCCAGCGGGTTCGTGGCTCACGACGGGCTTATCCAGCGGGGGCGTTGCCGGTCGGCCCGGTGTCGGACGGCGCGCCCGTGAGGTGACGGTAGAGATTGTCGAAGCGGCCGTGCAGGGCGTCGAGGCGGTTGTTCAGGGCGACGGCGTCGGCGCGGGTGCGCTGGTCGAGCTTGTCGATGCGGTCGCAGATGGCGGCGTGGGCCGCGTCGTTGTGCTTTTCCGCCATCTCGAAACGTTCGAGGTTGGCCTTTTCTGCCATCTCGAAGCGCTCGCGGTTGGCCCTTTCCGCCGTCTCGAAGCGTTCACGGTTGGCCCTTTCCGCGATCTCGAAGCGTTCGCGGTTGTGCTTCTCCGCCATCTCGAAGCGCTTCTCAAGCCCCTCGAAGCGCTCCGCCCAGCGCTTGTCGGCCGCCGCGAACTGATTCTCCATCTGCCGGTTCAGCGTGGCGAATCCGGTCTGCTGCACGCGCCACAGGGCCGCGAACAACCCCGTCGCGGTGCCGATGCCCGCCACTCCCGTCCCGATCACCGCCAGTATCGTCGCATCCATGGTCGTCCCTCCCCGTCCGGGCGGTCCCCGCGACCGCCTCCGGTCCGGGAAGAGCAATCTGCGTGCCAAGGCGACCGCGGCCGGCCGCCAGCGGGGGCGGACGGTCCGGTGCTCGACCGCGGGACGCAGGTTTCAGGATACTCCGCAACGGCGAATCCGGGGACATGCCCGACCAGCTCGCGCCGACGTGATCGGATTCCCGACGAGGATTCTCTCGCAGGAACTCCTCGAGCAGGATGACGCCGGGATGCGTCGGGCGGCGGCGCGAGGGCAGGCCGGTTGCCGGAATGTCGCCGGCCGCGTTCTTCGACATGGACGGGCCTTGCAGGTCAGTGGTACATCCGGAGCTCGCGATGGTGATCCATCACGCTACGCCTCCAGCTCTCGATCGCCCTGAGCACCTGCCGCACCTGATACCGCTTGGCCATCCCGTCGTGGTCCTGGATGTTCACCCCGCGGGTCGCCCGGCCGGCGTGCGCCCTGGGCCTCCGGCTTCCCGCGGCGAGCGGTTGATGTGGGCGTCGACCTCTCCGAATCCTTCGGACCAGCGCCCCGGCTACCGCATCGCGGCCAGGGCCAGCAGCACGTCGGCCGTGCTGGTGTCGGAGTAGTCGGTCAGGCTGCGCGTCAGGCGCGCGGGCGCGCGGGGGCTCAGCGCGCGCTCGAGGGGCGTCTCGCCGCGCCGGTTCTCGGCGTCGAGCCTGGCCCCCCGGCTGACGAGGAAGCGCACCACCGACTCGAAGCCGTGGAACGCGGCGAGGTGGAGGGCGGTGTCGCCGTTGGCGTCGGCGGCGTTGACGTCGGCGCCCAGCTCGACCGCGACCTCGACGGCCTCGAGGCCGCTGCCCATGACGCGGCGGAGGTCGGGGTCCTGGGTGAGGGCGACCTCCATCTCGGCCGAGTCCATCTCGCGGCCCCGGCGGTCCTTGCCGGCGCGGCCGAAGCCGCGGGTGAGCATGCCGGCGGCGGCCATGAGGGGGGTGACGCCGCCGTGGAGGGCGGCGTGGGGGTTCGCCCCGCTCTCGGCGAGGCGGCGCATGATGCCACCCTCGCCGAACTTGGCGGCGAGGAAGAACGGCGTCGCGCCGGTCCAGGCCGTGTCCAGCGAGAAGAGCTTGCCCTGGCGCGCGTAGCGGGTGCCGCGCTCGAGGGGGACGTCGGGGTCGGCGCCGTGGGCGAGCAGCGCCTGCACCAGAGCCTCGTCGCCACGGAGGACGGCGGCGTGAAGCGGCGTGTACCCGGCCCCGGACGCGTTCGCGTCGGCGCCCGCGTACAGCAGGGCCGCGGCGAGCGCGGTGTGGCCGCTGTGGGTGGCCACGACGAGGGCGCTCGTGCCGGCCGGCGCGGTGTCGTTCGGGTCGGCGCCGCCGGCCAGCAGCATCCGGGCCGATGCGAGGTCGCCGCTGCGGGCCGCGAACAGCAGCGGCGTGTACCCGCCCTCGTCGACGGTGGCGACGGCGCCCGGCGCGCCGGTGCGGGGCGAATGGGCGACCACCACGGGCCGGACGCGCGAGCGCGCGTGCACGTCGGCCCCGGCGGCGAGCAGCACCTCGACCACGCCGGGATGCCGCTGCGACACCGCCCACATCAGGGCGGTCTGCTCTTCCATGGCCTCGCGGGCGTGCACGTCGGCGCCGTGGGCGAGCAGCGCGGCCACCGCCCCGACGCTGCCGGTGCGGGCGGCGGTCATCAGCGCCATCTCGCCGCTCGGCAGGGTGGCATCGGGCGAGGCGCCGGCCTCGAGCAGGGCGCGGACCAAGGCGGGGTTGCCGTTCTCGCACGCGAGGTAGAGCGAGGTGGCCCCGAGCTCGTTCGCTGCGTCGGCCGAGGCGCCGGCCTCGATCAGCAGCCGCGTCGCTTCGAGGTCGTCGAGATAGGCGGCCCAGTGCAGGGCGGTGGCCCCGTCGGGCTGCGCCGCGTCGACGTCGACCCCTTCCTGCAGCAACGCCCGCACCGTCGAATGGTCGATCTCGCGGACCGCGTTCAGGAGCCGGAGGTCTGCCTCGGCGACAGCGGGAGAAGACACCGCCGCGACCAGGCCCGCGACGAGCGGGACTCTGCACCATCGAAAGGCGCGGCCGAGAGGGTCGGGTGAGGGGACGGCGGGGCCGTTGACCGGTGATTCCCGTCCCGAGCCGGCACGGGCGGCGCGCAGGGACGCCCATGCGACGAGCAGGACTCTGCACCATCGAAAGGCGCGGCCGAGAGGGTCGGGCGAGGGGGCGGCGGGACCGTTGACCGGTGATTCCCGTCCCGAGCCGGCGCGGGTAGCGCGCAGGGACGCCGATACCGAGCGGCACGCTCCCGTCATTGGACGTTCAGCGGTTCGCCCCGTGCCTCTCGAGCCCATGCCTCGCCTCCCGCGCGCTCTGTGTTCCCCGCCTGAAGCTGCCATCCGGGGCTCGATTCCCCCGCCAGAGACGCGACGTGCGGTTCCACGCCTCAGACCGCCGACAGCTCCCCGATCTCCCCGTTGCTCGTCCCGAACCGCTCCACCGGCACCCCCAGCTTGTCCATCAGGGTCACGTGCAGGTTGGACATCGGCGTCGGGTCGGGGCACCGCACGTGGCGCCCGCCGTCGAGGGCGCCGGCCCCGCCGCCCGCGAGCAGGATGGGCAGGTTCTCGGACGAGTGCCGGTTGCCGTCGCTGAGGCCGCCGCCGTAGAGCACCGCGGCGTGATCGAGCAGCGTGCCGTCGCCGTCGGGCGTCGCCTCGAGCCGGTCCAGGAAGTGCCCGAGCAGCGTCGTGTGGTACGTGTTGATGCGGGTCAGCTTGTCGAGCTTGTCGGGGTCGTTCTGGTGGTGCGACGTCGGGTGGTGCGCCTCGGGCACCCCGATCTCGGGATAGGTGCGGCCGCTGTACTCGCGGCTGATCATGAAGCTGACGACGCGGGTCAGGTCGGTCTGCCAGGCCAGCACCTGCAGGTCGAACATCAGCTTCGCGTGCTCGTCGAACGAGGCGGGCACCCCCAGCGGGGCCGCGATGTCGGGCAGCGGCTGGTCGACCTGGGCCTCGGCCTTCTGGATGCGGCGCTCGATGTCGCGCACCGCGTCGAGGTACTCGCCGAGCTTGTGGCGGTCGCGGGGGCCGAGATCGCGGCGAAGCTGCGCCACCTTGTCGGTCACCGCGTCGAGGAGGCTGCGGTTCTGCTCGATGCGCGCGAGCCGGGCCGCGGGGTCGGTGCCCCCGGTGTCGCCGAGCAGCCGCTCGAAGACGGTCCGCGGGTTGGTCTCCATGGGCAGCGGGGTCGTCGCGCTCCGCCAGCAGATGGTGTTGGTGTAGGCGCAGGTGTAGCCGCCCCCGCAGGTGCCCACGTCGTCGCCCGACTCGAGGGCGAGCTCGAGCGACGCGAGCTGGGTGTGCCGGCCCGCCTCCCGCGCCACGAGCTGGTCCATCGAAACCCCGGCCCCGAGCTGCGAGCCCTGCGTGCGCTTGGGGGGCACGCCGGTCAGGAAGCTGGTGGCCCCGGTCTCGTGGATGTCGTCGGGCCCCTTGTTGCTGAGCCCCGACACCACGAGCAGGCGGTCGCGGAACCGCGCCAGCGGCTTCAGGATCGGCGTGATCTCGAAGCCGGCGCCGTCGGCCGGGGGCGTCCACTGCTCCATGACGATGCCGTTCGGCACGTAGACGACGCCCAGCCGCCGCACCGGCGCGGCCGCGGTCCGGCTCATCGCGGTCAGGGCCGGCACCATGCCGTCGAGCAGCGGCAGCGCGAGCGTCGCGCCGACGCCGCGGAGCACCGTGCGCCGGGGAAGGGACTTCTTGCTGATCATCATGATTCCGATCTCCGAAGCTGGAACGGCGTGCTCTCGACGATGCCGAGCACGAGGTCCGACCACCGGTAGTCGCCGGGCGCGGCCTCGCGCAGGATGCGCCGGACGGCCGGCATGTCGTAGTGCTCGAGCCCCCGGCCGAGGGCATAGGTGGCGAGCTTCTCGAGGACGGTCTGCACGAACTGCTCGTCGCGGCTCAGGAGCATCGCCTTGAGCCCGGCCAGCCCCTCGAACTCGGTGCCGTCGGGGAAGACGCCCGACGCGTCGATGGGGTCGCCGCCCTCGCCGGTGGCCCGCCACTTGCCGATGGCGTCGAAGTGCTCGAGGGCGAAGCCCAGCGGGTCCATGGGGGCGTGGCAGGCGGCGCAGACGGGGTTCTCACGGTGCTGCTCGAGCCGCTCGCGCACCGACGCGGGCCGGCCGCCCTCGCCGCGGTCCGGCAGGTCCGGCACGTCGGGGGGCGGGGGGGGGCGGCGGAGCGCCGAGCAGGTGCTCGAGCAGCCAGTGCCCGCGCAGCACCGGCGAGGTCCGCGTGGGATACGAGGTGACGGTGAGGATGCTGCCCTGCCCGAGCAGGCCGCCGCGCACGCCGTCGTCGAACGTCACCCGCCGGAACCGGCTGCCGTAGACGTTGGGTATCCCGTAGTGCTCGGCGAGCCGCTCGTCGACGAACGTGTGGTCGGCCCGCACGAGGTCGAGGACGCTCTGGTTCCCGCGTATCTGGTCGGCGACGAAGAGCTCGGTCTCGCGCCGGAACGACTCGCGCAGGTTGTCGTCCCACTCCGGATACAGCTCGGGCGTCGGGACCACGCTCGGCAGCGTCCCGAGGGCCAGCCACTGGAGGGCGAACCCGTCGACGAGGGCGTGGGCGCGGGGGTCGGCGAGCATGCGCCGCACCTGCGCCTCGAGCACCTCGGGGTCGCGCAGCCTACCCGCGGCGGCCGCATCGAGGAGCTCGTCGTCGGGGATGCTGCTCCACAGGAAGAACGAGAGGCGCGAGGCGAGCTCGAGGTCGCTGACGGGGTGGACGGTCCCCGGCGGCGCCCCCGCCGGCTCGCGCTCGACGCGGAACAGGAACTCGGGGTCGACGAGGATGCTCTCGAGGCTGCGCCGAATCCCCGCCTCGAAGCCGCCGTCGTGGTGCCCCGCCTCGTAGAAGCCCAGCAGGGTGTCGAGGTCGCGGCCGGTCACCGGCCGCCGCCACGCCCGCCGCGCGAGGGTCGAGAGGATCTCGCGTGCGCACGGCGCCTCCTCGGCCGCGCCGGCCGGCCGGCACGTGAGGACGCGCTCGCGGCTCGGCGTCTCTCCGGGCCCCGCGGCGTCGAAGGGCCCGGCGATGCCGACCTGGTCGACGGCCGCCTCGGGCGCTTCGGACGTAGAACTCCAGCGCTCGGCGATGGCGAGGACCTTGCCGGTCGCCCGCGGCTGCAGGACGCCGTCGCGCTCGGACCGTCCCTGCACGAACGAGACGCCGAGCACCCGCGGCCCCGCCCGGGCCGCGATGCGGACCTCGAGGTGGTCGTCGGCGTGCAGCGCGTACTCCTCCCACGCGCGGTCGCCGAGCACCGCGCCCGCGAACGTGCGCGGGGGCGGCGTGCCCGGCGCGCCGCCGATGGTGAACTCGGCCACGCGCTCGCCGTCCAGGCGCACCTCGAGCTTCTGCCGGTTCTGGAGGCCGCGCACATAGTCGTAGAGCTGGCGCCGCAGCCGGATGCGGACGTCGTACTCGCCGTCGAGGGGGAAGTTGTGGCGGATGGCGATGCCCCCGCGCGACCCGAACGGCAGGTCCTCGCTCATGCGGCGGTCCTGGAACCGCATCGACGGCAGGACGTAGGTCTCGGTGGTCGGCTCGATGCCGGGGTCGCCGACGGCGAGCCGGCTGATCCGCCGCGCCGCGAAGATGTAGCGGTCGAGCAGAGCCGGCGACACCGAGAGGATGTCGGCCATGTTGTCGAAGCCGAGGTCCGCGTTGTCGGCCGGCAGCAGGGCCGTGGTGTCGACCTCGAGGGCCAGCAGATCGCGCACCGCGTTGGCGTACTCCCGCCGGTTGAGGCGGTGGACGGTGGTGCGCCCCGGATTGGGGTCGGCGGAGGCGACGCGGTCGAGGGCCGTCTCCAGCGTCGAGGCGACGGCGGCGTAGGCGGCCGGCTCGGGCCGCGGCCGGCCCGCCGGCGGCATCGCCCCCGTGCGCAGCTTCCGCACGACCTGCTCCCAGGCGGCGGGGTGATCGCCGACGAGGGCGGGGTCCATCGTGTCGAGGGCGAGGTCCGCCGTCCGCAGCCGCTGGTTGTGACAGGTGACGCAGTAGCGGTCGAGGACCGCGCGGACCGATTCGGCCTCGGGCTGGACGGCGGCCCTCAGGGTTGGAGCGGCGTACCCGAACAGGGTCGCGGCAACCACAGCGGCGGCCACCTGGACGACGCATCCCCAAGTTCTCGACATGGGCTCAGCCTCAGGTTCGCGACGCGGCCTCGGTCGACCTCCGAACTTCATGCGCAGGCGCAACATGGTACCGCAAGTCTACCCTTCCTGCGCTCGAATCCCCGCCCGTTTCCGCACCCCCCCGCGCGTCGAGGGAACCGGGCGGTGCATCAGGCCGTCTCGACCAAGACCGCGGTGACGGTCACTCCGGGCGGGGGCCCCGGTTCCACGCGCCGGCCGAGCAGCATCACGCCGTCTCGACGAAGACCGGATCGACGGTCACTCCCGCCTCGTCGACGTGAGCTGCCTCGTACGCATCGCGGTTGGCGTCGTCGACGGCGTCGACGAAGAACACCAGCGTGACCCTGTCCAGTCCGAGCTGCCGGCCGTACCGCGCCGCCTGCCCGAGCGCCCGGCGGTACCCGAACGCGTCGGTGAAGCTCTTCACCTCGAGGCCGTAGACCTTGCCGGCATGGCGGACCAGCAGATCGATGGCCCCGTTGCCGGCCGGAAACTCGGGGTAGACCCGACCGCCCCGCGGCTGGAGGAACCGGTCCAGGAAGGAGTACAGGACGAAGTGATGGACCGCCTCGAACACCCGCAGGTCGCGGCGGCGCGGCGCGTCCCTCAGCAGCCACTCGCGGTTCGCCCGCAGGTGCCGCTCGAAGCGCCGCAGGAGTGAGCGGATGTCGAGCCCGGCGTCGGTGATCGTGTCCGACACGTCCTCGAACGCCGTGAACACCGAACCGGTGTAGCCGGCGAGCGTCGACGAGAAGTAGTTGAACAGCCGCTTCTGCACGAACGGGCAGGAGAACCGGACGTACTGCCGGCCGTCCGCCGCCGGCTCGCGGTCGACGACGCCGTTCAGGTACAGGAAATTGACGTGCGGCTCGTCGAAGTGGAACGGCCGTCTCTCCCCGGTCTGGAAGAAGTCGAGAACCACATCCCGGTACGGCGCCTCCCTGACCTTGCCAATCAGGTGCTGCACGTTCGCGTTAGGCAGGGCGTCGACCGCATCGGCGTACGCGGCCTCGAAGTCGTCCATCGTGATGGACGGTCCCCGCCGGTTGTACGTCTCCGTCAGCAGCTCGCCGAGCCACGAGGTCAGGCCCGGCTGACCGCCGGTCTCCCGGTACACCCGCTCGACGACGGCCGGCTCCACCGCCTGCCCGCTCTCCCGTTCGTACCACGCGAACATGCCGCCGACTTCATCTTCCGTCAGGTTCGGGACGTGCACGCTCTGCTGAACGTTGAACGGCGAGCCCGTGGCGCTGTCGACGCCGAGGGCGCTCCGCACGCCGACCAGGGCCACGCCATGCAACCGGTAGCCCATCTCCCCGGCCGGCCGGCCCGCCTGCAGCCGCCGGTGGCCGTGGATGTGACGGAACACGCCCACGATGCCCTCGATGGCCTCGGCGGGCAGCGCGTCGAACTCGTCGAGCACCAGGACGAGCGGCTTCGACCCCGGTTCGGCCCTGAAGACCGCGTCGAACTCGTCCGCCGAACGAATCGGCCCCGCGTCGACGCCCAACGCGCCCGCAATGTCCGACGCGATGCGCCCGATCACCACGCCGGCGTCCCGCTCCGTCTTCAGGTGCTCCACGCTGGTGGCGACGACGTCCATCCCTCGGTGCCGCGCGTCGCCCCGCAGCCGCCGCACCGCCTCTCCCATGATCCACGACTTGCCGCGCTGCCGGGGTGCCCAAACGGTGATGTAGCCCCCGCCGTTCCCGGGCGCTCCGCCTCCGACCAGCTTGGCCAGCACCCGGTCCACCAGCGCCGTCCTCCGCGCGTGGAAGTGCAGGTCGGTATCGACGGGACCGTAGGAGGAAAATCGACGCATGGCAGTGCAGGAATGCGATGCCGGATTCCGGAGCCGCGACTGCGCACGGCTCGGGGGAGACTCGCGCCCGCTTCCAGAGTTCCGTCATTCTGCCACGTCGAACGAGGCCTTCACCTTGTCTTGTCCGGAGGGCCGGTTTGGCGGAACGAACGGGAGGCCGCCCGGGGCTCGGTCGCCCTCGATCGGATCGCCGGCCAGAATCCCGGGCGGTTGCGGGTGCCTCGATTCGACCTGCGTCACTCCGCCCGAAGCGAGTCGGCGGGTTCGACGCGCATCGCCGCCCGGATGGGTCGCCAGCACGCCGCCGCGAACGCCGCCAGCAGGACTGCGGCCGAGGTCGCCGCAAGCGCCCACAACGGCGGATACGCGCCACCCGGGGGCGGGACCATCACCGCCCGTGTCGCCGAAAGCGTGAGCAGCAGCAACGCCGTCCCGACGCCCACCCCCGCCGCATAGACGAGGCCGACGGGACGGGCAGACTCCAGCGCGATGCGTCGAACCGTCGCCCCGAGGGCCATCCGGATGCCGATCTCGCGGCCCTGCAGGGCGAGGCCCTGACTGACCCGCGCGTAAAGACCGAGGGCGGCCAGGAGCAGCGAGATTCCCGCGAAGACCACAGCGCCGGCGGTCACGAGCCGCTCCCGGCCCATGTGGCCTCTGATCACGTCCAACACCGGCGTCGCCGAGCGGATCGTGAACTCCGGCATCTGGTCGGCGACCGCCGTGCGGATGATTTGGAGGGTGGCCGGGACGCCGCGCGAAGTCTCGGCAAGGACGGATACTCCTTCATGCATCGCCAGCGATGCGCTTGTCGACCCGAGATCGTCAAAGAGAACGTACGCCTCGGGTCGAATCTCCTCATGGACACTGTGGTGCCGAACAGGCCGGGTGACCCCGACCACCGTCCACTCGTACTCCCGACCTACCCGTCTGCCTAGTTCGGTTTCGCTCGGAAGCACCGATGCGAGGAATGCATCGTTCACCACCATCGAACGGGACCCGGCGTCGCCCTCCGTCAACAGCCGCCCGCGCGTCGCCGCCACCCCCGTCAGCCGAAAGTACGACGGGGTCACGGCTCTGAGCCGGACCATCGCCCTGCCCTGCGGCGGTGATCGGAGCGGCTCGAATGTACGACTGTGTTCAGACCCCGACAATGGAAAGTTGCTGACGGCGGCGGCGCGGATGCCCTCGCGCTGCAACTGACCGACCAGGGTCTTGTAGCGAGCGATCTGCACGTCCGCATCGACAGTCGCCGAACTCCGGGGCGCCACCTTGACGACGAGATAGTCGGTCTTCATGAATCCGACGTTCGTGCGAACGAGGCTCTGGAGAACCAGCGCGACGAGAACCGACTGGGCGCCCAAGGCGAACACGAGACCCGCCTGCACGACCATGAGCCCGTGGTCCCAGCGCCCTCGCGTCGCCGCCCGCGTCCGATCGTCGAGCGAACCCCGCTGGCGCGCAACGGCGACTGCGCCCGGCAGGCACGACGCCGCGCCGGTGAGCGCCGTCGCCACCAACGCGACCGTCATCACGTGGCCGGTGACGGCCGGAGCCGCCGTGCGCGAGAAGACCCCGCTCTCGAGCGTCAGGCTGAGTTGCAGCAGCCCCCATCCAATCAGCACCGCGCAAGGCGCCGCCACCGCAACCATGCACGCCGCCGATGCGAGGTGCGTCACCAGCACTTGGCTGGTCGTGGCCCCCAACGCCCGCAGGGTGGCGAAGGTCTGGCGCAAACGACGGCCCCGTGCCGCGAAGAGCCAGCCGACGTTGAGGCTCACCAACAGCAGCACCAGCCCCGAACCCGCCTGGAGCACCATCAACGCCGGCCGGACCGGGGCGGTCAGCAGGGACGCATGCGACTCGACGCGGTGCCGCAACCTGCCCGGCTGGTCGCGGGGCGGGGCGAGTCGCACGTTCACCTGGGCCTGCGCGGCGGCCACATCGACTCCGGGCCGTAAACGCCCGATCGCCCGAATCGCGGTCCGAACGGGCTCCCCCAGCCGACAGCCCGGGCGGAGCGAGCAGTTCGAACGGCACGACCAGGACGGGCGCCCAGAAGCTCGTCTCCCGATCCGGGAACCAGAACGACTCCGGCATCGTGCCGATAAGCCGGTACGTCCATCCCTCGAACTCCACCGTGTCGCCGAGCCGGCCGCTCACCAACCCCGACCGCACGAGCCGCTCGCTCACGATGATCGGCGAGACGTTCGTCAGTTGGCCGTCCTCGGGCCGAAACGTCCGGCCCCGCGCTGCTTCGGCCCCCAGGACCGTGAAGAGATCGACGGATACGTGCGCGCCAACGAGCTGGACGGGCACCATGCCGGGGCCCGGCACCAAGTCGCGCTGAAGGACGGAATGAGCGGCAATACCCTGGAACGGCGAACGCTCCTCGGCCAGTGGCTCGATGTTTCGATCCCTGAGCACCCGGTCGCCCACTGATTCCGAGTCCACCTCCTCCCAGACCTGGACGAGGCGCCCGGGGTCGGCGTACGGAAGCGGTGTAATCAAGACGGCGTGGAACAGAGCGTAGGCCGCGACGGTCACACCGACGCCCGTGGCCAGCGCCACCGCCATCGCCGGCAACTCCCCCGGAGACCGCAGCAACCGCCATCCCGTCACTACCGCGCGAAGCCAGTCCGCTGCAGGCAGCATCTCACAGCTCCCCTACTTGCGCCGCCCCCATCCTGCGATCCCGCCCCCGCGTCCCTCGCAGGCCTACTGCCACCGCTTGCCGACCCAGCAGCCGTGCGAAAACTGCAGCGAGACCATTCCCGACTCATCGCCAAGGCAACCACGAAGCCAATCCTCCGCGTTCCTCAGCGAGCACGTCCTCGATTCCCTCCAGCGTAGCTTGGCCCGTGATTCGCCTCGTCAACTCCACCACACCATCGGCGCCGACCTTGCCGAGGAAGAACGTCGGCGTCGCCCTGACGCCCAATGCCGCCCCCTGCCGAACATCCGCGTCCACGATGGCGACGGCCTCCTCGCCGAGCATGCATTCCTCAAACCGCGTCTTGTCCAAGCCCATCTCATGCGCGTAAGTCAGGAACTCCGCGCGGGAGAACCGCCCCTGACCGGCGAACAGCCTGTCGTGCATCTCCCAAAACCGGCCCTGCCGTCCCGCACATTCGGCCGCCGCGCCCGCGGCCACCGCCTCTGGATGGATTCCCTTCAGCGGGAAGTGCAGGAATCCGTACGACACGATTCCCGTGTCCACCAGCTTACGCTTGATGCGGGGCAATTCGTCCAACGCGTACTCCGCGCAATACGGACACTGAAAGTCCGAAAACTCCAGCAGTATACGATCAGCACTTCCCATCCGCTTCGTCAACATCGACGCGCTCATGGTCGCGTCTTCAAGCACCTCCACGGGGTCGTCAGCCGCCGGGTTCGGTCTGATGAGTTGCGTCCAGTATGAGCAGTACGCCCACCAGCACGATCGCTGCGTTGGCTAGTATCTCCAGACCGCCCTTAGGGTCCACGCAAAAATAACTTCCTGGAAGTCGCTGTAGTGTCGCAGTAGACGCATACGGTCTCCCACGCCCTGTCCGGCTCAAATTCACTGGATCTAG
>JAJEEA010000408.1 GCA_022821235.1 Vicinamibacteria bacterium
CCGCGACGAGGTCGCGGACCATGAGCCCGGCGTTTACTTCGAGGCCCGACAGGGGCTCGTCGATCAGCACCACGTCGGGTTTGTGGAGGAGGGCGGCGCTCAGGAGCACCTTCTGGCGCATGCCCTTGGAGTAGCCGTCCAGGGGACGGAGCCGGTCGTCCCTCAGGCCGAACTGCTCGAGGAACCGGCCGATGCGGAGCTGCAGGCGCTCCTCGGGCACGTCCTGCAGGCGTCCCATCAGCTCCAGGAACTCCTGACCCGTCAGGCTTTCGAAGAGGGCCGCCGCCTCGGGCACGTAGCCGATGCGCCGCTTGGCCTCGACCGCCTTCTCGGGCAGGGCGTGTCCCGCGACCTGCACGGATCCGCCGCCCGGCGGGAGCACGCCGGTCAGGATCTTGATGGTGGTGCTCTTCCCTGCCCCGTTCGGCCCCAGCAGCCCGACCACCTCGCCCCGCCGCAACGTGAACGAGATCCCGTGCAGGACCCGGCCCATCCCGTAGCTGAACGTCAAGCCGTCGACGGCCACCACCGTATCATCCATGGTCGGTTCCCCGGCCCATCCTGCAACTGAATGCCAGACCGTCGACGGCCACGACCGCATCATCCAATGTTCGGTTCCCCGGCCCATGCCGTGGCTGAACGCCAAGCCCTCGGCGGCCACAGCATCGTCCATGGTCGGTTCCCCGGCCCATTCCGTAGCTGAACGTCAGGGCGTCGAGCATTGTCCATGGTCGGCTCTCCGGCCCATTCCGTAGCTGAACGTCAGGGGCGTCGACGGCCGCCACCGCATCACCCATGGTCGCTGCCCCGGTCCGGCGGGGCGATCGGGGCGGGCGTGCGCCGGGCGCCCCGCTGCTGGCGGGCGTACGCGCGCAGGTCGGCGACGTGGTCGAACTCGTCCACGATCTCGCGCCCGAGAATCTCCTCGAGGACGTCCTCGAGGGTCACGATGCCGCTGACGCTGCCGAACTCGTCGGTGACGATCATCAGGTGCTGCCGCTGCTCGAGGAAGCTGCGCAGCAGGTGGTCGAGCTTGGCCGTCTCGACGACGAAGACGACCCGGCGCATCAGCCGGTCGAGGGTGGTGTCGAACTCGTCCCGGGCCGCCGCGCGCAGGATGTCGTGCCGGTGCACGATGCCCACGATGTCGTCGGGGTCCTCGTCGTAGACGGGCACCCGGCTGTGGCGCAGCAACTGCTTGTCAGCCGCGGCCACGGCGACCCGGGCCGCCGTGGGCAGCGTGAAGAGCACCGTGCGGGGGGTCATCACCTCTGCCGCCGTCTTCGCCTCGAGGGCGAGGACGTTGCTGATGACGTCGGCCTCGTGCGGCTTGAGGTCGCCCGAGCTGAGGCCCCGCCGCACCATCAGCAGCAGCTCCTCGTCCGAGACCCGCTCGACCGCCTTGCCCGCCGCGACGAGGCTCGTCAGGCGGCGGCTGAGCCAGATGACGGGGGCGAAGGCGACCACCAGCGCCTGCAGGGGGGCGGCGATGGGGCCGGCGAGCTGCCGCGCGTAGACGACCCCCGCGGTCTTGGGGACGATCTCCGAGAAGACGAGGATGGCCAGGGTAAAGGCGGCGGAGAACCAGCCGATCCAGACCGACTCGAGGACGCTGGTGGCGATGGCCCCGGCGAGGGCCGCCCCGCCGGTGTTGGCGACGGTGTTCAGCGACAGGATGGCCGCGATGGGCCGGTCGACCTGCGACCGCAGCCGCCGGAGCAGCGGCCCCGCGGGCTGGCCGGCGCGCTCGAGGGTGTCGATGTGGGCCGGCGGCACCGAGTACAGCACCGCCTCGAACAGCGAGCAGGCGGCCGAGGTCAGCACCACGATGCCGACGACGAGGGCGAGTTCGAGCATTGGCGTATGGTCGGGGTTCCCGCTGCCGGATGCAACCGGGTCGGCGCACTCGCGCCGGCGGCCGTCCGGTCTCGGGGGTTCCCGTTGCGTCGCCGGGTGGAAGCGGCCCGGGGGCGCGGTGGGCGCCCCCGGGGTTGGCGGTGAGTGACTACCGCGGCGTCTCGAGGAAACGCAGCAGCTCGCTGTCGGTCCCCAGGATGAAGAACGTGCTGGGGTCCATGGTGCGCTCGTAGGTCTCGAGCGACTTCGTGAACGCGTAGAACTGGGCGTCGCGGCCGTAGGCGTCGGCGTAGATGTCGATGGCCTCGGCGTCGGCGTTCCCGCGAATCTCCTCCGCCGCCCGGAACGCCTCGGACTGGATCTGCGCGAGGTCGCGCTCGCGCTCGCCCTGGATGCGGGCCGACTCGCCCTGGCCCTCCGAGCGGAACTCCTCGGCGATGCGCTGCCGCTCGGCGATCATGCGGGCGAAGACGTCCTGCTGCACGTCGGCGATGTAGTTGATGCGCTTGAACTTCAGGTCGAGCAGCTCGATGCCCAGCTCGCCCACCGCGGCGGCCGCCGCGTCGAGAATCTCGCGGGTGATCTGCTCGCGGCCGGTGACGATGGGATCGAGCGTCTCCGCCTCCTCCAGCTCGCTGGCCGCGGTGTCGGCGGGCTCGCGGTTGCTGGTGCGGACGATCTCGATCAGGTCGTGCCGCGCCACCGCGTTGCGGGTCTCGCCGTCGAGGATGTCGTCGAGCCGCGACTGCGCCCCCCGCTCGTCGCGCAGGCGCTGGAAGAACAGCAGCGGGTCGGTGATGCGCCAGCGCGCGTAGGTGTCCACCCAGATGAACCGCCGGTCGCGGGTCGGGACCTGGTTGGGGAACCCGTCCCACTCCAGGAACCGCTTCTCGAACATGTTGGCGGTCTGGATGAACGGGATCTTGAAGTGGAGCCCGGGGTCGGTGATCGGCTCCCCCACCGGCTCGCCGAACTGGGTGATGACCACCTGGTTGGTCTCGCTGACGATGTAGGCCGAGCTGGCGGCCAGGAACAGGCCGACCAGCAACACGATCACCAACGTCGGTCGCGTGCTTCTCATTGCTCACCTCCCGCCCGCGCCGCGGCGCCGGCCCCGGCCAGGGGCGCGGTGGCCGCCCGCGCGCCGCCGTCGAGCGACAGCAGGGGCAGCACCCCGGTCGCGCCCTCGGCCACGAACACCTTGCGTCCGACCGCCGGCAGAATCCGTTGCATCGTCTCCAGGTACATGCGTTGCCGGGTCACGTTGGGCGCGACCCGGTACGCCTCCTCGATGGACGCGAACCGGGTGGCCTCGCCCTGCGCGCGGTTCACGCGGTCGAGGGCGTACCCCTCGGCCTGCAGGATGGTCTGCTCGGCCTCGCCGCGGGCCCGGGGGATGACCGCGTTGTACTCGGCCAGGGCCTCGTTGATGAGCCGGTCGCGCTGCTGCTGGGCCTGGCTGACCTCGTCCCACGACGGCTTGACGGGGTCGGGCGGGTTGACGTCCTGCAGCACCACCTGGTCGATGGCGATGCCCATCTGGTACTGCTCGGTCAGCGTCTGCAGGCGCTCCTCGACGGTGGCCTCGATCTCCTGCCGGCCCACCGTGACGACCTCGGTGACGGTCCGGTCGCCGACGGTCTCCCGCATGACCGCCTCGTTCATGGCGCGGAAGGTGTCCTCGAGGTTGCGCACCTTGAACAGGTACTCGTAGGGGTCGTCCACGCGGTACTGGACGATCCACTCGACGACGGCGACGTTCAGGTCGCCGGTCAGCATCACCGACTCGTCGGCGAGCTGTTGCTGCTGGCCCGCGTACTCGGTGCGGATGCCCGCGGCGGTGGTGCGGAAGCCGAACTCCTGCTTGAGCTGCCGCTGCACCGGCACCCGCTCCATCTGCTCGACGAACGGGATCTTGAAGTTCAGGCCCGGCTCGCTGGTGCGGACGTACTTGCCGAACCGGAGCACCACCCCGACCTCCTCCGGCTCGATCTGGTAGACGGCTCCCGCCGTGGTGACGAGGGCGGCGAGGACCAGGATGCCGGCGCCCAGTCCCCGCCACGGGATCCTGGGCACCCGGAACCCGTCCGCGTCGACGACGCGAAAGTTGTCGCTCATGGGGCGTTCTCCTTGTGTAACGCGCGAGTTGCCGCGGCGCCGCCGGGCCCGGTCGGCGCCGGCGGTGATGGCGATGCGAACGGAGACGGCTTCGAGCCGGCGTTTCGTCCTGCCGGACCGGCGCGTGCGCCGGTGTCGAATCGCGCGCCAGTGTCGAGTTGTACTACGTATCGGGGGGAAGTTCGATTCATCGCGGCGGCCGGACCCTGGTCCGGGCGGCGCCCTCCTGCCGGTCGCTTCCGAATGAGGGAGCGGCCGGACCCTCGTCCGGCGGCACCTTCCCGCCGTCACTTCCGGGTGAACCGGCTCCAGTCGCGCGTGGTGCCCGGCTCGCGGTCGGCCTGCAGCATCTCCATCCACCCCGGGTACTCCACCGGCAGCGCGCTGACTGCGTCCAGGCGCTCGAGCTCGTCCGGGGCGAGGGTCAGCTCGACCGAGCCCAGGTTGTCGTCGAGCTGGTCGAGCCGCTTGGCCCCGATGATCACGCTGGTGACGGCGGGCTGGTGGAGCAGCCACGTGAGCGCCACCCGGGCCACCGAGACGCCGTGGGCGCCGGAAACGTCGCGCATGACGTCGATGATGTCGAAGCCCCGGGCTCTGTCGACGGGCGGGACGTCGAACGACACGCGCCGCGCGTCGGGGTCGGTCTCGCCGTCGCGCGTGAACTTGCCGGTGAGCAGCCCGCCCGCGAGCGGACTCCACGGGAGCAGGGCCAGGCCCTGGTCCTTCACCAGCGGGACCATCTCGCGCTCGAGCTCGCGGCCCGCGATGGCGTAGTACGACTGGGTGCTGACGAACTCCGCGAGCCCGTGCTGCCGCGAGAGGCCGAGGGCCTTCATGAGCTGCCAGGCGGGGAGGTTCGAGCAGCCGATGTAGCGCACCTTGCCGGCCCGCACGAGGTCGGTCAGGGCCTCGAGGGTCTCCCGGATGTCGGTCTGCGGGTCGGGCCCGTGGATCTGGTACAGGTCGATGTAGTCGGTACGGAGGCGCTTCAGGCTCGCCTCGCACTGCTGCATGACGTGCACGCGCGACAGCCCGATCTCGTTCGGGCCCTCCCCCATCCGCCCGCGCACCTTCGTGGCGACGATGACGTCCTTCCGCCGCGGGCCGAGGGCGGCCCCGAGCATCTCCTCCGACTGGCCGAGCGAGTACACGTTGGCGGTGTCGAAAAAGTTGACGCCGGCGTCGAGGGACCGGTGCACGAGGGCGTCGGCCTCGGCCTGCCCCAGGGCCCCGATGGCCTTGAACGGACCGTGGCCGCCGAACGTCATCGCCCCGAGGCACAGCTCGGAGACGTAGATTCCGGTGTTCGCGAGCCGCCGATACTTCATGGTTGTGACTTCCGGGGCCGTCCGCGGCCCATCCTCGATGGACTCTTCGCCGCGCCAGCGGGCGGTCTCGCCGGCCTCACGCGACGTCGGGTCCCGATACAGGTTCCGTGGTCACGCCGTCTTCACCGACGGTGCGGCCGCCGGCTTGCGGCGCGGGCGGTTCCCTGCAACAGGCGCCCACGGTCCGCGTGCGCCTTGCCGCCCTGCCGGCGTGCGCCTTACCGCTCCGTCCAGCGCTGCCGCACCCAGTCGCCGCCGCGGCGCAGCGGCTCGGGCCTCATCTGGAAGTGGCCGACGCCCTCGAGGGGCAGGAACGACACGTTCTGCCCCCGCGCCTCCATCTCCTGCGCAGTCCGCTCCGCCGGCTCGAACGGCACCACCTCGTCCTCGCGGGGGTGGATGATGAACACTGGCATGTCCCCGACGTTGCGGGCCTCGTCGGGCTCGGACCGCGCGGCCATCGGTATCGCCGCCGTGAACAGGTCGGGATGGCGCCCCGCCATGTACCACGTGCCGCGGCCCCCCATGCTGTAGCCGGTCACGAGGACGCGGGCGGGGTCGATGGCGTACGTCGCCCGCACGTCCTCGATCAGGGCCAGCACCCCGCGCTCGCTGGTCTCGTTGTTCCAGCGCCGCCCCGGGGCGTCCGGGGAGACGACGACGGCGCCCCAGTCCTGGAGCGCGGGGGCGACGAACCCGCGGAGGAACTGCGCGCCGTATCCGGGGCCCGGCGAACCGCCCGGGTGCAGGGCGAGCACCAGCGGCCGCGGCTCGGCGGCGTCGTAGTCGCGCGGGACCCAGAGGCCGTAGGTGACCGTGCCCACCCCGTCGACATCGAGCGTGGCGTTGTGCAGGCCGGGTTCGCGCGGCGACTGGGCGAGCGTCGCGAGCAGGACGGTGGTCAGCAGCCAGGGCATCGTCGTCTCCTCTCGGTCGTGCACCGCTGATGCTTCGCGTCAGCGGCCTTCCAACGCGGCCGCGGGGCCGCTGCAGCTCGGAAGGTCCCGCCGGCGCGACCGCAGGGTCGCGGCACTGCGAAGTCCGCGTCGAACGCCAACGCGACCACCCCGGTCGCTGCGCTTCAGGAGCACTGCGAAGTCCGCGTCGGCGAACTCCGACGCGACCGCCGTTCGCTGTGCTTCGGAAGTTCGCGTCAGCGACTCTTCGAACGCGACCGCAGGGTCGCACGGTTGCCGCGCCGGCGGAGCACCATCTCTCACCCGGCGTCATGTCGGGGGGGAGGAGCACTGATTATAATCCTCGACCGATGACCGTCCGCACGCGCTTCGCCCCCAGCCCCACCGGCTACCTCCACATCGGCGGGGTGCGGACCGCCCTGTTCAACTGGCTCTTCGCTCGCCGGCACGGGGGGCAGTTCCTGCTGCGGGTCGACGACACCGACGCCGAGCGCAACGTCGCCGCCGCCCTGCGGCCCATCCTCGACGGGTTCCGCTGGCTGGGGCTCGACTGGGACGAGGGCCCCGAGGTCGGCGGGCCCTACGCGCCGTACTACCAGTCGCAGCGGGGCGACCGCTACGCTGAGGCGGTCGAGCGGCTGCTGGCGACGGGCGCCGCCTACCGCGACTACGCGACCGGCGACGAGATCCAGGCCGAGCGGGAGGAGGCCCAGCGCGACAAGCGGCGCTTTCTCTACAGCCGCCGGTGGATGGCCGAGACCGACGCAGACGCGGCCCGGTTCGAGGCCGAGGGGCGGCGGGCCGCGGTGCGCCTCAAGATGCCCCGCGAGGGCGCCTGCCGGTTCCGCGACCTCGTGCGGGGCGACGTCGAGTTCGAGTGGGGCCTCGAGCAGGACCACGTCGTGCAGCGGGCCGACGGAACGTGCCTGTACCATCTGGCGAGCGCCGTCGACGACCACGACTTCGCCATCACCCACGTCATCCGCGCCGTCGAGCACCTGTCGAACACGCCGCGGCAGCTCTTCATCACGACCGCCCTCGGCTACGAGCCGCCGGCCTTCGCGCACGTGCCGTACGTGGCCGCGCCGGGCGGCGCCGAGAAGCTCAGTAAGCGCAAGCTCGACCGCTACCTGCGGCATCACGAGTTCAAGGCGATCTACGACCGGGGCCTGTCGGTCGCCGAGCGGTCGCGGATCGAGGTGTCGCCCGAGACGTTCAACCCCGTCGTGGTCGACTTCTACCGCGCCGTCGGCTACGACCCCGACGCGCTGCTCAACTACCTGCTCCTCGTCGGCTGGTCGCTCGACGACCGCACCGAGCGCTTCACGCGCGACGAGATGGTCGCCCACTTCTCGCTCGAGCGCATCAACCGGGCCGCGGCGAGCTTCGACCCCGTCAAGCTGGCCGCGTTCCAGGAGCGGCGGATGCAGGCGCTCGGCGTCGACGAGCGGGTGGCCCGGGCGACGCCGTTCCTCGAGCGCGCCGGCCTCGTCGCCGCGCCGCCGTCTCCGGCCGAGCTGGCTCGCGTGCGCGACGTCGTGGCGGCGGCCGGCGAACGCATCAAGGTCGCCGGCGACGTGCTCGACTACCCCGAGTTCTTCCAGGCCGACGGCGACGTGGCGTACGATGGGAAGGCGTTCGACAAGCGGCTGCGCAAGGACGGGGTCGCGCCGCGGCTGCGCCGGTTCCGGGACCGGCTCGAGGCGACGCGGCCGTTCGACGCGGCGACCTTCGAGCGGACGCTGCACGAGTTCGTCGAGGCCGAGGGCATCCGGATCGGCCAGGTCATCCACGCGGTCCGGGTCGCGGTGACCGGCAAGGCGGTCGGCTTCGGCCTGTTCGAGGGGCTGGCCATCCTCGGCCCCGACGCCTGCCTCGCCCGCATCGACCGCGCCCTGGCGCGGCTCGCGTCCCAGGACTCTGCGGCGTAGGACGGCATCGCCTCGGCCGGAGGCGCCGGCGCCCGGTCGAAGTTGGCCGGGGTGGCGCCGGACGGGACAAGGGCAGCGACCGACACGAGGCTGCCAACCGCACCGGGGCGCAGCCCGTTCCCCGCCATTCCGGGCGCTTCGCGCGTGGCAAGGTAGTGCGGTCACCTGCGGGGGCGCAAGCGGCGGTTTCCGAGGCCGGGCGATGTGCCGGGCGCCGTGAAGACGGCGGTTCCGTGATCCGAAACCAGAGCAGAGGAAGCTCTTGCGACAAGCCGCGCAACACCATGGAACGGCGATGACCACTGACGTACGACCAGACGCAGCGGCACCCGCGGGCGACGCCCCCGGCGGGCTCGACTTCATCCGGCAGATCGTGGCCGACGACCAGCGCACCGGGAAGCACGCCGGCCGCGTGCACACCCGGTTCCCGCCCGAGCCCAACGGCTACCTGCACATCGGGCACGCCAAGTCCATCTGCCTGAACTTCGGGCTCGCGGCCGAGCACGGCGGGCTGTGCAACCTCCGCATGGACGACACGAACCCGACCACCGAGAGCGTCGAGTACGTCCGGGCCATCGAGGACGACGTGCGCTGGCTCGGGTTCGACTGGGACGACCGCTTCTACCACGCCGCCGACTACTTCGAGCGGCTCCACGACTGCGCCGTCCAGTTGATCGAGGCGGGGAAGGCGTACGTCTGCGACCTGCAGGGGGCCGAGGTCTCCGAGTACCGCGGCCTGTGGAACCGGCCCGGCCGCGACAGCCCCTTCCGCGACCGGACGGTGGCCGAGAACCTCGATCTGTTCGCCCGCATGCGGGCCGGCGAGTTCGAGGACGGGTCGCGCACGCTGCGGGCCCGCATCGACATGGCGTCGCCCAACATGAACATGCGCGACCCCACCATCTACCGCATCCGGCGGGTGCCCCACTATCGCAGCGGCGACGCGTGGTGCATCTACCCGATGTACGACTTCACACACCCCCTGTCCGACGCGTTCGAGGACATCACCCACTCGCTGTGCACCCTCGAGTTCGAGGACCACCGGCCCCTCTACGACTGGTTCCTCGAGAACATCGACGTCCCCTGCCGGCCCCGGCAGATCGAGTTCGCGCGCCTCAACCTCAGCTACACCGTGCTCAGCAATCGCAAGCTGCTCGAGCTCGTGTCCGAGAAGCACGTGGCGGGCTGGGACGACCCCCGCATGCCCACCATCGTCGGGTTCCGCCGCCGCGGCTACACGCCCGAGGCCATCCGCGAGTTCTGCAACCGCATCGGCATCGCCAAGGCCAACAGCATCGTCTCCATCGCCCAGCTCGAGGACGCCGTCCGCCAGGACCTCAACCGGCGGGCCCTACGCGTGATGGGGGTGCTGCGGCCTCTCAAGGTCGTCATCGAGAACTACCCCGAGGGGCAGGTCGAGGAGGTCGAGGCCGTCAACAACCCCGAGGACGAGAGCATGGGGTCGCGGGTGGTCCCGTTCTCGCGCGAGCTCTACGTCGAGCGGACCGACTTTCGCGAGGAACCCCCGCGCAAGTACTTCCGCCTCGCCCCCGGCCGCGAGGTGCGGCTGCGCTACGCCTACTTCATCACCTGCCGCGAAGTGGTGAAGGACCCCGCCACCGGCGAGGTCGTCGAGCTGCGCTGCACCTACGACCCCGAGACGCGGGGCGGCTACGCCCCCGACGGCCGCAAGGTGCGCGGCACCATCCACTGGGTCTCGGCCCCCCACGCCGTCGAGGCCGAGGTGCGGCTCTACGATCACCTGTTCACGCGCATCAACCCCGAGGACGCCGGCGAGGGCGGCGACTACAAGGACGCACTGAACCCCGCCTCGCTCGAGACCCTCGCCGGCTGCCGCGTCGAGCCGAGCCTGCGCGGCGCCCCCGCCGGCAGCCGCTACCAGTTCGAGCGGCAAGGCTACTTCTGCGTCGACCCCGACTCGACGGTCGGCCGGCTGGTGGTCAATCGGACGGTCACCCTGCGGGACACTTGGGCCAAGATCGAGAAGGCTCAGCAGAAGCAGGCTGGCTGAGGTACGTAACTTGGTGGCGAATACCTCGACGCGCGACCAGGCGCAAGCGCCCGGGCGCACTGCCGGCCGCCGGACGTCCCGCGAGCCGTCGCGGCGGTCGTCTGCTCCCCTTGGTGTCCACGCGAGACCAGCCGGAGCCTCGTTGGTGCGCGAGCGGAGAGTAGAGCTGGCTCCGGACTCCGCAATTGCCGACAGCGGCGACGCGCGTGCCCTGTGAGTGTCCGCCAGTGAGTGAGCACGGCGGTTGGGAGGACACTGGAAGGGTGAGGAGATGGTCGAACTAGCGAGAATCGACAAGGTGGATCTTCGCGAGGTCTGGGCGAACGAGGCCGCAGACTTCACGCCATGGTTGCAGAAGAACATCGACCAGCTTGGCGATGCCTTGGGAATGGACCTCGAAATCGAGGAGCGAGAGGCAGCGGTCGGGACGTTTTCGCTGGACTTGTTGGCCCGAGACGGTGGCGGACGCCAGGTGATCATTGAGAATCAGTTGGGAACGACGGACCATAGTCATCTCGGCCAGATCCTCACGTATGCGGCCGGTCACAACGCCAGCGTCGTCGTCTGGGTCGCAGGGGAGTTCCGCGACGAGCACAGGGCGGCCCTGGACTTCCTTAACTCTCGCACCGGCGAAGACACGGAGTTCTTCGGCGTAGGCGTAGAGCTGTGGAAGATCGAGGGTTCCCGCGTCGCCGTCAATTTTGATCTCGTTGTCACTCCGAACGAATGGAGCAGGCGAACGGACGGAAAACGAGTAGGGGGCACTTCGGAAAGGGGCGAGAAGTACCGCCTCTTCTTCCAAGCGCTAATGGACACCCTCAGGGAAGAGTACGAGTTCACCCGCGCACGCAAGGCGCAACCGCAGAACTGGTACTCCTTCTCATCTGGTACCAGATGGTTTACTTACGGCGCTAACTTCGCGGCCAACGGACGAGCGCGGGTGGAACTCTATATCGACTCTACCGATCGAGAATGGAACAAGGCGGCGTTCGACGAGCTGGAACAGCAGAAGGCAGTTTTGGAATCGGAGCTGGAACCACTGGAATGGGAACGCTTGGATAACCGCAGGGCGAGCCGCATATCAATTCTCCGGCCGGGTTCCATCGATGACCATCAGGAAACGTTGGAAGAGGTCAGCCACTGGATGATCGACCGCCTCCTTGCATTCAAGCGAGTGCTCGGGCCAAAACTTGCGAAACTGGGGAACTGAGTTAGATCAGAATGCGCAGTCCGTCAACTTTGTTCGATTTTCTTTTGACGGGCTCGACGCAGAACCGCCAAGTTGCGCGCTTCCCGCTCGGGGTCGTGCCGACTGTCGCGGTGGGCGCAGGAGAGGGGACCGGGCTCGGGCCAAGGCACGGCCGTTTCGAAGAGACTGTCCAGGGTGCCCCGGTGGCGAGCGTTGCGCTCGATTTCCGCGGCGGATCGGTCGGTGACGCCGATCAGGGTGTACGGTCCCCGTTCGACCGCGGCTGGGCCTTGAAGTGCCGTTCGCATCTTCCAGTCATTGACCAGGGCTTCCTGGGCGGCTCCGGCGAGTTGCTGTTGCCGGCAGTGCAGCAGCCACAGACTGCCGTGGGCGGCGAGATCCGGCCGGCTGGGCCGGCCCGCCGCGATTCCGCCGTCGCTTGCTGTCATCCGGTCGTCCATGCCGGAAAACCACTCCGCCTTCCCCGGGCCGTCAAGGAACTCAAGCGGTCTGGGTATCGTGAACGCCATTTCGGACGCGTGGCGGTCGACGGTCTTGCCCAGCAGATCGTGCGTCGTCAGCACGGCCTGCTGCTCGTCGGGTGACAGGCGGCCGAGGAGGTACGTCGCCAATCCGGCGGTGTACTCGGCCATGCGGGTTGGTGTGAACCACCGCCGTCGGGCCGGTTCCAGGGCGTCCGTCGTCCACAGGAGGGTCTGACGCCCGGTGACGACGGCCTGCACAATCGGGATGATTCGTTCGGGAAACTCGTGAGCGTGCGGGATCAGCATCCGTTCCTGCGGGCTGGCCCCGTCGGTATCTGGAGCCGTGTCGTGGACGGGGATGTGCTCCTGCGGTTCACCGGCGTCGCCCGTGAGCACCGCCCAGAGGTCGTCGGGCGTCAGCACGGCATGGTATAGGAGGCGGTGGTTGCGGGGAACCTGCAGGTGGAGCAGCCGGGCGGGTGTGACCCAGGTCCGTCCCTTCCGGGCCGCCTCTTGCGCTCTGAGAGCGGCTCCCCGGGTGTCTTCGGCCTGGACGCGGCCGCGGATTCTGCCGTTCTTCGTGTACTGCCACACGCCGTTCAGGACCAGGTCATCGCCGCCTCGAAGGCTCGCTTGCGCTGCCGGCCGGGCCGCCCGGATGACGGCGGCCGCCTCGGCCATCGTGACCTGGTAGCGGTTTCGGGGCACCTGTGGGCCGGGCTCGGTGCGGATGACCCAGCCGTCCGTCGGGACGTCCGGTCCGGGAACGGCTCGCACGATACGTTGGAGCACCTCGTCGCGTGCGACTCGGTCGTGTTCGCCGAGGTCATCCGTACCTGGCGTGTCACGTCCCGTTCGGAGGGCGGTCACCATCGCTTCGACGGGCGTCCGACCGCTCAGGATGATCGTTCGGGCGGTTCCCTGCAGTTCCATGTCGGATGGCCGGTCTACTGTCGGGACTCACCCGGCTGCACCCTGCTTGTCAGGATGCTCGGTCTTACTTCACGGTCGGAGCCCCTTTACGGCAGCGCGAACGCCACATAGGCGTCGCCGGACTTCGTGCCGATCTTGCCGCCGCCGGCCGCGATGACCACGAACTGCCGCCCGCCGACGGCGTAGGTGACGGGGGTGGCGTAGCCGGCCGCGGGCAGCCCCGTCTCCCAGAGCAGGGCGCCGTCGCGGGTATCGAAGACGCGGAAGCGCTCGTCGCGGGTGGCGCCGATGAAGATCAGGCCGCTCGCGGTGACGAGGGGGCCGCCGTAGGCCTCGGCCCCGGTGGGCGGGCGCCCCGCCGCCGACAGCTCCGGCCAGTCGCCGAGGGTCACCTTCCACAGGATCTCGCCCGCGGCCAGGTCGATGGCGTTGAGGGTCGCCCATGGCGGCTTGATGGCGGGGCGGCCCTCCTGGTCGAGGAAGCGGCGGTAGCCGGCGAAGACCCACTCCGATTCCGCGGGTGCCACATCGCCGGAGGCGGCCTGCGGATCCGGCTCGGCGGCGGCGGTCGCGGCGGTCGCCCCCGGCCGGCCCGCGGCATCGCGGGCGGCGGCCCGGGGGTCGGGCTCGTCCGCGTCGTAGAGGTACGCGAGCAGGGCCGCGCG
>JAJEEA010000058.1 GCA_022821235.1 Vicinamibacteria bacterium
CGAGGTCTCGCCGAGCTGGCGCGCCGCGTCCGCGCGGAGCAGACGGCGTCCGCCGACCTCAAGGCCCTCGATGCGGGACGAGGCGACGGACTCGACGCGGAGCAGCAGGCGGGCCAGGGCCTCGGTGCCCGCGAGGGCGGCCGCCGACGCGTCGAGCGTCAGGAGCGCGGCCTCGGCGTCGGTGACGTCGGCGGCGACGTCCCCATCCAGGACGAACCGGCGGCCCGCCAATCGGTCGGGCCGGTAGACCGGGTACGTGCACGGCCGGCGGTCGCGCCGGGTCAACCCGGCAGGGTCGCCCTCCCAGCGCCGTTCTTCCAGGCTGGCCACGGTTCCTCCATATTCAAGGATAGTGCATATCCCTGAATACAGACGGGCCTCGTTCAAGGTTCGTCGACCGAGCGCGACCAATGGAGCCCGATTCACACCAGCCTCTTGCGCTGACAGCCAGCGTTCGAGGTTCGTCGACCGGGCGCGGCCAAAAGCCGGAGCGGGCTCAGTGGAGCCTCTCGTCGATGGAGCCTGATTTCAACACCGGCCTCTTGCGCTGACAGCCAACGTTCGAGGTCGTCGACCGAGCGCGGCCAAGGAGCCGGAGCGGCTCAGTGGAGCTTCTCGTCGAAGAACGCCAGCGCGCGCGAGCGGTACAGCTCGGGCGCGGCCGACCAGACCCGGTCGTGGCGGGATCCGGGGAAGATCCAGAGGTCCCAGACGGCCGGCCCCGCCGCGGCGGCGATGCGCCGGGCGTGGTCGACGGGGATGAGCCCGTCCGCCTCGGCGTGGATGACGAACAGCGAGCGGGGCGGCAGGCCCGCGACGGCCTCCACGGGGTTGAGAATCCTCGTGTCGAGGCCGAACAGCTCACGGCCGAAGTAGAGGATGGCGGGGTTGAAGAAGCCGGGCAGTCCGCTCTCTCGCGGGAGCTCCCGCGCCAGCAGGTCCTCGAGGCGGGCGAAGCTGCTGTCGGCGACGATGTTGCGCACGTCCGGCGAGGCGGCGGCCGCGAGCAGGACGGTGGCCGCGCCCATCGAGTGCGCCCAGAACCCCATCCGGTCGGGCGTGAATCCTCGGCTCTCGAGATGCGCGACGGCTCCCAGCACGTCGCCCTGCTCGTCCGCGCCCAGCGTGTAGCGCGTTCCGTCCGACAATCCGTGCGCGCGGAAGTCGAACAGCAGCACGTTGTAGCCGCCGTCGACGAGGGCGGCCGCCTGCGCCACCAGCTCGCCGAGGTCGCCGGTGCGGCTCGAGCTGCGGCCGTGGACCACGACGACGGCGCGGTCGCTGCCTTCGACCGGCAGGAACCAGCCGCGCAGGACGGTGTCGTCCACCGTGCTTGAGAAGGTCACGTCCTCGTAGGACAGGCCGAGGGCGATCGGCGACGAGGCGAGCGGGCGGCGGTACGGCTTGGTCAGCCGGTCGGCGACGAACATCGACACCGCGCAGTAGCCCACGACCGCGATCACGACGCCCGCGGACAGACCGACGAGGAGGCGGCGCTCTCGTCTTCGGGGCGGGCGGGGCTGGCCGGACGTGGCGACTCGCATTGACGCGGACTCCAGGGCGCTGGCTTCGATCTCGTTGCGGTCGTTCGACGTGATTGTACCGGGAGGACCCGGCCGCGTCCCGAGCGCCTGGGGCACGGCCGGGCGGTGAGGCGGCCGAACCTCGTTCCAGCCTCGTTCCCGCGGCGGTGACGGTGCAGCCGAGTCCGAGACCCTCGGGTTCCGCCACTGCTGCGCGACGACGCGGTTGCTCGTCGGTGCGTGCTTGTTGACAGTCGCCAAGTCCTGGCGCATAGTTCTGTGCGATGACCATAGGAGAGGGCCGGACCGACGTGCTCCAGGGCACCCTCGACCTGATGGTGCTCAAGACGCTCGACGTCATGGGGCCGCGGCACGGGTACGGCATCGCCCGGCGCATCGAGCAGGTCAGCGACGAGCTGCTCCACCTGAACGAAGGGACGGTGTACGCGTCGCTCCTGCGGCTGCGGCAGCAGGGCTGGATCGAGGCGAGCTGGGGGCGCTCGGAGAACAACCGGCGCGCCCGGTTCTACGCCATCACCGCGGCGGGCCGCCGACGCCTCGCGGCCCAGGCGGAAGACTGGGAGCGTATCGCCGGGGTCATGGCGCGCCTCCTGCAGCTCTCACCCGACCCATGAGTCCGTGGCGAGCCGTCGTCGCGTTCGTGTCGCGCGTGCGGGACTTCTGCGCGCGCCGCCGCCTCGCACGGGAGACGGAGCAAGAGATCGAGCTGCATCTCGACCTGCTCGCCGCGCAGTACGTCCGCGCCGGCCAGCCCCCCGCCGAGGCGCGCCGGCTGGCCCGCGCGAAGTTCGGCGGGGTCGTCCGGATCCGGGAGTCGCTCAGGGATCAGGCGGGGTTTCCGATGCTCGAGTCCGTGGCTCGCGACGTGCGGTACGCGGCGCGGGGCCTGCTGAGGAACCCGGGCTTCAGCCTCGTCGTCGTCCTCACGCTGGGGGTCGGGGTCGGCGCGAACGCGGCGGTCTTCAGCTTCGTCGACGCTGTGCTCCTCCAGCCGCTGCCGTATCCCGAGGCGGATCGGCTGGTGTCCGTGCAGGAGTCCGATCCGCCCGCGCCCTTCCTGGTCACGCCGGGCGACTATGTCGACTGGAAGGAGCGCAGCGACGTCTTCGAGACGCTGTCCGGTTACATGTACAGCGTGTCCGGACTGACCTCGCCGTCGGGCGACGACGAGCTGCTGTACACCGTCGCGGTGTCCTCGGACTTCTTTCGGACGCTTCGCGTGCCGCCCCTCCTGGGCCGGACCTTCCTGCCCGACGAGGAGCGGCCGGGCCGCGACGCGGTCGTGGTGCTCGGTCACGGCCTCTGGACGCGTCGGTTCGGGGCCGACCTGGACGTCGTCGGACGCGAGATTGCGCTGGACGGGCGCCCCCGTACCGTGATCGGGGTGATGCGGCCCGAGTTCGAGTTTCCGCCCGGCGGCCGCGACGTGTGGGTCCCGCTGGTGCTCACCGAGTCGCATCGGAACGATCGGCGGAATCACAGCGTGGTGACCGTCGGCCGGCTCCGGCCCGGGGCGACCCTGGAGCAGGCGCGCGCCCGCATGGCGGCCCTCGGCGCCCGCCTCGCGGAGGCCCATCCCCGCACCAACGCCGGCCGCGGCGTCGAGGTCGTCGAGCTTCGGCACCAGCAACGCGGCGTGACCGGCCCGTTTCTCGCCCTCGGCCAGCTCGCGGCGGCGCTGGTGCTGCTCATCGCGTGCGCGAACGTGTCGAACCTGCAGTTGGGCCGGATGGCCTCCCGGGCCCGGGAGATGACGGTTCGTGCCGCCCTGGGCGCGGGGCGATGGCGCATCGGGCGCCTCGTCGCGGTCGAGTCGCTGCTGCTCGCGCTCGCCGGCGGCGGCGTCGGGGTCGGGGTCGCGGCGTGGGGCGTCGGCGTTCTCCGCGACAGCATCTCGCCCGAGATGTCGAGGTGGATCCAGGGCTTCCGCGACATCGCCGTCGACTGGCCGATCCTGGCGTTCTCGCTCGCGACGGCGGTCGCGTCCGGCCTCGTGTTCGGCCTCGCTGCGGCGTCCGCGGCGTGGCGGCCCGCGGTGATGGACGCGCTGCGGGAAGGGGCGCCGACGGGCACGTCCCGCCGGGCCTCCCTGCGGCGGGTGCTCGTTGGCGCCGAGGTGGCGCTGGCCGTCGTGATCACCGTCTCGGCGGGGCAGGCGGTCCAAGGCTTCCGGTCGCTCCACGCCGGCTCGAGGGGCTTCTCGGCCGAGGGCGTCGGGACGATGCTCATACGACCGCCGGATGCGAGAGTCGAGGACTCGCGCGGCGTCATCGAGTTCTTCGGCGACGTGCTGGCGCGGGCGTCGGCGGTCCCCGGCGTCGAGAGCGCGGGCCTCGTTTCCCAGTTGCCGGCCAGCCTCAGGCACGGGCCGACGGTCGAGCTTCGGGTAGAGGGGCGGCCCGAGCCGGCGCCCGGCGAGACCCCGCTCGCCGACGTGCTCGTCGCGAGTGACGGCTACTTTGCCACGGCGGGCATTCCGCTTCTCGACGGGCGCACGTTCGACGCGCGGGACGAGGCCGGGGAGGACGGCGACTTCGCGGTCGTGATCAGCGAGCATCTGGCCCGCCGGTACTGGCCCGACGAGAATCCGTTGGGGAAGCGGCTGCGGGTGCCCGCGATCGCGGCGCGCGGGGAGTGGGCGAGGGTGGTCGGCGTCGTGGGAGACGTCCGCCAGAACTGGTTCGAGGCCGAGCGTCCATTCCTGTACCTGTCGGCCGGTGAGGTCGCGAACCGCTGGATGTACCTGACGGTCCGCGGGCCGGGAACCGTGGAGCGCCTGCTGTCCGACACGGCCCTCGCCCTCGAACGCATGGACCCCGCCCTGCCCATCTTCGAGGGAAAGCCGTTGAGCGCCGCGGTCGATGCGGGGGTGGCGGGGATTCGGGAGGTGGCCGCCCTCATGGGCGTGTTCGGCGCGCTGGCCCTGCTGCTGTCGGCCGTCGGCGTCTACGGGGTGATGGCGTACGCCGTGGGTCAGCGGGAACGTGAGCTCGGCATCCGGATGGCGCTGGGAGCCGCACCTCGCGCGGTGATCCGGACGGTGGTCGGAGACGGGCTGGCAACGGCCGCGGTGGGTCTCTTCATCGGCGTGCTCGCGGCGACGGTCACGACGCGCCTGTTCGCCGGCCTGCTGTTCGGGACCAGCGCCGACAGCGCGGCCGTCACCGGCCTGGTGTCGGTCCTGGTCTTCGCGACGGTGCTCGTGGCCTGCTGGCTGCCCGCGCGGGTGGCGGTGCGCCTGGATCCCGTGCGGGTCCTCCGGGCCGACTAGTGGAACTGTCCGGGAGAAGAACTGCCCGCGTCGTGGGCCGGTGTTGCGCGCATGGTGGGCGCGATCAGGCGTCCGGTCGGTCGAGGGTAGCTGCAGGACCTCCTCGCCGGGCAGTACGTCCGGGCGGGGAAGCACGCTCGCCGAGGCGTGCCGCCTGCCCGCGCGAAGTTCCGGGAGGGGCGATGAGGTCCGGGAGTCGCTGCGGGATCAGACGGGGTTCCCGACGCTCGAATCGATCGCGTGCAGGGAAACATCGGATCTGCTGATTCTGAAGGTCCTCGACCTCACTTCGATGAACGGGTGGGTCTCGCTCTCGTCCCGCCCCGCGTCAGCTGGAGCCGCAGGGCCGGATAGCGCGGGGTGCAATTGGTCCACGGCTGTCGCGGGTCTTCCCGACGTCCCGTGGACTGAGGAGACCGGTTCATGCTTCTCGACCAATGGCGGCGTGCATGGCGGGTCCGGCTGGGGATGCTCTTCGACCGGCGTCGGGCCGACCGCGAGCTGGAGGAGGAGCTGCGGCATCACGTCGCGCTGGCGACGGAGGCGGGCCGGGCGCGGGGCGTCCCGCCGGCCGAGGCGCGGCGGCGGGCGCTGGTGAGCCTCGGGGGGCTCGAGTCGGCCCGCAACCACGTTCGCGACGCGCGGTTCGCGGCGGCCCTCGCGACGAGCTGGCAGGATGTCCGCTTCGCGGTTCGCGGCCTCGTCCGCCGACCGTTCGCCTCGGCGGTGGCGGTCGGAACGCTGGGCCTCGGCCTCGCGTCGGTGGCGGCGCTGTTCGCGGTCGTCGACGCGGTGGTTCTGCAGTCGATAGACCATGGCCTCGAGACCGACGGCGTCGTGACGACGCGCATGTACCTGCCGTCGCAACGCTACGGCACCCCCGACGAGGTCCGCGCCTTCTACGAGCGCGCGGTCGACGCGATCGAACGGCTTCCCGGCGTGATCTCGGCGGCGCCGTTCCACCTGCCGCCGGGAACGGGCACCACCGGCCTCAGCTCTCCGTTCCAGTTCGAAGGCCAGACGCCGGACGAGTCGGCGACGAACGAGTGGGCCAACTGGGACATCGCGACGCCGCGGTACTTCGAGACGATGGGGATCCCGATCGTGAGCGGGCGCGCCTTTGCGCGCACCGACACCGCCGGTGCGCGGCGCGTGGCCGTCGTGAGCGAGAGCGCCGCCGCGCGCTACTGGCCCGGCGAGGAGCCGATCGGCAGGCGGGTCCGCATCAGCCCGCGGTTCGAGTGGGCGACGGTGGTGGGGGTCGCCGCCGACCTGAGGTACCGCGAGCTCACCAACCACTGGATGACGGTCTACTTTCCGGCCCCGCAGTCGTTCCACTTCCAGCCCGGCAACCTCGCCATTCGCACCGGGCGGCCGCCCTCGACGCTGCTGTCCGCGGTGCGGGACACGATTCGGGCCATCGAGCCGTCGATACCGATAGACACGCTGACGCCGATGGACGAGCTGCTCGCGGTGGAGCTCGCCCGCCCCCGGCTGGCGGTGCGGGTATCGACTGCCTTCGGACTCGTGACGCTGGCGCTGATCGCCGTGGGCCTGTTCGGCACGGCGTCGTTCGACGCGCGACAGCGGCGGGTCGAGATGGCGATACGATCGGCCCTGGGGGCGAGC
The DNA here is from genome assembly GCA_022821235.1 of Vicinamibacteria bacterium. Lineage (GTDB taxonomy): Bacteria > Acidobacteriota > Vicinamibacteria > Vicinamibacterales > UBA8438 > JAJEEA01. Next base: position 6,445 of record JAJEEA010000058.1, read on the forward strand.
CCGCACGCGCTGCGACGCCTGGTCGCGGGGCGCGGGCTGCGCATCGCGGCGGCGGGCGTCGTGACGGGTCTCGCCGCGACCGCGCTGGGAACGCGCGCCCTGACCGCCGTCTTGTTCGACGTCGCCCCGCTCGATCCGGTCACGCTCGCGACGGTTGCCGGCGGGTTGGCGCTCCTGGCTGCTCTGGCCTGCTGGATTCCCGCCCGGCGGGCGGCGTCCACCGACCCCGCGGAGGCGCTCCGAAGCGGTGAATGAGAGGCGGTCCCGGCGGGCCGCCCGGCTCGATCCGATGGTCGTCTTGCGGGTGGACCTGGGGGACTGTCTTGCACCCGGGTTCGGGACGGTGAACGATAGATAGGGAGTCGCCAACTGCACTCGGGCGCAACGCGTTTCTGCGCTGTGCGACTGACACACGGCAAGTCGTTTCCGTCACCATCCTCACCTTCGAACCAGGGTCACATGCCACGGGAAGCAAGCGCAGCAGCACTCGTAACTTCATCTCTGCGACTTGGTCTTGGTAGCCGTCCCGAACGGCTCCGCCATCGTCGAAGGGGAAGCGCAGCAGCACTCGCAACTTCGTCTGCACGGCAGTCCATCCGGAGTCCACTGTGAAGGGTCCGGCCAGCCGGCTCCCTGCCGACGGACCACCGCGGCACCCCCCCGACGCACACCGGCAAGAGCAGGTGCTCACCTGGGACCAGGCGTTCGCGGCCGGCTCCGCGGCGGCCGGGGGCAAGGGCTGGAACCTCGCCCGCCTCGCGCGATACGGCTTCGCGGTGCCGCGCGGCGGCGTCGTGGCCGCGTCCGTCTACGCCGAGCTGTTCCGCACGCCGGACGTCGCCGCCCTGGCCGCGGCGCTCGCGGCGGTGACCCCGGACGAAGTCGGCGGCGACGACGTGCGGGCGCGTCTCGCCGCGCTTCGTGATCTCGTCGTGCGGACGGGCCTGCCTCCGGCCGCCCGCGAGGCGGTGGGCCGGCTCCTGGGAGAAGCCGGGCTGGAAGGCCGGCCGCTCGCGGTCCGCTCCTCCGCCGCGGCCGAGGACGGGGCCGGCGCCGCGTTCGCCGGCGTTCACGAGAGCTTTCTCGGCGTGACCGGGCTCGACGCGGTGTGCGAGGCGGTGTCGCGCTCCTTCGCGTCGCTGTGGACGCCGCGCGCCGTCGCCTATCGGCGGCGGCTCGGCGTCGCCGACGATGCCACGCCGTGCGCGACGGTGATCTGCGAGATGGTCGGCGACCCGCGCGACGGCCCGGTGGCGGCCGGCGTGGCCTTCTCGTGCGACCCGGTGACGGGCGAGCGGCAGGTCGTGACGATCGAGCTGTCGGCGGGGCTGGGCGACGCCGTCGTCCGGGGGACGGTCGCGCCGCAGCGGTACGCGGTGCGCCGGTCCGGCCCGGAAGCCGAGGTCACCCGGGTGGATGCCACGGGCGACGCCCCGGTCCTCGACGACCGGGAGATCGAGGCGCTGGCCGCCGCCGTCGTGCGCGTCCACTGGGCGCTCGGCGACGGGGACACGCCGCAGGACGTGGAGTGGGCCTGGGACGGGCGGACGTTCTGGATGCTCCAGTCCCGCCCCGTCACCCGGCTGCCCCGCTGGACCTTTCCCGGCGTTCCCACCGAGGCCCCGACCTGGTCGGACGCCAACATCCGGGACTCGCTTCCCCGGCCGCTGACGGTGGCGACCTGGTCGCTGCTCGATGCGAGCGCGCAGGCCATCGTCTACGCCTCGACGCAGGTGGCGGGTTATCCGCTGCCGCCGGGCATGCAGGTGCTTCGTCGATTCGGCGGGCGCCCCTACTTCGATCTCGACAGCCTGCAGTGGAGCCTCTACGACTCGATCGGCATCCTTCCGGCCGAGACGAACCACACCATGGGAGGGTTCCAGCCGGAGATCCCGGTGCCGGGTGGGCATCCGCTCCGTGGGCGCGCCGGGCTTGCGCGCCTGCGACGGGCCCTGCGGCTGGCGCGCCGCCTCCGGCGCTTCCACCGCGACGCCCCGCCCCGAATCGACGCCCTGATCCGCCGATTCCGGGACGGCCGCGCGACCGATCTCTCGACCCTGGGCGACGACCTGCTGCTGGCGCGGTTCCGCGACCTGCTGGCCCTGGGGGTCGACTATCAGCCGGTCCTCCAGCTCGCGGCCACCTACTACGGCCTCTGGGTGAAGCTGTTGACGGACGTGCTCGACCGGGTCGCCGGCGACGACGCACGATCGCTCGTCAGCCGTCTCCTGGCCGCGTCCGGAGAGGTCTCGAGCGCCGAGCACGGGTACCGCGTCCGCGAGCTCGCCGAGGCCGCCGCGGGCGACCCCGCCGCGGCGGCCACGCTGCGCGATCCCGACCCGTTCGCCTGGCGCAGGCTGCCGGCGGACGCCCCGTTCCGCATCGCGATGGAGGACTACCTGGACCGGTACGGTCACCGGGCGGTCTTCGAGATGGAGATCGCCGGCCCCCGCTGGGCCGACGATCCGCGCTACGTGCTCGATCAGGTGCGCTTCCACCTCGACCACCCGCCGGCGCACGACCCCCGGTCGCGAGCGGCCGAGGTGCGGCGGCGGGCGGAAGCGGACCTGGCCGCGGTGCCCGCCTGGCTACGGCCGATTGTGCGCCGGATGCTGGCTCGCGCCCGGCGGGGCGCCGCGTTGCGGGAGAACGCCAAGTCGGGGTCGGCGGCGGCCGTCGCCCTCGTCCGGCGGATCTGGCTCGAGGTGGGGCGGCGGATGCAGGCGGCGGGCCGCATCGACGCCGCGCGCGAGGCCTTTCATCTGAGCATCTTCGAGATCGTGGCGTGGCTGACGGGGGCCTGGGACGGGACCGGCGCTCGCGCGCTCGTCGGCGACCGCGAGGCGACCCTGGCAGCCCAGCAGGAGATGGAGCTTCCCGGCGTGATCGAGGAATCGCCGTCGGCGGCGCCGGGCGCGCACCCCGGGAGGGCCGCCGCGGCCGCAC
>JAJEEA010000425.1 GCA_022821235.1 Vicinamibacteria bacterium
GCCGTGCCCACCCTGATTCACGGCCCGCCGCCGCCCCTGCCGCCCGAGGTGGTGGCCCGCGACGACCTCGGGCGCATGACCCTGCGCGCGATCCGGCTCGGCGCCCCGCTGCAGCTCGACGGCCGGCTCGACGAGCGGGTGTACCACGAGGTGCCGCCGGTGACCGACTTCGTCCAGCAGGAGCCGAACGAGGGCGCGCCCGCGGGGGACCAGACCGAGGTCTGGGTGACGTTCGACGACGACACCCTGTACGTGTCGGCGCGCTGCTGGAGCCGGGCGCCGGACCGTATCGTCGCGAACGAGATGAAGCGCGACAGCTTCGGCATGTACGGCAACGAGACCCTCGGCATCGTCCTCGACACCTTCTACGACCGGCGCAACGCGTTCGCCTTCACCACCAACGCCATCGGGGGGCTCTTCGACGCCCTCGTCACCGACGAGCGCAGCCAGAACATCGACTGGAACACGGTGTGGGATGTCGCCGCCGGCCGTTTCGACGACGGATGGACGGTGGAGATCGCCATCCCCTTCAAGTCGCTCCGCTACCGGGCGGGGCCGGCCCAGATGTGGGGCCTCAACGTGCAGCGCCGGGTGGCGTCGACCAACGAGACCTCGTTCCTCACCCCCATCCCCGCCTCGCTGAGCTGGGCGGGAGCCTACAAGATGTCGTCGGCCGCGACCCTCGTCGGGCTCGAAGTGCCGGCCTCGGGCACCCGGCTCGAGGTCAAGCCCTACGGCATCTCCGACGTCACCACCGACCTCACCCGCGCCACCGACGAACGCACCCTGACGGGGGGCGACGTGGGGTTCGACGTCAAGTACGGCGTCACCCAGGGCCTCACCGCCGACTTCACCTACAACACCGACTTCGCGCAGGTCGAGGTGGACGAGCAGCAGGTCAACCTGACCCGGTTCAGCCTCTTCTTCCCCGAGAAGCGCGAGTTCTTTCTCGAGGGGCAGGGCATCTTCGACTTCGGCGGCGGGTTCACGAGCGGCGCCACCGAGTTCTACTTCGGGGGCGGCCAGTTCTCGGGGACGGCGCCGATCCTGTTCTTCAGCCGGCGCATCGGGCTCCAGGACGGGCGGACCGTGCCCATCCGGGCCGGCGGCCGGCTGACCGGCAAGGCCGGGCCCTACAGCATCGGGGTGCTGAACGTGCAGACCGAGGGGGCCGGCGCCGCCGCCGCGACGAACTTCTCCGTCGCCCGGGTCAAGCGCTACATCCTGCGCCGCAGCGCGGTCGGGGCCCTGTTCACGGGCCGTTCCGTGTCGCTCGACGGCGGCGGGTCGAACCAGGTGTACGGCGTCGACGGGCTGTTCTCGTTCTACGACAACCTGAACATCACGACCTATCTGGCCGAGAGCCGGCTGCCGGGGGTGAGCCGGGACGACGCCGTGAGCTATCAGGCGAAGCTCGACTACCGCGGCGACCGCTGGGGTTTCCTCGCGGAACGGCTGGGCGTCGGCGCCGACTTCAGGCCCGAGGTGGGCTTCGTGCGCCGGCACGACTTCCGGCGCAACTTCGTCGAGGGGCGGTTCAGCCCGCGTCCGTTGTCCATCGCGTCGATCCGCAAGTTCCTCTTCCAGGGCAACGTCGACTACACCACGGACGGCGCCGGCCTCCTCGAGACCCGGGCGCGGCAGGGGCTCTTCGGCATCGAGTTCGAGAACGGCGACATGTTCTTCGCGGGCGCGACCGACAGCTACGAACGGCTGAAGGAGTCGTTCCCGATGACGCCGGCCATCACCATCCCCGCCGGCGCCTACCGCTTCTCGAACGTCCGGGTCGTCTACGCGCTGGGCCAGCAGCGTGTCGTGTCGGGCGGGTTGAACTTCGACCACGGGGGGTTCTTCGGCGGCGAGCGCACCGGCGTGGGCTACACCTTCGGCCGCGCGTACCTCTCGTCGCAGTTGAACGTCGAGCCGTCGGTGTCGTTCAACTGGCTCGAGCTGCCGCAGGGCGACTTCCGCACCGACCTCGTCTCGGTGCGCACCACCTATACGCTGACCCCGCGCATGTTCGTGGCGGCGCTCGTGCAGTACAACTCGACCCTCGACTCGCTCGGCACCAACCTGCGCTTCCGCTGGGAGTACCAGCCGGGCAGCGAGCTGTTCGTGGTCTACACCGACGAGCGCGACACCCTCGACCCGCGGGGGCCGTTCCTCCAGAACCGGGCCTTCGTCGTCAAGGCCACGCGCCTCTTGCGCTTCTGAACTTGCCGGGCACCTCTTTCGCCCCGGCGCCCTCTACGCGGCCGGCGCCCTCGGCGCCCTCGGTGCACGCGGATTCCGACACGGCGGTCGGGGGGACGCACTCTCGCGCCGACCCCACGGGCCGCGCCCCCCGGGGCGAAATCAACGGTCCGGCGCCGGCCGCTCGTCGGTGAGCTCGAAGCGGCCTCGGGTTTCCTGTCAGCGGGGTCGGCGCATGCGCCCGTCTCCCGCGGGGAGCGGGCACGCCGGCAAGGCAGCGGCGCGCGCGGAAGCCGTCGGCCGGGCCGGCCACCTTCAAGCGGCACCGTCCTTCACGTGGGCCGGACCGGCATCCTGGCGGCGTCGCGCGACTCCGGCCGGGGGGCGATCGGCGCCCCGCGGAGGCGGCGCGCGCGGATGATCCCGCGCGCGCCGACCAGCTCTAGTCGATGGCGAAGCAGTAGAACAGCCCCGCCCCCCCGGTGCCGACGAGGGCCTCCTGGCTGCAGCCGCGGCTGGCGTGGGTCGAGTTCCACGAGCTGTTGCCGCCGCCCTGGGTGTCCGAGTGGCCGACCTGGGCCGAGCCTTCGCCGTTGCTCGTCCAGTTGCCGCAAGTATGGTCGGCGTCGTCGGTGTAGGCGCGGCCGTCGGGCTGCGTGCCGGTGAGGATGTCGTGCTGGTTGTGCGAGTCGCCGACGCCGTTGACGGGGTCGCCCTGCTCGGTCAGCGCGATCATCTTGCCGATGGCGTTGCCGATCCGCGCCTGGTCGAGGGTGTCGCCGTGCAGCCAGCCCTGGTCGGCCGCGATCTGCCGCCGGCCGCCGTGGGCGAACCACGGCCCGTCGCCGATGCGGTCGCGCGCGTTGACGGCGTTCGGCCCCTGGGTGCTGAGGTAGGCGCGCCAGGTGGAGTCGCCCCGCCCCACGGCGGCGGCGAGCGACTGGCAGTGCGCGTCGGCGCCTTCGAGGCCGCCGAGGTTGGCGCCGTCGCCGAGGCCGACGCTGGTGACGAAGAACGACATCGGCTGTGCCGGCGGTTGCGCCGCCGTCATGGTGTGCGACACGATAGCCGCGATCATCGCCACGCCGGCCAGCCACAGGTGCTTCTTGTGCATATCGTCCTCTCCCGGACAGAGTTGCCGGCTTCATGCCGGTGGTCGGGACGATACGCGGGCCGCGCCGCCGGGTCAAGCCGCCGCCGCGGACGGCGCCGTCACGTCGCGCGGTTCGAGTCGCGCGGGCTCGCGACCGCCCCGGCGGCCGAGGGGACCTGCCCGTCGGCCGAGGGGGCACGGCGATGCGCGTGACCGGCCCGGGCGGACGCTCCGGG
>JAJEEA010000497.1 GCA_022821235.1 Vicinamibacteria bacterium
CCGCGACCGGCCGGGCCGGCGGCGGGCAGCGGTGGCGACCCGACCGGCCCGCCACGACGCCCCCGAGCGCTGGCGCTGGCGGTCGCCGTGGCCATGCTGGCGCTTCCGGCCGGCGCCCTCGCCCAGTCGGTGCGGGCGTTCCTCAGCCAGAACCCGGTGCCCGTCAACGGCCAGTTCGTCCTGAACGTGGAGGTGTCGGGCAGCCAGAACACCGACGGAGACCCCGCCCTGCCCGACATGGCGGCGTTCGCCGACTACCTCGGGGCCGGCACGTCGACGTCGATGCAGTTCGTCAACGGCCGCATGTCGACGTCGCACACCATTCAGTACCGGTTCCTGGCGACGCGGGAGGGCACGTTCGAGATCGGGCCGGTGACGGTGCGGGTCGACGGGCAGGACCTGCGCACGGATCCCCTGACCATCGAGATCTCCCCCGCCCCGGCGGCCGGCGCGGGCGGGGGCGGCGGCGGGGGCGCAGGGGCCGGCGGCGGCGACGGCATCTCTTCCGACGACCTGTTCCTCGCCGCCACCCTCAGCGAGGAGCAGGTCTACGTCAACCAGCCCGTCGTCGTGGAGTACCGCATCTTCACCCGGGTCGACGTCGAGGGCGTCAGCGTCGTCCGGCAGCCGGGCACCGCCGGCTTCTGGGTCGAGGAGCTGACCGCGGCGCAGCGGCAGGAGCAGGTCGTCCGCAACGGCGTGCAGTACGCGAGCCAGGTCATCCGCCGCGTCGCCCTGTTCCCGACCAGCGCCGGCCCCAAGCGGCTCGAGCCGCTGGTGCTCGAGGCGCAGGTGCGCGTGCAGCGACGGTCCCCCTTCGGGCGCGACCCGTTCGGCGACCCCTTCGGCGGCTTCGGCGGCAGCCTCTTCGGGCGGCGCGTGCCCGTCTCGGTCGCGTCGAACGCCCTCGACCTCGACGTTCTGCCGGCCCCGCCCGGCGCCCCCGCGTCGTACTCCGGCTTCGTGGGCTCGCTCGCGGTCTCGGCCGGCGTCGACCGCACCGAGGCCGAGACCAACGACGCCCTGACCCTGCGCCTCGACGTCAGCGGCAGCGGCAACATCCGCACCCTGCCCGAGCCGACCCTCGACCTCCCTCCCGCCTTCGAGGTCTACCCCCCGGAGATGAGCGAGGAGGTGGAGCCGGCCGCGGACGGGGTACGCGGCCGCCGGGTCTACGAGTACGTCATCGTGCCGCGCGAGCCCGGCCAGGTCACCATCCCCCCCGTCGAGCTCGCGTACCTCGACCCCGGGCGCGGCGCCTACGCGGTGGCCTCGTCCGACCCGATAGACCTGATCGTCACCGGCGACCCGGGCCCCGCCCCCGCCCTGCCCGGCGGGCGCGGCCGCGCCGCGGTGGACCTCCAGCGCGAGGACATCCGCTTCATCCGCATCGCCGCCCCGACGTTCCGGGCGCGGGGAGGCTCGATCTTCCGCACGGCCGGGTTCTGGATGGTCGCGGTGCTGCCCCTCGTCGCCCTCGCCGGGGCCGTCGCGGTGCGCCGCCACCGGGACCGCCTCGCCGGCGACGTCGCCTGGGCCCGCAGCCGCCGCGCCTCGAAGGTGGCTCGGCGCCGCCTCGCCCGCGCCGAGTCGCTGTGCTCGCCCGACCGGCACCGCGAGTTCCACGCCGAGGTGGGCCGCGCCATGCAGGGGTTCCTCGGCGACAAGCTGAACGTGGCCGAGGCCGGCCTGATCCACGACGAGATGCGCGCCGCCCTCGGCGCCCGCGGGGTGGAGGCGACCGTTGCCGACGCCTATCTCGATTGTCTCGAACGCTGCGACCGCGAGCGCTTCGCCCCCGCCGAGCCCGACGCCGCCGCCATGCAGGCGATGCTCGCGGAGGCGGGCCGGGCGATGACCGAGCTCGACGCGGCCCTGACCGCCTCATGACCGAGAAGCACTCGGACGTCCTTCGCGGCGACGACCCTCGGGGCCTTGTGGCTGCTCCCCTGACCGCCTCATGACCGAGAAACGCTCCACGTCCTTCGCCGCGGCCCTCGGCGCCCTGTGGCTCCTGCTCGCGGCGGCGCCGGCGGGGGCCCAGAGCGCGTTCTTCGACGAGGGGAACCGGCTCTACCAGGCCGGCGACTTCGAGGGCGCCCTCGACCGCTACCGGCGCATCCTCGACGAGGGGATCGAGAGCGGCGAGCTCTACTACAACATCGGCAACGCCCACTTCCGGCTGGGCGAGCTCGCCCCCGCCATCCTCAACTACGAACGCGCCCGGCAACTGATGCCCGGCGACGACGACCTCCTCGCCAACCTCGCCCTCGCGCGGTCGATGACCGCCGACGACATCACCCCGCGGCCCCGGTTCTGGCTCTTCCGCGCCGCCGGCTGGTGGGTCGGGCTGCTGCCGCGCGCCGCGCTGATCTGGCTCGTGGCGCTGGCCTGGATGACCGCGGTCGCCGGCGCCGCCGTCGTGGTGCTCCGGCCGGGGCCCGGCCTCGCGACCTGGGCGCGGCGCGCCGCCCTCGCCGCCGCGGCCGTGACCCTCGTCCTCGGTGTCAACCTCGTCGTCCGGGAGCTCGGCCTCGGCGCCGTCGAGGAGGCCATCGTGATGGCCGAGGAGGCGCAGGTACAGAGCGCGCCCTCGGACGATCCGGCCCTGCAGATCTTCGCGGTGCATGCCGGCACCAAGGTCGCGGTGGACCGCCGGGCGGACGACTGGGTGGAGATCGTGTTGGAGGACGGCGCGGTGGGCTGGATGCGGACCACGGAGCTCGAGCTGGTGCGCGGATCCGTGCCGTAGGAGGAGCACGGCTTCGGACCATGGAGCACCGTAGTGAACGAGAAGCGGGCGCGAGCATCGCCTTCACGCCTTCCACCGAGGCGATGCGCGCGCCGCACCACATGTAGTAGTCTCTCCGTGGCGGCGACCAGCTTGGCCGCACCCACGCGGAATATCCCGGATGACTGACATCCGCTCCCCGAGTATCCGGTATCTCCCCGTAGACGAGCTCAGACTCGACGCCGAGAACCCCCGGCTCCCGGAACGGGTCCGCGGAAGGCCCCAGTCCGAAATCCTCCAGTTCCTGTACGAGACCGCCGTGCTGGAGGAGATCGCACAATCGTACATGGACCACGGCTTCTTCCGGATCGAGCCGCTCATCGTCACCCGGGAGAACGGGCAGAGCCATACCGTCATCGAAGGCAACAGACGGCTCGCGACGCTGAAGGTCCTTCGTGGAGCGCCGGAAGCCGATGACCTGCATCTTCTCGTCGAGTCGTCGCCCGACCGGATCGAGCAGCTCGCCGAGGTTCCCTGCTTCGTGGTGCCGAACCGTGACGAGATACGCGCCTACGTCGGCTTCAGACACATCGGTGGAATCAAGACGTGGGAGCCCGAGGCGAGGGCCCACTATATTCTGGGCGAGATCGCGCGACTTGTCGAGCGCGACAGCCCCGATCCCTTCAGAGAGCTCGGCCGGCGAGTCGGCAGCAATACCCAGGGCGTGAGGAACTCGTACCTGGCAATCCGCATCCTGCTGTACGCGCGCGAGGAGTTCGGCCTCGACGTGAGCGACCTCCAGGACCACCGATTCGGCGTCTGGCTTCGCTGCATGAACTCGGCGGACATCAGACGACACATCGGACTCGACCAGGAGCGAACCTACGAGGAGATCGAGAACGCCGTGAGCAACATCGACGGGCGGAGGCTCGCCGAGGTCGTCGGGGATCTCAAGAACAGGCCCGGCAAGCGTTCCGTGCTCGGAGACTCGCGGAACGTCACCACGTACGGCAGAGTGCTGGCGAGCGAACAAGCCCGCAAGACGCTGCGGCAGACAAACGACTTGAGCCTCGCGCGGAACATCGTCGAGGAGCTGGATACGGCCTCTCGAGCATGGCGGCTGGTCGCCGAGGTGAAGCTCCTCATGGATGCCATCCCCGGCGCCGAGGTTACGGACGACCTGCTCGCGGCGACCGAGCAGCTCCATCAGGCCGCGCGCTCGGTACGCGACATCACGAAAGGCCGGGCGCAGGGGTGATTGGCGGCCTCGAGCCGGACACCTATGGCCAATACGCCAGAGCATCGTTGCTGGCGGACTATGTCGAGCTGCTTGCCCTGAAGAGGAAGGGACGCGGGGTGAGGAAATCGATCGTTGCCGACTTCCTGGCCGACAACGATTGGAATCTGGAGCTGATCGACCTGCCCGCGGACGGGCAACCCGATGACGGGCTCACCACCACGTCGTCGGAGAGACGCGACGACGCGGGCTTGGCGGCCTCGATAGTGTTCGACCAGATCGCCGAGCGGCACGACGTCCTCACCCAGCAGAGTTATCCTTTTGACGTTTCCGCGCACGGAATATCGTTGAGGTCCGACTTCGATCACGAGTCGAGCCCGTACGTCGCCGCGCTCGCGATCACTGTCGCACATGCCTTCGACGTGCTGCCTCTGGAGCAGGTAGCTCCGTTGTTCGAACGCATGGTGACAACGGTATTGCGCCGCCGCGGATTACGCTCCGTCTGTCTGGCCGAGATCAGGCGTTCACGTCACTCCTTCGACGGCGCGCTGATCGATGCCTGCGAGGCGGTCGGGCTCAAGGCGGCACCAAACGCGGCACCGACCCTGACGCACGCTCATGACGAAGGAGTGGACGTCCTGTGCCACCTCGGCTGGGACGGCCCGACTCTGCGAGCCGGCACGTGGGGATTCATCGGACAGGCCACGGTGGGTCGAAGTGACACATGGCCCCGGAAGATCAAGGAGCCGAGCCCGAGCTCGTGGGCCCGGCGCATCGGCACGAGAATCCGGCCGCTGCCCTTCCTCGCGGTGCCGCATCACGTGGGGCAGCGGATGATGGAGAAGCTGACGGTGGACGGTGACGCCGTGGTTCTGGACCGACTTCGACTCGTGCGATTCAAGGAGAGCGTGGATGGCGACGAGCAGGAGGTCATCAGAGCGGTCGCCGGAGAGGAGGTCGAGCCGCTCGTCGGCTAGCGCCAGAGGCCCACGATGAGGCCCGATTCCGCTGGACTGGCCGGTCACGAGCCGGCCGTTGGGCATTGATCTGCCAGCACACAGCCGCCGCAGTCCGGCTTGGGCGCCCGGCAAACCTCTCGCCCGTGGGCTATCAGGGTCACGTGCAGCGAGGCGCGCAGGCCGGCCGGGACGCGGGCCTCGAGCTTGCGGCCCCGCGTCTCGCTCCAGACACCCTCGGGAGCGAGCCCGAGCCGTTGCGCCACGCGCCAGACGTGGGTGTCGACCGGCAGAACGTCGCGGTCCAAGGTGTAGAGCATCACGCACAGCGCGGTCTTCCGAGCCACCCCCGGAAGGGTGGTGAGATACCGTTCGACATCCTCGTCCGCCATGGAGCGAAGCCGCTGGAGGCTCAGCGCGCCTTCTCTTCCGAGGATCTCGGCCAGGATGGCTTGGAGCTGCGCAGTCTTGGTCGGCGCAAGACCCGCCTCGTGAATGAGCTCTTCGACCTGGTCGGGCGGCGCCTCACGAACCGCACCCCATGTCGACAGGGAGCTGCGCAGGCGGGCGTACGTTCGTACGTACTTGATCTCCTGCGTCATCCGGGACAGGACGAGGAAGATCAGGTCGTCGAGAGGATCGGTGGGGTTGAAGTGCCGAGGCCGACCGTACTCGAGCCTCAGCCGTCGCTCGATGAGGCGAATGCGTCCGCCGTCAGTCAATCCGTTCTGCGACGCCGGTCGACTGGCCATCACGTTCGACCGCGACAGCTCCGGAAGCCGGGCTCGGGGCTGCGGTAGAATTCCAGATCGTGCACGCAAGCCGAACGCGTACGGGCATGAGCGACTGCGGGGGTCGGCCCCTCGCCCCGGAGGAGGTTCTGCGGCTACAGAGCTTTCCGCGCTCGTGGCGACTTGACGGAGGCTATCGCGAGCAGATTCGTCAGGCGGGAAACGCGACCCCGCCTCTGCTGGCGGAGATCCTCGGACGAGCGCTCGCCGTACAGCTCTCTGGAGCCGGCTTTCGTGAACGGCCCTCTTTGGCAATCCGTCGTGCAGCACGGGTACCTCCGCCCACCCCGGCGTCTCCTGTCGCATCCGAGTACCTCTCGCTCGCCGGCCGGCATGATCCGCATCCCGGCCCGGGACGCGGCCCGAGTCCCCGGACAGCGACAGCGGTCGCTTCCGACGGGCCGCGCCATCAAGGCGCCGACCGCGGCGGGTCAGCGCCTGGGCGATGAACGACACCCCGGGACCGAGACGACAATCGTCGACTGGCAACGGCGACCGACCGTGCCGCCCCTCCACGCCGGCGTGTCGCGGTAGAATCCCGCGCCGGACGGCCCTTCCAGGGCGCTAGTCGCCGGATCTGACTGACGCCCGGACCCCTGGACCGGGGCCGCTGGAACCACATACAATCACACAGTAGTTCGTCACTACATGTGACCACCATGCAGCTTCAGGAACTCGTCGATCACGATGCCGGCATACTCTCGCCGGCGCTCATCGCGGGCGCGTTGCGCACGACGAAGGCCGAGATCGCCGACACGCTGGGACTCAGCCGCGACGCGCTGTCGCGAACCACTCGGGTCCGGTCCACGAAGACGCAGACCCGCTTGCGCGAGATGGTGGAGATCCTCCGCCGGGTGGAGGACTACACCGGCTCGCCGGCGCTCGTCGCCTATGCCTGGTTCCGGTCGCAGGCGTTGCCGGGGTTCGGCGGCAAGACGGCCGACGAGCTCGTGCGCGAAGGCCACGCCAGCTACGTGCACTCGTACCTCGATCACGTCATGGCCGGCGGATACGCCTGACCCCGGGGCCGGGTGAATGCGGTTCCGGGGCATCGTCTACCGCGCCGTCCATCCACAGTGGTCGTGGTCGCCGACATCGGGAGAAGGAGCGCGTCTTCGAGGTGGACGCTTCAACCGAGTCGGCGTTCCCGCACTCTATACCTCTCGGTCGCCGCTGACGGCGATACGGGAGACCAGCGCCTTGCGACAGCCGATGCAACCGGTAGTGCTCTGCGCCTACGAAGTCGATGCCGAACCGGTCTTCGACAGCATGAGCCCGACCCGGCGCATGGATGAGGGCGTGACCGATGACGCGTTGCGCTGCCCGCGGTGGAAGGAAGAGATGTGCCAGGGCAACGTCCCGGCGTCACAGGCATTGGCGGATCGACTGATCGCGGGCGGCTACGTCGGGATGCACGTCCCGAGCTTCGCGCCCGAAGCCGGCGCGGATGACGTGAATCTGGTGCTCTGGGGCTGGAGCGACCGCCGGCCGAGCCGCGTCGTGCTGATCGACGACGAAGCTCGTTTGCCTTTACCGAAGACCGGTAAGCGCTGACGCCTGGGGAGTCATCGCGGAGCCCGGGTACCCATCCGGGCATGCTGCCGACGCCGCCGGATTCGCCGCCCGACGCGCTCGCCACGGCCGCGCGGGCGTGCCGCGTCCTCAGGCTGCTCATCCTCTTCGGCTCGCGGGCCCGCGGCGACGCGCGGCCCGGCGCGGACTGGGACTGCGGCTACCTGGCCGACGAGACGCTCGACCAGCGCTGCCGGCCGCGCTGGTCGAGGCGCTCGGGGACGATCGTATCGATCTGGTGAACCTGCGCACGGCCGGGGGCCTGCTTCGCTATCGCGCCGCGCGCGACGGGCGCCTGGTGCACGAGGCGTCGGTCGGCCTGTTCGATCGCTACCGGCTGGAGGCGGCCCGGTTCTGGTGCGACAACGCCCCTGTCATCGAGCCCGCGACGACGAGATCCTGGAGTCGCTGCCGCGATGAGCGTCCTCGATGAGCCCGTTCTCGCCGAGCGCACGATGGCCGTCCAGCGGCGTCTCGCGCGGGTGGGGGAGCGCCTGCCGCCGTCGCCGGCGTACCTGCAGCCGGCGACGGACGCCTCCGACGTTGTCGTGCTCCACCTCTGGAGGGCCACCCAGATCGTGATCGATATCGCGATGGGCGCCTGTCTCGCGTTCCGGCTGGGCACGCCGGCCACCTACGCGGCGCGTTCCGGCGTCTCGAGCAGGCAGGCATCGTCGACTCCGCGCTCGCCGACCGCCTGGTGCGCGCCGCCGGGTTCCGTAACCTCGTGGCCCACGCCTACGAGTCGCTGGACATGAAGCGCGGCCACCAAGCGGCTACCGACGGCCCCGCCTATACTACTGCGGTTCCTCACGCGCGTTGCCGACCATGCACGGTAACCGGGCCGAGTGCCCGCCACTGCCGCAGGCGCCGCTTACGGCAACGTGAAGATATCGGCGACGGGGAAGGTCAGCTCAGGAAGCAGAACCGAGCGCACGGTGTCTCCGGGCAACGCCACCTGGACCTGCTCGTAGGCCCCGTCCGCGAGGACGTGGACTTCGAACTGCAAACCGAACGGATCCGCGATCCAGTACTCGGGCACGCCGTAGTGCGCGAACAGGCCCATCTTCCGGCCCCGGTCGACTCCCGCGGTGGACGGGGAGAGCACCTCGACGGCGATGTCCGGGGCCGCCCGCGTGACGGCGCGCGGCTGGACGAGATGGCGGCGGTCGGCCCGGAAGAACACGACGTCGGGCTGCAGGACGTCGTGCTCGTCGAACACGATGTCGAGCGGCGCGGCGAGCGCGCCCCCTCCCGACCGGCGGCCGTAGTCGTCCAACCGCGTGGCGATCCGCAGGACCGCGATCTGGTGAATCGGCAACGGTGACGGGACCACGACGAGCTCCCCTCCGTGGATCTCGTAGCGGCGCCCGTCGTCCGGCATGTTCACGAGGTCGGTGTAGCCGACCCGACGCTGCACGGCCCGCATGGGCGCCCTCACGTGGATACCCAAGCGAGATTCGTGCCAGCGGCGGCCGCCAGTGACGCCGGTGCGTCGACGGCGCGAACGCCGGACCCGCGGCGCCTGGCCGACCGTGCAGTCATGTCATCTCCTCTCGACCGCTTGGGACGGTGATCGAAGGACTGTCACTACGTCCCGCCCGCAGCCCGTTTCCTGCGGTTCCCGCGCCTGGCGCGTGGCAAGGTTGATTTGCGCCACCCCTTGGGACAGTGATCGAAATGAAGTTTGCCAACTGCAACCCAGATGCAGGCGGTCTTCGGCGGTTCCCTGCGGTGGGCATGCGGCAAGGTAGTTCCCGTCACTGTCCTCACCCCGTCACCGGTGCGTCGATCGCGTACGGCGCGGCGAGCCGGTGGTCGGGATGGGCGTCGAGGTACGCGGCGATGCGCTCGTGGCGGGTCAGCGCGTCGGCGATGAACGACACCGCCTCGACGAGCCGCTCGTCGGGCTGGGCGCAGCTCAGGCGCAGGAAGCCGCCGCCGGCCTCGCCGAAGCACTCGCCGCCGAGGCAGGCGACGCCGACCGCGTCGTCGGCCCCCTCGAGCAGGTACATCGCGAGCCCGTGCGAGGTGATGCCGGCCCGGTTGCAGACCTCGGCCACCGACGGGAACACGTAGAACGTGCCGCCGGGCATGAGGCAGCTCACGCCCTCGATGGTGTTCACGCCGGCCACCAGCAGCTCGACCTTGCGGTGGAAGTCGCGCATCCGCTCGTCGCGGTACTGCCGGCCGCGCTCGAGGGCGGCGGCCCCGGCGAGCTGCGTGAACGGGGGCACGCACGAGAGCGCCACGTTCGTCAGGAGGTCGAAGACCCTGATGGTCTCGGGGCTCGACACCGCGTAGCCGAGGCGCCAGCCGCTCATGCTGAACGACTTGCTGAACGTGTAGGCGGCCACGGTCTGCTCGAGCATGCCGGGCTGGGCGAGCAGCGAGCGGTGGCGGCCCTCCCACACCATGCAGTCGTAGGGCTCGTCGGCGAAGACCGCCACGTTGCGGCCCCGGATGAGGTCGGCGAGCCCGCGCAGGTCGTCGTCGGTCGCGACGCCGCCGGTGGGGTTGTGGGGGCTGTTGAGGAAGATGGCCTTGGGCCGCGGGTCGTCCTCGAGGAAGCGGCGCACGTCGTCGAGGTTGGGCCGGAACGCCCGCGACGCCCGCAGGTTCGACAGCACCATGCGCGCCCCGCGCCGGCCGATGTTGGCGGCGTAGGTCGGGAAGTACGGGCTGAACACGAGCACGCCGTCGTCGGGCTCGACGAACGCGTCGCAGAAGAGCTGCTCGAAGGTCTTGGCGCCGGGGCCGGCGATGACATGGTCGGCGGTCACCGACAGGCCGTGCTCCTCGTTGACGTAGGCGGCGGCGGCGGCGCGAAGCTCGGGCAGCCCGCCCGACGGGCCGTAGGTGGTGCGGCCGGCCCGGATGGCCTCGACGCCGGCGTCGACGGCGGCCTCCGGCGACGCGAACGGGCTGTCGCCGATCTCGAGCTCGATGACGTCCTTGCCCGCGGCGGCGACGCGCCGGGCGGCGGCGAGGACCGTGAACGCCCCCTCGGGCTTGACGGTGGACGAGAATCGCGTGAGGGACGGCGGCATGCGACGAAGCTCCTTTCGAAATCGTGCCGTCCGCGGGGACGGCCGTCGGCCGTCGGCGCCACTGGTGATCGATACCCGCCGACGGCTTCTTCTGAGTGTCGCACAATCGGCTTGGCGCTGTCGCCGGCCGGGAGCCGGCTCGGCCGGAAAGCCTGCCGGCCGTCGCCGCGAGCCCGAGGCGAAACCCCCGCCCCGCACCCGGGACGGCGCCGGCGGAGGCCGAGGCGCAGCGCGGCAAGGCGCAGCGCGGGCGCACCACCCGCAGGCAGGCGCGGGCCGCACGCCGTCC
>JAJEEA010000159.1 GCA_022821235.1 Vicinamibacteria bacterium
CGGGTGCAAGTCCGAGGTGGAGCGTATTTTCCTCGCCGCGCACTTCGACGCCGATCGGTAGCCGCCCGTTCGTCGCCCCGGCTCCGCCCGGCGACCGGCCGACCCGCCGGAGTCCGCCCCGCCCCGGACTACCGGGCGGCGGCGGCGAGCCGCTCGAAGATCGGCGCGAGGCGCTCGATGGTCCGGGGGGGCGTCTCGGGGACGACCCGGGTCGCCCCGACGACGGTCATGAAGTTGGTGTCGCCGTCCCAGCGGGGCACCACGTGCAGGTGCAGGTGGCCCGGGATGCCCGCCCCGGCCGGCCGCCCCAGGTTGATCCCCACGTTGAGGCCGTGGGGCCGGTACGCCTCGCCGAGGGCGATCTCCGCCCGCTGCGCCATCGTCATCAGGTCGCAGAGCTCGGGCGCCGTCGCCTCGGCCAGCGACGCGATGTGCCGGTTGGGAACGACCATCAGGTGGCCGTTGTTATAGGGATACAGGTTGACGATGACGAAGCAGGTGTCGGCGCGCGCCACGATCGGGGAGTCGCCCGCCGCCTCCCCCGCCCCCGCGAGGGCCGCGCAGAACACGCAGCCGCCGTCCCGGGGGCCGGCGGCGCCCGTCACGTAGTCGAGTCTCCAGGGAGACCAGAGTCGCTCCATGGGCAGGCGAAGGTGCGAGCTCGCGGGCCGGGAGCGGGCCGCCGGCGCGGACTCGGAGGCCGGCGCAGACTCACAGGCCGGCGCTCCGGCCGGGCTCCTGCAGCGCCGCCGCCGGCCCGGACAGGCCGGAACTCCGTCCCGGGCCGGGCCCCGGCTCGGACAGGCCGGAACCCCGCCCCGGGCCGGACCCCGGCTCGGACAGGCCGGAACCCCGCCCCGGGCCGGGCCCCGGCTCGCGGTTGATCAGCTCCCTGAGCTCCTTGCCCGGCTTGAAGTACGGGATCCGCTTGGGGGGCACGTCCACCCGGTCCCCCGTCTTCGGATTCCGGCCCTTGCGCGGCTCGCGCTGCCGGAGGCGAAAGCTGCCGAAGCCCCGCAGCTCGATCTTCTCGCCCCGGCGCAGCGCGGTGACGATGCTGCGAAACACCGTATCGACGATGACCTCGGCGTGCTTCTTGGTCAGATCGGCGGCTCGAGACACCTCCTCGACGAGCGCCGCCTTGGTCACGCTCCCGCCTGCCACCGAGACCTCCCTGGCCGAAGGGCCGGCCCTGGGAGTCTGCGCCGTGGAGCGGTGCAGACTCCCAGCAGGGTTGGTTGGGCGCCCATCGGAGCCGAAGGCGACGATGGGCGGGCTAGGTAGGCTAGGTCTGATGCTTGAAGTGGTCGCCCAGGGTCACCTCCGGCGATCCGGACGCCGTCCCGTAGGCCTCCCAGTCCGCCTCGTAGTCGTCCGACTTCAGGGCCCGGATGCTGAGGCCGATCTTCCGCTCCGACGGGCTCAGCTTGATGATCTTCATGCTGGTGACCTCGTCGACCTTCAGCTCGACCTTGTCGCGGCCCGTGTCGTCGTCGAACTCCGACACGTGGATGAGCCCCTCGATGCCCTCGGCGAGCTCCACGAACGCCCCGAAGTTGGTGATGCGGACCACCTTGCCCTCGACCACCGACCCGACCTTGTGGGCCTCGAAGAACTCGTCCCATATATCGGTCGCAAGCTGCTTCAGGCCCAGCGACAGGCGCTGGTTGTCGGGGTCGACGTTGAGGACCATGGCCTCGACCTCGTCGCCCTTCTTCACCACCTCGGAGGGGTGCTTCAGCCGCTTGCTCCACGACATGTCCGAGATGTGGATGAGCCCGTCGATGCCCTCCTCGACCTCGACGAACGCCCCGAACTCCGTGAGGTTGCGGACGCGCCCCGTCAACCGCGACCCGATCGGGTACTTGTCGGCGAGCTGATGCCACGGGTTGGCCTCGATCTGCTTCAGCCCGAGCGAGATGCGGCGCGCCTGGGGGTCGACCCCGAGCACCATCGACTCGACCGCGTCGCCCACCGTGAGCAGCTTCGAGGGGTGCTTGACCCGCTTGCTCCACGACATCTCCGACACGTGGATCAGGCCCTCGACGCCCGGCTCGAGCTCGATGAACGCCCCGTAGTCGGTCAGGCTGACCACCTTGCCGCTCAGCCGCATGCCCACCTGGTAGCGCTCCTCGACCGCCGTCCACGGGTCGGCGTGGAGCTGCTTGTAGCCCAGCGACACGCGCTCGGTGGACCGGTCGAACTTCAGCACGATCACGTCGACCTCGTCGTTCACCTTGAAGAGCTCGGACGGGTGCGCGGCCCGTCCCCACGACATGTCGGTCACGTGCAGCAGCCCGTCGAGCCCGCCCAGATCGATGAACGCGCCATAGTCGGTGATGTTCTTGACGACGCCGCGGAACACCTTGCCCTCCTCGAGGGTGGCGAGGGTGTGCTTCTTCTTCTCGGCGTTCTCCTCTTCGAGCAGGGCCTTGCGGGACAGCACGATGTTGCCGCGCTTCTTGTTGACCTTGATGACCCGCATGCGCAGCTCCTGGCCGCGCAGGGCGTCGAGGTTGCGCACCGGGCGCACGTCCACCTGCGACCCCGGCAGGAACGCGCGCACCCCGATGTCTACCGCCAACCCGCCCTTGATGCGCTCGATGACGCGGCCGATGACGACCTTCTGATCGTCGTAGGCCTTCTCGACCTCGTCCCAGATCTTCATCTTCTCGGCCTTCTCGCGCGAGAGCACGATGTGGCCGTCCCGGTCCTCGGTCCGCTCGAGCAGAACGTCGACGGCGTCGCCGGGCTGGACGATGCAGTCGCCGTTCTCGTCGAGGAACTCCTGGATGGCGATCATCCCTTCCGACTTGTAGCCGACGTCGACCACCACCTCCGACGACGACACCTTCAGCACGGTGCCGGTAATCACCTCGCCTTCGGCGATGTTGCGGAAGCTGCCCTCGTACATCCGGAGCAGCCGCTCGTACTCCTCCCGGCCCGCCGCCTCGTCGTCGTCGTACTGATCGGCCATGATCACCATGGGAGCCGGGCGCGCCTTCTCCGAGCGGTCCACCGCGACGTCTTCTACCTTCGTCATGGAATTGCGAATCCTCCTTGTGAGTGCCCCTCGCCGCCCCGCGGCGCGGCCGTCGACACGCGCGCCGCCGGGGTCCGCGGTCCCCGCCGCCGCAACGCGTCGATTGGCGATAAGCGGCAGACTATACGACAGTTACCGGCACGCGTCAAATGCGGTTGGAAGCCCTGATCACCGCGGCGGCCCCGGCCATCCGCGCACCGCCAGCCGGCCCCGCACGATGGTCAGCACGCGCTCGATGACCGTCTCCAGCACCAGGCCCGTCGTGTCGACGCGCACCGCGTCGTCGGCCATCGCCAGCGGCGAGCTGTCGCGGGTGCGGTCGGAACGGTCCCGCGCCTCGAGCGCGCTGGCGACGTCGGACAAGGTCGAGGCGCTGCGGCCCAGGCCGTGCGCGGGGTCGGCGGCGCGGCGGGCGGCCCGCTCCTCGGGCGCCGCGTCCAGGTATATCTTCACGTCGGCGTCCGGAAACACCGTCGTCCCGATGTCCCGGCCCTCCATCACCACCCCGCCCGAGGCCGCGTAGGCCCGCTGCCGTCCCACGAGGACCCGCCGCACCGACGGCATGCAGGCGACGCGGGCGGCGGCGGCGTCGATCGTGCCGTTGCGTATCAGCCGCGTCACGTCGCGGCCGGCGACGGTCACCCTCCCCCCGTCCTGGGTCAGCTCGGCCTCCTCGGCCAGCAGCCGCACCGCCGGCTCGTCGTCGAGGGCGAGCCCCCGGTGCGAGGCCAGCCACGCGACCGCCCGGTACATCGCGCCGGTGTCGACGTACCGGCATCCCAGCGCGCGGGCGACGGCGCGCGAGACGGTCCCCTTGCCGGCCCCCGAGGGCCCGTCGATGGCGACCACCGGCGTGATGCGCGCCGCGCCCTCGGTCGGC
>JAJEEA010000128.1 GCA_022821235.1 Vicinamibacteria bacterium
CGATCGCCGCGCCGGCGCGACCCGCCACGCCCGCCGCGGCGGCGCGACGGTTGCCGACGACGAACGCTACTCTCCGCCCGAGGTCCGGTTGAGCTCTTGAATGACGTCGGCGGAGATGTCGAGCGCGGGATCCGCCCAGGCGAACATGCCGGCGGCCGCATTGAAGACGAAGTGGAGCCGCCGGCTCGTCGCGACCTGGTTGATCGCCGGTATCAGGCTGTTCTGGAACTGGAGCTGCAACTGTTGATCCAGTTGCTGGAGCTCGGCATCGGCGTCCTGGGTCAACCTGTCCAATTCCAGGCCCAGACGCTGGATCTCCTGCTGCTCCGCGAGCTGGGCCTCGGGGCTCATCACGCTGGCGTTCTGCTGCAGCTGCTGCTGTCGGGTCTGCAGGGCCTGCTGTCGGCCCACGAGCTCCTGCTGCCTCTGTTGCATCAGTTGCTGAAGCTGCTGGTTCGCGGCGCGGCCCGCGGTCGACTCGGCGGCGATGCGCGCCAGGTCGACGTAGGCGTATCTCGCGTCCGCCGGGAACGGCAACCGGGCCTGGGGCGCCTGCCCCGCCCCGACGGATGCCGGCATCACGAAAACACCGGCGACCACCGCCGCCGCAACTGCACTCAGCAATCTCATCAGACCTGTCCCTCGATCGTTGTCGACCCCTGCCACCCGAACCCGAGCGTGAGGGCGCACCAGCGCCCGCAGCCCCCGCCCGAAGCACCCAATACGATACCAGCTTCCGCCGGTCCCCCGCGAACGCCGGGCTCAGAACGTGGCGCCCACCGCGAACTTGAAGACGGTCGCCTCCTGGGGCTGGAAGCGATCGTTGAGGATGCCCTCCCGGTGCGGGTTCCAGGCGTAGATCAGCCGGAACGGCACGTTGAGGACGGGCATGAAGAACCGCAGCTCGACCCCCGTCGACGTCCTGAACAGGTCGCCCGAGAACCGCTGCCCGAAGTCGGCGACCTGGCCGGTGTCGTAGAAGAAGAGCAGCCGCACCGGGTTGGCGATCGCGAAGATGTACTCGGCGTTGAAGAGCAGGCTCTTGTTGCCGCCGATCACCAGCCCGCTGCCCGAGACGATGTTCCCGGCGGCGTCGAAGACGAGCGGGTCGTTGGGCCCCACGGTGCGGATGTCGAACCCGCGCAGGCTGAACTCGCCCCCCATCGCCAGCAGCTCGAAGATCGGCAGCGTCTGGGTCCCCGCCATCGGCGCGATGTACTCGCCGCGCGCCCGCACCCCGAAGGTCAGCTTGGGGTGATGCCGCAGGTACCAGACCCCCTCGACCGAGGGCTTGTAGAAGTGCGTGTTGCCGCCGAGGCCGGCCGCGAGCTCGAACGCGGCCGTGTACCGCTGGCCGGTCATCGGGAAGATCGGGTGGTCGACGGTGTTGTAGACGAACGAGGGCGTGACGGAGCTGATGGTCCGCGCGCCGCCTTCGCCGAGCAGCAGGGCGTCCTGCAGGAACGGGTTGAACTGCAGGAGCCGCGGGTTGAGGAACGCGGGGTTGATCTCGCCGACGTCGGTCTCCTCGAACGAGTACCCGAGGAAGAACTGCGACCACCGCCCCGCCCGCATCCCGAACGACGTCGTCGCGCCGACCGAGCTCTGCGTGAACTGGTTGATGAACCGGATGTCGCGGCGGAAGACGTTGAACCCCGCGGTGATGGGCTTCCCGAAGAGATACGGCTCGGTGAAGCCCACGACGTAGTTCTTGATGCGCTCGCCGTTCTGGAGCGACAGCGACAGCGATTCGCCGCGGCCGAGGAAGTTGGTGGTCTGGAACGCGAGCTGCAGGAAGAAGCCGTCGAACTGCGAGGCGCCGGCCCCGAACGTCAACTGGTTGAGGTTGGTCTCCTCGACCTCGAGGGTCAGGTCGACCTCGTTGTCCACCCCCGGCCGCTTCTCGATCTGGATGGCGTTGTCCTCGTCGAGCGGCTCGAAGTACCCGAGCTGGTTGAGCCGCCGCACGCTGAACCGGAGCGCCTCGGTGTTGAAGACGCCCCGCTCGAACAGGTTGATCTCGCGCCGGATGACCTCGTCGTGGGTGGTGTTGTTGCCCACGAAGGTGATGCGGTTGACGAAGTACTGCTCCCCCTCCTGCACCCGGATGGTCACGTCGACGACCGGATCGCCGTCGATGCGGGCCGGCGACCCGTCGTCCTCGAGGCGCGGGACGAGGTCGGGGAACACCGTCATCTCGTAGTAGCCGATGGCGCCGTAGGCCTCGCGGGCCACGTCGAACGCGTCGCGCACCACCTGCTCCGAGTAGTAGTCGCCCGGCTCCAGCCCCGAGAAGATCGAGCCCAGGGCCTCGGTCCGCAGCACGTCGTGCCCGTCGAAGTCCAGGGTCCCGACGCGGTACCGCTCTCCCTCGCTCACCGGAATCCTCAGCCGCACCGGCCGGCTCTCGCCGGACTCGGACATGTCGAGGTACTCGAGCTCGGGCTGGCCGACCTGCGCCTCGATGTAGCCGTTGTTCCGGTAGTGCGCCACCAGCAGGTCGGCGTCCTGCTCGAACCCGAAGGGCCGGTACGTGCCCCGGCCCCCGATGAACGAGAACAGCCAGCGCTCCTTCGTGAACCGCATCTGGCCCTTGAGCGACCGCTCGCTGACGTTGTCGTTGCCGACGAAGGAGATGTCCGATACCTGGACCTTGGGCCCCGCGTCGATGTGGAACGTGAGCTCCACGACCCGGGGTCCGCCGGCCAGCGGGGTGACCTCGTGGGTCACCTCGGCGAACTGGAACCCCTTCTCGGCCCACATCTCCCGCAGCAGCCCCTCGGTGCGCCGGATCACGCCGGGCCCGATGCGGCTGTCCAGCCGCAGCTCGATGCCGACCGATTCCATGGCCTCGTCGATCTCGGCCCGGTCGTACTCCTCGGAGCCCTCGAAGTTGACGATCCGGACCCGCTCGCGCTCCTCCATCACGAAGATCGCGCGGCGGCCCTGGACCCCGTTGGGATAGGGGTCGTCCACGATCTCGATGGTGAGGTCGGTCAGGAAGCCGGTGTTCCACAGCCGCTCGAAGTCGCCGAGCAGGACCTGCTCGATCGTCTCGTCGTAGGGCGTCCACCTTCCCTGGGACGGCAGGCTGACGTAGTCGTCGATCTCCATGTAGTAGAGGTACGTCTGGCCCTCCACGCTGAGGACGTTGCCCTGGGTGGGGGCCGCCAACTGGATCGTCGTGAACAGCGTCGGCGAGTCGGGCGGGGGCAGGGGCGACGGCTGGAACTGTCCGCCCCCCGCGCGCGGCTCGCCCGCCGCACCAGGTTCCCCCGCCGCGGCGGCGCCAACGGGACCGAGCCCGACCGCCAGGGCGACCGCAACCGCCGGAAGTGGTGAACGTCTCATGGTGTTCCCGTCCGTTCCTGCCGGGTCCTCCGCTGCCGGGGGCAGGCGGAACCGCTCCCCGTGTCCTTTAGACGCTCGCGGTCAGGCGGCGGCCGTCCCAGGTCCGCGCCGCGTCGCGATAGCTCAGCTCGCCGCCGTCGAGGTACACCTCGATCTCGCCGCCCCGCAGGCGGCCGCGTATCAGCTCCTCGGAGAGCGGGTCCTCGACGTACCGCTGAATCGCCCGCCGGAGCGGCCGCGCGCCGTACGACCGGTCCTTGCACGTCATCTCGATCACCCAGTCGACCACCTCGGGCGCGAGGCTGATCTGCAGCTTGCGGTCGACGAGGTGCTCGTTGAGCTGGTCGACCAGCAGTTGCGTGATGCGCCGCAGGTCGTCGTCGACGAGGGCGTCGAAGACGATGACCTCGTCGAGCCGGTTGAGGAACTCGGGGTTGAAGGTGCGCCGCACCTCGCCCAGCACCATGTCGCTGACGTTGCGCTGGATCTGGCCGGCGTCCGCCGGCTGGAACCCCAGCGAGGCCTTCTTCTGGATGAAGCGGGCCCCGATGTTCGAGGTCATGATGATGATGGCGTTCTTGAAGCTGATGCGGTTGCCCAGCCCGTCGGTGAGGTGCCCGTCCTCGAACACCTGCAGCAGGATGTTGAACAGGTCCGGATGGGCCTTCTCTATCTCGTCGAGCAGCACCACCGAGTAGGGATGCCGCTTGACCTTCTCGGTGAGCTGGCCGCCCTCCTCGTGCCCCACGTACCCCGGCGGCGACCCGATGAGCTTCGAGACCGAGTGCTTCTCCATGTACTCGGACATGTCGAAGCGGATCAGGGCCGAGTCGCTCCCGAACAGGAAGTTGGCGAGGGCCCGCGCGAGCTCGGTCTTCCCCACGCCGGTGGGCCCGAGGAACACGAAGCTGCCCACGGGCCGGTCGGGCGCCTTCAGGCCCGCGCGCGACCGCCGGATGGCGCGGGCCAGGGCCGACGTGGCCTGCTCCTGGCTGATGACCCGCCGGTGGAGCTCGCTCTCCATCTGCAGCAGCCGGTCGCCCTCGTCCTTGTTGATCGACGTCAGGGGCACGCCGGTCCACGTCGCCACGACGCCGTCGATGTCCTGCCGGCCGACCTCGATCGGGGCCGTGCCCACCCGCTCGTCGAAGCGTTCGCGCACGTACTGCAGGTTCTCGCGGGCGACGACCTCCTGCTCCTTGAAGTACTGGGCCTTCTCGAAGTCCTTCTGGGCCGCCGCGCTCTCCATCTGCTCGACGGCGGCGCGGATGTCGCGGTTGATGTCGCCGAGCTCCTCGCTGAACCGGGCCTCGCGGAGCTTGGCGCGCGACCCCGCCTCGTCGAGGAGGTCGATGGCCTTGTCGGGCAGGAAGCGCTCGGTGATGTAGCGGCTCGACTGGTAGACGGCGGCCTCGAGGGCCTCCGGCGTGTAGGCGACGTGGTGGAACGACTCGTAGCGGTCCTTCACCCCGAGCAGCACCTCGAGGGCGTCGGTCTCGCTCGTCGGCTCGACCTTGACGGCCTGGAAGCGCCGCTCGAGGGAACGGTCCTTCTCGATGTGCCGCCGGTACTCGGCCGGGGTGGTGGCCCCGACGCAGCGGATCTCCCCGCGCGACAGCGCCGGCTTGAGGATGTTCGCGGCGTCGAGCGACCCCTCGGCGGAGCCGGCCCCGACCAGGGTGTGCAGCTCGTCGATGAACAGGATGATGTTCGGGTTCTCGACGAGCTCCTTCATGATCGCCTTGAGGCGCTCCTCGAACTGCCCCCGGTACTTGGTGCCGGCGACGATGAGGGAGATGTCGAGGGCGAGGATGCGCTTGTCGGCGAGGAAGTGCGGCACGTCGCCGCCGACGATGCGCTGGGCGAGGCCCTCGACGATGGCGGTCTTGCCGACCCCCGGCTCGCCGATGAGCACGGCGTTGTTCTTGTTGCGGCGGCACAGCACCTGCTGCACCCGCTCGAGCTCGAGGGCGCGCCCGATGAGGGGGTCGAGCCGGTTCTTCATCGCGCTCTCGGTGAGGTCGCGGCTGAACTCGGCGAGCAGCGGCGTCTCCTTGACCCGCGTGAGCGTGGTCTTCTCGTTCAGGAGCTGCACGATGTCCTCGCGCACGGTGCTGAGCCGCATGCCCTTCTCGACGAGGATGGACGCGGCGACGCAGCGCTCCTCCCGGAGGATGCCGAGCAGCAGGTGCTCGGTGCCCACGTAGTTGTGCAGCAGGCGGTCGGCCTCCTCGGCCGCGAACTGCAGGACGCGCTTGGTCTCGGTGCTGAACGGGATCTCCACCGAGGTGGACACCTTCTCGCGGAACACCGTCCGCCCCTCGATGTCCTTTCGGATGCCCTCGAGCGACAGGTGCGAGCGCGCGAAGATGCGGCTCGTCAGCCCCTTGCCCTCCCGGATGAGCCCGAGCAGCAGGTGCTCGGTCTCGATCGAGATGCTCCCGAGCTGACTCGCCTCGTAGCGGGCGAAGAACAGGACCCGGCGTGCCCGCTCGGTGTAGCGCTCGAACATCGGTTGACCCCTGGCCGTGACAACCGGCGGCATCGACACACTGCGGGACGCCGGCGAGACCGTACAAGAGCGGTTTTCGCCATTATACGGCAACCCCCGGGTCGCCCCGGGTCGCCCCGGGTCGCCCCGCAAGCG
>JAJEEA010000244.1 GCA_022821235.1 Vicinamibacteria bacterium
CGCCCGCGTCGCCAGAACCGCCGCGCTCGTTTCCGGTCGCCGGTCCCGCCCCGGCCGGTGTCGGCGCCGATCCCTTCTCCCGGGGCGGGGGGGCCGGAGCGGAGAACGGGGTGACGGGCGTCCTCGCGCTGCCCGAACCGGACCGCGCAGGTCCGCCGAGGGCCGGCGATGCGCCGCCGCGGCGGCGGACCGGCGCAGGCGGCTTCGCGCCGGGCCTCCTCGAGCGGCCGACGGTGAGGCTGAGGCGGACCGCCAGTCCCCCGGCGATCGACGGCCGGCTCGACGACTCGGTGTGGGAGACCGCGACCCACGTCACCGACTTCGTGCAGATCGCGCCGGTGGAGGGAGCGCCCGGGTCGGAGGCCACCGAGGTGTGGATGGCCTACGACAGCGACCATCTGTACTTCGCCTTCTACGCGCACTACACGAACCCCGGCATCATGCGGGTCAACCGCGCCGACCGCGAGGAGATTCGCGGCGACGATCGCATGGCGGTCCTCTTCGATCCGTTCCTCGACCAGCAGCGGGCCTACCAGTTCGAGGTGAACGGCTACGGCGTGCAGGCCGACTCGATCGTCAACGCCGACGGCAGCACCGGCTTCTCGCGGTCGAGCGGCAGCTCGTCGGCGACGCGGGGCGGGGGCGGCGGCTCGCGGGGTCGCAGCAGCAGCAGCGTGTCGGGACAGTTCGGCATCCGGGGCGACCAGTCGTGGAACGCCCTCTTCGACACCGCCGGCCGCCTCGTCGACGACGGCTGGGTCGCCGAGATGCGCATTCCGTTCAAGAGCCTCCGTTATCCGTCCCGCGCGGCCGGAGTGGACCACCGCTGGGGGTTCCAGATCACCCGCGTCATCCGGGGCAAGTCCGAGGCGCAGTCGTGGTCGCCGATCTCCCGGGGGGTGGCGGGGCAGATCACCCAGTTCGGTCAGCTCGAGGGGCTGTCGGACCTGTCCGCGAGCCGGAACCTCGAGCTCCTCCCCGAGGTCACCGGGTTCCGCACCGGGTCGCTCGACACCGCCGACGGGGTGTTCGCCGACAACGATCCGGTGGGCGCGTTCGGGCTCGGCGTCAAGTACGGCATCACCCCCAATCTGACCGCCGACTTCACCTACAACCCCGACTTCTCGCAGATCGAGTCGGACCGGCCCCAGGTCGAGACCAATCAGCGGTTCGCGCTGTTCTACCCCGAGCAGCGCCCGTTCTTCCTCGAGGGGCAGGAGATCTTCCAGACCGCGACGCCGCTGACCCTGGTGCACACCCGCACCATCGTCGACCCCCTCTACGGCGGCAAGCTGACCGGCAAGGTCGGCCAGTCGACCGTCGGGGTGCTCGTGGCCGACGACCAGGCGCCGGGGGCCCTGCTCGGCGCGACCGATCCGCGGGGCGGCACGTCCGCCCCGACCGTGATCGGCCGCGCCCGCTACGACCTGTACTCGGAGTCCTACGTCGGCGGCATCATGACCGCCCGCGAGTTCGGCGACGACTACAACCGCGTGGCGGGGGTGGACGGCCGATTCCGGCTCGGCCGGAACCACCGCGTCAACTTCCTGGCGATGGGATCGGACACCGTGGACGGGGAGATGGGGGCGCTGTCGGGGCCGGCCATCGAGGCCGACTTCTCGCGCGAGGGCCGCAACCTCAGCTACAGCGCCGCCTACAGCAGCATCGATCCGGGGTTCCGCACCCTGACCGGGTTCCTGCCCCGCGTCGACCTGCGCCAGACGAGCGGCAACGTCGGCTACCGCTGGTGGCCCGAGTCGTCCATCCTCACGTGGGGCCCGTCGCTCAGCTACCTGCGGCTCTACGACCACGCCGGGGTGCTGCAAGACGAGCAGATCCAGGGCATGGCGAGCTTCTCGTTCACGAACAACATCTCGTTCACGGGGATGGTGAACCACGACCTCGAGCGGTTCCAGGAGGTCGACTTCAAGAAGACCGGCTACGGGTTCTTCAGCGGCATCAGCTCGCGGGTGTTCTCGCTGTTCGGGGGCTACAACTGGGGCCACGGCATCCTCTACGACGAGGTCAATCCGTACCGGGGGCAGTCGATCTCGGGGAACGTCAACTTCCGCGTGCAGCCCACGTCGCGGCTCCGCACCGAGCTGAGGACCGTGTTCAGCAGCTTCGTCGACCCCGTCGGCGCGGAGATCTACGACGTGAAGATCCTCCGGGGGCGGACGACGTACCAGTTCACCGACCGGCTGCTGCTGCGGCACATCCTGGAGCACAACACCTGGGACCTGACCCTCGGCAACAACGTGCTGATGACCTACCGCATCAACGCGGGCACGGTCCTGTTCCTGGGCTACGACGACCGCTTCCGGGACGGAATGAAGATCGACAGCGTGCTCTTTCCGATGATGGCGTACCAGCGGACGAACCGGGCGTTCTTCGGCAAGGTCTCCTACCTGTTCCGCTACTAGCGGAGTGGCAGAGTTGGGCCGACC
The DNA here is from genome assembly GCA_022821235.1 of Vicinamibacteria bacterium. Classification (GTDB taxonomy): domain Bacteria; phylum Acidobacteriota; class Vicinamibacteria; order Vicinamibacterales; family UBA8438; genus JAJEEA01. The sequence continues at coordinate 2,448 of JAJEEA010000244.1, forward strand.
CTGTCCTGCAGCGGCCCGCGCGGCGGAGGGCGGGGAAGCTGCACATGCCCGACGTGCCCGGGGTCGGGCTGGAGTGGGACGAGGCCGGGGTCGCGGCGTACCGCGTGTAAGCGGTTGCAGGCGGAAGCGCGGTAGAGGGATACTATCGGGTCCGATTCGAATGCGGTCGGCCCGTGTCTTCGAAGGAGAGTCTGCGATGAGCGCCATGCGTGTTTCGGGACTTCTGGTCGCCGGCGTCGTCGGTTTCCTGCTCATGGCCCCGGTCGCCGCGAGCGCCCAGTCGGCTGCGGCGGACAGCGAGGTCACGTTCGCGCGGGACATCGCGCCGATCCTCCAGCAGAGCTGCCAGCAGTGCCACCGGCCCGCGTCGGTGGCCCCGATGTCGCTGCTCACCTACGCCGAGGTGCGCCCCTACGCGCGGGCCATCAAGACCCGGACCGCTCTGCGCAACCAGCGCGGCGCGATGCCCCCGTGGTTCATCGAGCGCGACATCGGCATCCAGCACTACAAGAACGACATCTCGCTGAGCGAGGAGGAGATCGAGCTGATCGGCCGCTGGGTCGACGCCGGCGCGCCTCTCGGCGACCCCTCGCACATGCCCCCGCCCATCGACTTCGGTGACGAGAACGAGTGGGAGATCGGCGAGCCCGACCTGATCGTCGAGTCGCCGTTGGTCACCGTGCCCGCCGCCGGCCCCGACAAGTGGACCAACCTCGGGACCGTCCCCATCGGGCTCACCGAGGACCGCTACGTCGCCGCCGTCGAGGTGAAGGAGTTCAACGACATCCCGCCCGACGGCACCGGCGACACCGTGGGCGGGCGCTACGTCTTCCACCACATGACCTACGGAGCGGTGGTCCCCGAGGGGGCCGACCCCGCCGACGCCACCCGGTTCCCGGTCCACGAGGTGGGGCGCAACGCCGACATCTTCCCCGACAACGCGGGCCGGCTGCTCAAGGCGGGCTCGTCGCTCGAGCTCGAGACGGCCCACCTGCACTCGAACGGGCGGGAGACGAAGGCGCACCTGAAGTTCGCGTTCAAGCTGCACCCGAAGGGCTATGAGCCGGAGATCCGGCACGCCCGGACCCTCGTCGGCAACGGCGTCGACATCGACATCAAGCCGAACCAGACCTCGCAGGAGCTGCACGCCTACCGGGTGCTCGACGAGCACACCCGCATCGTCTCGTTCGAGCCCCACCAGCACGCGCCGGGCACCCGCATGTGCCTCGAGGCGATCTGGGGCCACAACATCGAGACCCTGTCCTGCGTCGGCTACGACCACAACTGGGTCAAGCAGTACATCTTCGACGACGACTACGCGCCCCTGCTGCCGAAGGGCACGATCGTCCACATCATCGGCTGGCTGGACACCACCGTGGCCAACCGCAACGTGGCCGATCCGCGGAACTGGTCGGGCGGCGGGCGCCGCTCGGTGGCCAACATGTTCATCGACCTCGGCGAGGCCCTCGAGCTGACCGACGAGCAGTTCGAGCG
>JAJEEA010000360.1 GCA_022821235.1 Vicinamibacteria bacterium
GGTGGTCCTCCGCGCCGGGGGCGCCGCCGGAGCGGTCGGCTCCCCCGCCTCCCGCCTGGGCGCCGCCGCGATCGACCGCGCCGGCGCCCAGGTCGATCGGCTCGAGCCGGACCGGGGTCAGCGCCTCATCGCCCTCGCGGAGGCGATAGGCGCGGTCGAGCGCGACGCCCGCGTACACGTCCGTCTGCCCCGTCGCCGGCCAGGTGACGGCCACCGACCGGACCGCGGTCGCCGCCCCGAGCCCGATCTCCTGCTGCAGGCTGGAGCCCCCGAAGCTGCCGCCGGCCCCCACGGTGACGTGGATGTCGCGGTCGCCTGCGGGCGTGGCCACGGCGACCCTGATGCGGGCGCCGATGGCGGCACGGTTCGAGGTCGCCCCCTCCAGCCGAAGGGTCAGCCAGCGGTTGCCGTGGCCGGGATTGAGATAGAGGGCGTTGGGGAAGGTGTCGCCCTCGTAGGCGCCGCCGGCGACGTGGTAGATGTCCTGGTCGCCGTCGGCGTCGAGGTCGCCGAACGAGACCCCGTGCCCCTTCTGCAGGTGCCCGAAGCCGCCCGACGAGGTGACGTCCTGGAAGCGCTCGCCCGCCGCGTTCCGGAACATCAGGTTGGGGATGAGCATGCGGTAGTCGGGGTCGCCGGTGCCCAGGTAGAGGTCGAGGAACCCGTCGTTGTCGAGGTCGCCGAAGTTCGACCCCATGCCCACCATGAGCCGGTCCAGGCCCACCGCCGCGGTGACGTCGGTGAACGTGCCGTCGCCGTCGTTGCGGTAGAGGCGCGGCAACTGGCCCCGGTGCGGCTGGCCGAGGCGCTCGAGGACCACGTCGGCCAGCCCCCCGCTGAACCCGCTGACGAAGAGGTCCTCCCACCCGTCGTTGTCGTAGTCGAAGAACCACGTCGGGAAGCTCACCGGGGGCCCCTCGACCCCCGCCTCGGCCGCCGCGTCGCGGAACGACCACGCGCCGCCGGGCCCGGGCCCCTCGTTGCGGAAGAGCAGGTTGGGCTCGTCGGGGCGAAGCCGCGTCACGTAGAGGTCGAGCCGGCCGTCGTTGTCGTAGTCGCCCCAGACGGCGCCCTTGACGAACCCGACCACCGCCACCCCCGCCTCGGCCGCGACGTCGGTGAACGTGCCGTCTCGGTTGTTGCGGAACAGGCGGGAGGGATACACCGACCCGCGGCCCGACGCGGCGGCCCCGGCGCCGCCGGGGGGGACCCGGGACTCGTTGCCGATGAAGAGGTCGACCCACCCGTCGTTGTCGTAGTCGCCCCACGCCGCGGCCTGCGTGGGGGCCGGCATGAGCAGGCCCGCCGCCTCGGTGACGTCGGTGAACGTGCCGTCGCCGTCGTTCCGCAGCAGCGAGTTGGGGTGCCCGGTGTCGAGCCACGCCCCGCGCAGGACGAGCAGGTCGAGGGACCCGTCGTTGTCGTAGTCGGCGTGGATGACGTGGAGGCCGCTGACGAGGCCGTCGAGCCCGGCCTCGGTGGTCCGCTCCGTGAAGGTGCCGTCGCCCTCGTTCCGGAAGTACCGCAACTGGTTGGCGCTCTCCCCTTCCGCCACCGCGAACAGGCCGGCCGACGACGCGACGACGTCGAGGCGCCCGTCGCCGTCGAAGTCGTCCATGACGCTGCCGCCCTTCCGGCCCGGGTCGTCGAGGCCGAGCCGCCCCGCCACGTCGGGGAACCGGCCCACGTCGTGCTCGGGCCGGAACGCCTCGGGGGGCACCAGCCACCGCTCGGGCACGTGGAACGGGTACTCGCCGACCATCATGTAGGCGAGGTTGAGCAGCCACTGCGCGGCCAGCGCCGTCGACTCGTCGGGGGGATCGCCCAGGATGCGCGTGTACTCCGCGATGGCCCGCCGGGCCGCGCCGTCGTCGGGGTGCACCGCCGCGCGGGCGACCGGCGCCGAGCAGCGGGCGGCGGCGGGCCCGGAGACGCAGTTGCGCTGCATGGCCACGCGCAGGTGGGACAGGGCCAGGAGCTGCCGCACCGCGCTGACGAACGTGGGCGATATCGACGGATCCGCGGCCGCCTCGCGGAGGACGTCATCGAACGCCGCCGCCGCCTCTTCGCTCCGGCCGGCGTAGAGCAGATACCTTGCGATCTCCGAGCGGTAGCGCAACAGGTCGGGCAGCGCGGCGGGCGGGGTGACCGCGCTCAGGGCCCGGGCCCGCATCGAGCCGGCGTAGGGGTTCGTCTGCGCCGCGGCGGCGGCCATCGTCACGAGCCGCGCCACCATGGAGGCGGTGCCGGGCCGGCCCGCGTCCTCCTGCCCGGCCGCCGCCGGGGCCGCCGCGAGGACGACGGCGGCCATCACGAGCCCGACCCGACGGACGCCACGCCCCCTCATGCTTCCCTCACCGTACCGGGTCTCTGCCGATGCGCGGTACGACCGGCAAGACAGGCATCCGCAACGCCCCCTTCGGCGCACCGCCGGGCCTGGCCTTCCGCGGCCGAGAGCCCCGCCGCATCGGCCCACGGCGATGCGGGGTTCGGCAACCGGACGCCCGCCGGCGCCGGTCACCGCAGTTGCGCCCGCAGGCCGGTCAACTGCGGATGGCCGGGGAGAATGGACAGCGCCTCGCCGAGCCGGTCCCGCGCCTCGTCGACGCGGCCGAGGCCGGCGAGGGCCATGACGTGGCCGGCCCATGCGTCCGCGAACCGCGGATCGGCCGCCACCACCTGACGGTAGTGCCCGAGCGCCGCCTCCGCCCGTCCCGTCACCCGCAACGCGTCGGCGAGGCCGACCCGCGCCTCCAGATAGTCCGGCTGGTGCTCCACCGCGGCGCCGAACCGCTCCGCCGCCTCCGGGTAACGGCGGTCGAGCGTCGCCACCATGCCGAGGCCGAAGTGCGCCTTCGCGAAGTCCGGCGACCGCCGGATGGTCTCCTCGAACTGCTCGACCGCGCCGACCGCGTCCCCCGCCATCATCAGGACCGTGCCCAGCCGATGCCGCAGCGCGGGGTCGTCCGGGGCCAGCGCCAGCCCCCGGCGGAACAGGTCCTCGGCCGCCGCCAGCTCTCGGTTCTGCAGCGCCCGCAGCCCGCGGGTCTCGTAGGTGATCGCGCTCTCCAGCACCTCCGCGTAGACGTCCATCAGCGGATCGGGCACCGCCGCGACGCCGCCGCCCCGCCGGCGGAGATGCGCCTCGGCCGCGCCGAGGTCGCCGAGCTGCCGATAGGCCATCGCCAGCGGATAGTGCAGGCTGGTCGCGCGCCCGTCGGCGGACAGCGCCCGCGTCAGGTAGTCGACCGCGCGCGAGGGCTCGCCCTTCGCCAGCGCCGCCCGACCCATGCCCGCCAGCGCCGCGGCGAGGCCGGCATCGAGGGTCAGCGCACGCATGAACGCCTCCTCCGCCGCGTCGGGCCGGCTCTGGTCGAGCAACGTGTCGCCGAGGCGGACCAGGGCGGCCAGGTCCGTCGGCCGCAGCTCGTGGGCGCGCGCGAAGAGCTCGGCCGCCGCCGCCCGGTCGCCCTCGACGGCGTGAAGCTGGCCGAGGTAGTAGGGCCAGCGCGCCTCGTCGGGCGCGAGGTCCATCGCGCTCCTGAAGCAGTCGGCGGCCGCCTCGCGGTACTCGGCGGCCATGAGCACGAGGCCGAGGTCGCCGAACGCACCGGCGAGCTCGGCCGGCGGGGCGCCGGGCTCGGCGAGCCTCGCGTCGAGGCGCGCGTGACGTTCGCGCACCTGACGCTCCACCGAGGCCGCCACGCCGGACAGGTCGGGCAGGACAATCGGCTGCCGGGGGCCGCCCGCCCGCATGGCGCGCCCGTCGCCCGGGAGGCGCGACACCAGGGCGCTCTCCTCGGGGGCGGCGCAGCCGGCCGCCAGCGCCGCGGCGCATGCCAGGGACCACGCCGCGAGCCGGTGTCCCGTCATGTTCATCCGCCCTCGCCTTCGCGCAGCGTCGTGTAGCGGCCGGGAGGAACGTCGCGCCACGTCTCGGTGCGCCCGCCGGGCCACGTGACGCGCACCTCGACGGGCGCCGACGACGCCCCCAGCCCGATCAGGACACGCGGATCCTGCGCCGAGGCGTAGCTGCCGTCGGAGCGTGCGCGGCGCCACACCCGCGAGCCGTCCCCCCGCACCACCTCGACCCGCGCGCCGATCATGTCGCGCGGCGCGTCCGCCCCGACGAGCCGGAGGCCGACCCACCGGTTGCCCTCGCCGATCCGGTTCACGAGCAGGCGTACCGGACCCGCGCCGTTGCCGACCAGCACGTCGACGTCGCCGTCGTTGTCGACGTCGCCGAACGCGGCCCCCCGGCTCACCTCCGACAGTCGGAAGACCTCGCCGGCGCGGTCCGTCACGTCCTCGAACCGCCCGTCGCCCCGGTTGCGGAACAACAGGTTGCGTTGCTGCAGGGGAAACGGGTTGTCCGGCCCCAGCAGGTCCATGTCGCGGGTGACGTGGCCGTTGACCGAGAACAGGTCCAGCCGGCCGTCGTTGTCGAAGTCGAGCCACGCGGTCCCGAAGCCGGTGTAGGGCAGGCTGGGCAGACGTATGAACGCCTGCATGCTCCGCTCCTCGAAGAGGCCGGAGCCGTCGTTGACGTACAAGGTGCTGCCCTGACCGATGAGCTCGGTGACGAACAGGTCCTCGTCGCCGTCGTTGTCGAAGTCGCCGGCATCGACGCCCATGTCCGCCTTGGCCTCCCCGCCGGCCCCCAGCGCCGCCCCCCACAACGGCGCCCGGTTGACGAAGGTGCCGTCGCCGCGGTTGATCCAGAGCTGGTTCTCCTGCTGATCGTTGGCGACGAAGATGTCCATCCACCCGTCGTTGTCGAAGTCGGCCGTCGACACCCCGAGGGCCGGGCCGAACTCGAAGGCGACGCCGGCCTCCGCCGTCGCGTCGGCGAAGGTGCCGTCGCCGCGGTTGCGATACAGGCGATCGGGCTGGGCGCGATAGACCTCGGGCGGGCAGTAGTCGGGCGGCCCCGACCGGTTGAAGCACGGGATGTGGGTGTCGAGGCTGAAGCTCAGGTAGTTGCCGACGAAGAGGTCCAGCCACCCGTCGCGGTCGTAGTCGAGGAAGGCGGCCGAGACCCCCCACCGGTCGGGGTCGTGGGTGCCGGTGGCTTCCGACACGTCCGAGAACGTGCCGTCGCCATTGTTACGGAACATGCGGTTGCGCTCGAACCCGGTCAGGTAGAGGTCGACCCAGCCGTCGTTGTCGTAGTCGCCGGCCGCCGCCCCCATGCCGTGCCCCCCCGCGTTCAGCCCGCTCCCGGCCGACACGTCCGTGAACCGCAGCCGGGGGCCGTCCGGCGACGGCTCCGGATCGTTGCGGTAGAGGCGGTCGGTGAGAGGGCCTTCCGGCGGCGGAATCAGCGGGTCGCCGCTTCCCAGCACGCGCCCCTGCGCGACGTAGACGTCGAGGTCGCCGTCGTTGTCGTAGTCGAGCAGCGCCACGCCGGGGCCCATGATCTCGGTCTGATGGAAGTCGCCCGTCATGCCGTTGAAGTGCACGAAGTCGAGCCCCGCCGCCGTCGCGCCGTCGATGAACCACTCGCCGGGGGCGGGGCCGGCCGCGGCTCTGGTCGCGG
>JAJEEA010000066.1 GCA_022821235.1 Vicinamibacteria bacterium
CCTGTCGGCGTGGATCGTCACCCAGACCGACCGGTTCAAGGCGGTCTCGCCGGGCGCGGGCCTCACCAACCTCTTCAGCATGTACAGCACCAACGATATCCAGGACTACCTGGCGTCGTTCTTCGGCGGGACCCCGTGGACGGCCACCGAGAACTACCGCGAGCACTCCCCCATCACCCACGCGGCCGACGTGACGAGCCCGGTGCTGCTGATGCACGGCGGCAGCGACACCCGGGTACCGCCCGAGCAGTCGGTCGAGTTCTACCGGGCGCTGCGGGACCTCGGCAAGGACGTCACCTTCGTGCGCTTCCCGCGCGAGGGGCACGGCATCGCCGAGCCGCTGCACCAGATGGATCGCCTGCGGCGCTGGGCCGCGTTCTTCGGCGAGCACGTGGACAACCCGCCGGTCAGCGAGAGCCAGCCTCACGAGGCGGAGACCACCGAGGACGAGGACGGCGAGGAGCAGTGACGACGACGGTCTTCGGGCGTGCAGGGACGTTCTTCGGCGGGCGCCCGGACGATCCGGCCGCCGATGGGAGCCGCCCGCACGGAGCGGTTCCGCAGGAAACCGAGGACATCAGGAGACAGTGACGATGACGTGGAAGCGGGTCAGGAAATGCCTGGGCGTTTCGATCGGCGTCATCCTCGGGCTGCTGATCTACAGCCTGGCGACGGACGCGCCGAGGGGACAGACGATTCAGACCAGCCAGCCGGGGTTGTACCTCGACCTCGACGAGATCCGGGCCGTCGCCAACCGCGTGCGCGCCGGCCGCAGCCTGCAGCCCGCGTCGTGGCCGAACGGCGCCCGCGTCGCGGTGATGATCTCGTTCGACGTCGACAACGACACCATCCAGATCGCGCGCAACGCCGAGCCGTCGATCGGGGCCATGTCGCAGGGCGAGTACGGCGCGCGGGTGGGCCTGCAGCGGGTCGTCGACCTGATGGACCGCCACGAGATCCCGGCGTCGTTCTTCATCCCCGCCGTCAGCCTCGTGCTGCGGCCCGAGATGGTCGACGTCATCGCCGCTTCGGGGCGGCACGAGTTCGCGGTGCACGGCTGGATTCACGAGCTGAACAGCGAGCTCGACGCCGAGACCGAGCGCGACCTCGTCATCCGCGCCACCGACTACCTGGAGCGGGTCACGGGAAGCCGCCCCGTCGGCTACCGCGCCCCGTCGTGGAACTTCAGCCCCAACACCCTCGACATCATCCGGGGCCAGGGCTTCCTCTACGACAGCTCGCTGATGGCCGACGACCGCCCCTACGAGCTGATGCAGAACGGTGAGCCGACGGGCATCGTCGAGCTGCCGGTCGAGTGGATCCTCGACGACGCGCCGCTCCTGAACCCCCGCGGCAACAGCTACACGCCGCCGCGCGAGCTGCTGCAGGTGTACATCGACGAGTTCGACAAGGCCTGGGAGGAGGGCACCATGTTCCTCCTGACCACGCACCCGCACATCATCGGCCACCGCTCGCGCATGGTCATCCTCGAGGAGCTCATCGACCACATCCAGGCCAAGGGCGGCGCCTGGTTCGCGACCCACGAGCAGGTCGCCCGCTACGTGAAGGAGCAGGCGGGGCTGTGAGTTCCGTGGCGGCACGGAATTATTTTTTGTACCCTCAAAAAATCCATGCGCTAAACTGGGAGTCTGCGCCGCAGTACGGCATTCCTTGGAGGGTCGGTTGGACGCCAAGGCGGAGCCGGAAGCGACGATTGGGGGTCTGGCGTCAACACGCGTGTGTCCGAGGAGGATGCTCATGTTTCGATGGTGCGCGCGGATTCTGGTCCTCGCGGTGGCCGGCGGGCTCGCGGCGGCGCCGGCGGCCGCGCAGACCGACCCGATGGAGATCATCGACCGGGTCGACCGCCTCCTGCGCGGCGACTCGAGCCGCGGCGTGGCGACGATGGAGGTGGTGACCGAGCACTGGGAGCGCGAGATGACCATGGAGGTCTGGTCGCTCGGCACCGACTACTCGCTCGTCCGCCTGCGCGCCCCGCGGCGCGACGCGGGCACCGCGACCCTGATGGCCGGCGACGACATCTGGAACTACCTGCCCAAGGTCGACCGCACCATCAAGATCCCCGCCTCGATGATGGGCGGCTCGTGGATGGGGTCGCACTTCACCAACGACGACCTCGTGAAGGAGAGCCGGCTCGTCGACGACTACGACGTCGAGTTGGCCTTCGAGGGCGAGCGCGACGGCGTCGACGTGTGGGAGCTCCGCCTGACCCCGAAGCCCGAGGCTGCGGTGGTCTGGGGCCACATGGCGTTCCTGGTCCGGCAGCGGGACTCGATGCCGCTCTGGGCGCGGTACTACGACGAGGACGGCGAGCTCGCCCGCACCATGGAGTACAGCGCGTTCACCGAGATGGGGGGCCGCCTGGTTCCCGGCGTCATGGACATGGTCCCGGCCGACAAGCCCGAGGAGCGGACCTCGTTCCGCTACGAGGAGCTGGAGTTCGACGTCGACCTCGACACCTCGTTCTTCTCCCTCCGCACCCTGCAGCGCGGACGGTAGCCGCCGATGCGCGAAAGGCCCTGGCCGCGCATCGGCTGGCGCAACATCGGCCGGAACCCCCGCCGGACGGTGCTGACCGCCCTCGGCCTCGCCGTGGGCTTCTTCGCGGTGGTCTTCATGATCGGCTGGTCGCGGGGGATCACGGCCGAGCTCGTCGAGAACGCCACCTCGCTCGTCAGCGGACAGATCGAGATCCACCACGCCGAGTACCGCCCCGACCGGAGCATGTTCGACACCCTCGGCGGGCGCGAGGGCATCGACGTCGACGCGATGCTCGAGGTCATCGACGCCGACGAGGGGGTGACGGCGGCGGCGCCGCGGGTGTACGCGGGCGGGCTCGTCAGCTCGGGCGAGGCGACCTCGGCGGGGATGTTCATGGGGGTCGACCCCGAGCGAGAGGTGGCGCTGACCCGCTTCCTCGACGAGCTGGTCGCCGGCAGGCTGCCCGAGCCGGGCGCCCTCGAGATGCTCATCGGCGAGGAGATGGGCCGGCAGCTCGCGGTCGGGGTCGGCGACGAGCTGGTGCTGGTGGGATCGGCGGCCGACGGCTCGATGGCCAACGACCTCTACACCGTCGCCGGGGTCTTCCGGACCGGGCTCGTCGAGTTCGACGCCCGCACCGCGGTGCTCGCCATCGGCGACCTGCAGGCGCTGATCTACCTCGACCCCGCCCGCATCCACGAGATCGCGGTCGCCACCGCGGACCCGGCCGAGGCCGACGCCGTCGCCGCGCGTCTCGCTGCGGCGATCGACGCGGGCGGCCGGGAGATCGAGGTGGCGCCCTGGACGGTGCTCAACCCGGTGCTCGTCGACTACGTCGGGCTCGCCGATTCGATGTACTGGATCTTCATCGTCATCATCTTCGCCATCGCCAGCTTCGGCATCGCCAACACCATGCTCATGGCGACCTTCGAACGCCGGCGCGAGTTCGCGGTCATGCTCGCCCTCGGGGCGACGCCGCGGGCCATCGTGGGGACGGTGCTGTCCGAGGCCGCGGCCGTCGGACTGCTCAGCCTGGCCATCGGCTCGGCCGTCACGTTCCCGCTGATGGTGTGGTGGGCCACCGCGCCCCCGAGCCTGGCGTGGCTCTTCGGCAGCGTCACCCTGCAGGGCGCGCTGCTCGAGCCCAGCCTGCGCGTCGGCTACGATCCGGCGGGCTGGACGTGGTCGGCGTTGGGGTTGGTGCTGACCGCCCTCCTCGCAGCCCTCTATCCCGCCGCCAAGGCGGCGCGGGTGCCGCCGGCCGACACCCTGTCGGGGTTGTGACGATGACATCCGCCACCGGCCCGCGTTCCCCGATGCGCGCCCGCGTCCACGGTTCCACGGTGGAGACGCCTGGACCGGTGCAAGGCGGCGCGGGTACCGCCGGCCGACACGCTGTCGGGGTTGTGACGATGTCGTCGACCTCCGCCACGCGTTCTGCGATGGGCGCCCGCGTCCACCATTCCACGGTGGAGACGCCTGGATCGGGGTTGTGACGATGCCATCACCCACCGCCCCGCGCCCCCCGATGCGCGCCCGCGTCCTCGTGCTGCTGGCGATGCGCAACCTGCGCCGTCACGTGCGACGTACGGTGCTGACGTCGTCGGCGATGATCGTCGGGGGCGCCCTGCTCGTGTTCACCTTCTCGCTCGGCGACGGCTATCACGAGCAGTGGATCGACTCCGGGGTCCGGCTCGGTGAGGGGCACGTCACCATCGAGCGCCCCGAGTTCCGCGTGAGCCGGCGCATCGAGGACCGGTTGCCGGCCGCGGTGCGGCGAGCCGCCGAGGAGGCGATCGAGTCGCCCGAGGTCGCCCCCCGCGTCGTCGCGACGACCGCGAAGCTCGCCGTCAACGCGCTCGCGAGCTCGGCCGCGGGCGCGCGGCCGGCCCGGATCGTCGCCGTCGACCCGGTGGCCGAGGCCGACTTCAGCCCCATCGACGAACGGGTGATCGAGGGCCGGTACCTGGCCCCCGACGACCGGCTGGCCGCCTACGTCGGGGTCGAGCTGATCGACAGCCTCGAGCTGCGGCTCGGGTCGCGCTTCGTGGTGCAGGCGCAGGACGCCGAGCGGGAGATCGCAGGACAGCTCCTGCGGGTGGTCGGCATCTTCGAGAGCGGCGTGCCCGAGGTGGACTAGTCGCTCGTGCACATTCCCCTCGCCACCGCCGGCGAATGGCTCGGCTCCGCGGGCGACGTCACCAACGTAGGCGTGGTGCTGGACGACAGCACCGCGACGACCGCCGTCGCCGGCCGCCTCGAGCGCGCGCTCGACGGGCTGATCGCGCGCGGGGACGCCCGCGTGATGGGCTGGCGCGAGGCGAACCCCGCGCTGGGCGCGGCGGTGGCCATCGACGACTTCGGCAACTACCTGATCCAGGGGTTCATCTTCACGATCATCGCGTTCGGCATCGTCAACACCGTGCTGATGTCGGTGCTGCACCGCCGGCGCGAGTTCGGGGTCCTGCGGGCGCTCGGGCTGACGCCGGGGCAGACCGGGGCCATCGTGCTCGTCGAGGGCCTGACGATGACCGCGGTCAGCGGCTTCATCGGCGTGGGCATCGGGCTCGCGGTCACCTTGCTCATCGCCGAGAACGGCCTGGACTTCTCGGCCCTGATGGACGAGATGACCTTCTCGGGCGTCCTCATCGAGCCGATCGCGTACCCGCTGGTGCGGACCGTGCGCCTCGTGCAGGTGCTGGCGTTCATCCTGTTCGTGGGCGCGGCCGCCTCCGTCTATCCGGCCCTGCGGGCGGCCCGGCTCGACGTGACCGAGGCGATGAAGTTCGACCGGTGACACTTGCGAGGGCCGCGGCGCCCAAAGCGGCCGGCGCGGCGCTACGGGGCGGCGCCGTTCGGATGTGAGTCGACCAGCACCCGGCGACGACCGCGGCGGCGGCGCCCCAGCGCCCCCGCGGCCAAACGGCGTGGCGAAGGCGCCGCCGTGCGGATGATGAGGTTCGACCGGTGACCCCGGCGTTGGAGGCGCCCGAGTCGGTCCGCTACGCCCGGCGGCCGGCCCGGCCCGCCGCGGCCCCCGGTTTGACGAAGTTCGAGTGATGGGGTTCGACCGGTGACCCCGGCGATCGCGAGCGACTCCATGAGCGACACCGATACCGCGGCGGTCCGGACCGAGGGCGTCTGGAAGGTCTTCCACCAGGAGGCCGAGGAGGTGCAGGCGGTCCGCGACGTCAGCCTGACCGTCGAGCGGGGCGAGTTCACCGCCCTCGCGGGGCCGTCGGGCTCGGGCAAGACCACCCTCCTCAACCTGATCGGCGGCCTGACGCGCCCCAGCGAGGGTCGCGTCGAAGTGGCCGGCCGCGACGTGACCGCGATGTCGAACCGCGACCTCGCCCAGCTTCGGCTCGACCAGGTCGGCTTCGTCTTCCAGGCCTACAACCTGCTGCCGGTGTTGACCGCACTCGAGAACGCCGAGTTCCCGATGCTGCTCCAGGGCGTCGCCGCCGACGAGCGCCGGGCGCGCGTGCACGAGCTGTTCGAGCGGACGGGCATGACGGGGCTCGAGGACCGCCGGCCCGGGAAGCTCTCGGGGGGGCAGCAGCAGCGGGTGGCGGTGGTGCGGGCGGTGGCGAGCCGGCCCGCCCTGGTGCTGGCCGACGAGCCCACCGCGAACCTCGACTCGGCCGCGAGCGCCGCCCTCCTCGACGTCATGGCCGATCTGAACCGCGAGCTGGGGGTGACGTTCGTCTTCGCCACCCACGACGCCCGCGTCATGGAGCGGTCACGCCGCCTCGTCCAAATGCTCGACGGCCGCATCGACTCGGACGAGACCCGCGAATGACCCCCCGCCCGCGGCCTGCTCCTCGACGTACGCGAGGAACGAAACGCCGCCGACCATCCGTCGGCGCGCCCGGTTCGTTCCTTCACGATTGGGGGCGACGGCTCCTCGCCCTGGCAACCCGCCCTCTCCCGCGGCGTGCCCTCTCGGTCGGACGAACGTCGGGAGGCCCGACATGACTCCCGGCTGGCGCGGCCTGCTCGTCGCCACCACAGCTCTCGCGGTCGTTGCGCTGGCGCCGTGCCCCGCCCACGCCCAGTCGAGCTGGCTCACGGGCTACCTGCAGTCGGTCCCCCTGTTCGCGGGGTCGACCCCGTTCACCGACGCCAGCGCCAGCGTCTTCAACCGGCTGCGGTTGACGACCGAGCCGGTGTTCGGCCCCTTCGCGGTCGAGATCGCGTACGACCACGCCCTCAGCGTCCGCCAGGACGCCGCCGACTTCAGCCTCCTGGGCGGGCTGGGCGCGGTCCCCGCGGGCGGCGAGTGGCTCGACCTGCAGTGGTCCGTCGTCGACCGCCACCACTTCCGGTGGCTGCACCGCCTCGACCGCCTCAACGTCGCGTGGCAGCCGAACGACACGGTCGAGGTGAGCGTCGGGCGGCAGGCGGTGTCGTGGGGCACGACCTTGTTCCTCACCCCTGCCGACCCGTTCATCCCCTTCAGCCCCGCCGACCCCTTCCGCGTCTACCGGGGCGGCGTCGACGCCGCGCGGGCCCGCATCTACCCGAGTCCGCTGAGCGAGATCGACGTCGTGTTCCGGCCCAGCCGGACGCTCGTCGGCGACGAGACGACGGCGCTGGCCCGCGGCCTCGCGACGTGGCGGAACTGGGAGGTGTCGGGGTGGGGCGGCAGCCTCTACGGCGATGCCGCCGGCGCTTTCGGCGCCGCGGGGGGGCTGGGGGCGTGGGCGGTCCGGTTCGAGGCGGTGGTCCGCGACTTCCAGGGCACGGTGGCGGGGCGGGGCACCATCGGCCTCGACCGGCGGCTGAGCGTCTACGGCCGCGACATGGGCCTCGTGGTCGAGTACCAGCACGACGGCCGCGGCGCCGCCGCCCCCGAGGACTTCTTCCGTCTCTTCCAGGCGCCGGAGTTCCTGCGCGCCGAGTACCAGGTGTACGGCCGTGACGAGGCGGCGGTGCAGGCGTCGTACCAGATCCACCCGCTGCTGAGCGTCGCCGGCCTCTGGCTCTGGAACCTCAACGACCGGAGCGCCATCGTGGCCCCGAGCTTCTCGTACTCGGCGGGGGACGAGACATCCATCGCCGGCGGGGTCTTCTTCGGCGTCGGCGACGACAGCCCGGCCACCGGCCAGCTCCTGCCCTCGGCCTACGGCCTGCTGAGCGCCGTCGGCTACGTGTCGCTCACCTGGTTCTTCTGACGCCGCCGTTCCGGCGGGCGCCGTGTGGACTCACTCGGGGTCGGCGACCCGGTCGGGGTGCGCCGCCATCCAATCGGCGATCGCGCCCAGCATCTCCTCGATATCGGCCCGCCGCCTCACCAGCAACTCGTACAGCTCCGGCGCCGTCACTTCGTGATAGACGTGCACCAGTCGGTTGCGATAGCGGGCCATGCGTACCAGTCGTTCGGTCCGCGAAGGCGACACGACGCCCACCTCGCCGAGCTGGCGCGCCACCTCCCCGTACTCCGACGGTGCCCGGGCGAACCCCTTCGCCAGCACGTGGCGCGAGATGTCGAGCAGCGCTTCGAGGGTGCGGCGCAGGTACGATTCACCCGCCGCCACCATCCTGGGATCGCGCGTGAAGACGTCGAGGTCGTCGAGAGGCAGGGTTCCCGCCTCGTCGAGGAGGCGGCGAATCAGGGCTGCCTTGTCGGCCACGATCGCGCGGCTGACTCGTCCGGGGATCATGATCGCGGACCGAGCAGCATCGCGCATCGCGCACGCTCGAACGGCAGCAGATCGCCGGCCCGCCGCAGGACGTACAGGTCGAACAGATCCGTCTCCAGCTCGTCCCGGGTGAAGACCCGGTCGCCCCGCACCACGGCCAGGGCCAGCAGGGCGCTCGCTCGCGCCGCGTCGAGGACGTCCACGGGCTCGCCGGTGGCTTGGTACAGCGCTTCTTCGAGCCGGACGGTCTTCTCGATCGGCTGAGGCGACACGTAGAGGACCCCGACGTCGAGATCGGAATCCGGCCGCTCGGTTCCGTCGATTCGGGAGCCGAACACGTAGAGCGCACGCACGTCCGGGTCGCCCTCCGCGACCGCCCGCAGGCGTCGCGTCAGCTCGTCCGGCAAGGCCACGTCCCGCATTATACGGCCGGCGACGCAACGCACCCACGGGTGGATCGGCTCTCCCAGGTCGCCAATCCGGTCGAGGTGCGCCCCTGTAGGGCAGTGAGGCCTCGCGCAGGCGTTCCCGCCGGGATTCCTGCGGCTCCGGCCGGCGACGGCGTATCAGCAGCCGCCGCCGGAGACGCGGTGGGCGATGCGGCCCTCGTCCCCGTCGATTTCGACCACCAGCCAGCTCGCGCCCTCGTAGCGGAGGTCGTTCACGACGCCTATGATGCCGCCGCCGTCCAGCCGATAGAAGCCCAGCCAGACGAAACGCCTCGACTGCATCGGGTCGTCGAGGCCGGCAACGTCGACCAGCCCCAGCTCGGCGCGTATCCGCTCGAGCCCCGGAATCTCCGTCTCGGCCGACACGACCTCGAGGGGGTGATTGAACGCCACGCCGGCGACGTCCCGCGTCCCCTCGACGCGGGGCAGCTCGCTCTCGCCGAAGCCCAATGCCCAACTCATCATGCACTGGGCTTCGGCCAGCAGCAACCTCGCCACCGTGAGCGCCGAGCCCCGGTCGGTCTGCGAGTAGAAGCTCCACTGCATCGGCGCCGCGATTCTGCCGCCCCGGGAGTCCTGATCGACGGGCGGCATCGGCAGTGACGATGCTCCGCGGCCCGGGGACGCTGGGGCCGCCTCCCCCCCGTCATCGAGACCGCCGGTCTCGGGGTCGAACGGCGCGGGCCAGGGAAGGTCCCAGCCGTCGTCGCCCTGGCGGGCAAAGGGAATCAGGGCGCCGCCGGTCTGCACGACCGCGATCCACAGGGGTTCGCGCTCCGGCCGGGGTGCGGATGGTCCGGGAGCGCACGCCAGGCAGGCGGACGTCAGGCCAATCGTGAGGCAGCGCAACGTTCCGGGCATCGGCATTATCCGCAACGGCGTGCCTCTGAGCCCCAGGCGCCAAGCCCGGATCCGGAACGATCAAGGTAGCGGGTCTCTGGCATGCGCCGGCAGACTCAGGCGAACATCTCGTCGACCCGCAGGTCGATCTCGGGGACGCTGGATGCGGCAATCATGTCCCCTCTCCGACGGACCCGCTCATCGGCGTACCCATCAGGGCCGGGGCCCGAGTACACGGTAACGGTTTCGGTCGCGAGATCCACCAACCACGCTTCGGAGATGCCGGCCTTGCCGTACGTCGGCACTTTCTTCGCCCGGTCATATCGCAACGAGGAATCGGCCACCTCGATGACGAGCAGGATGTCACCCGCCTCGGGATGGCGGCCCGCATAGGCGTCCAGGCGACGCCGCGCCACCGTCAGGTCGGGCTGCGGCTCCGTATGTCGGTCGAGGCGGACCGGATTCCGGATGCTGACGTACGCCTTGCCGGCCAGTCGTGTGATGAGAAGCTCCGCGAGCAGGTTCACGACCACCGCGTGCGGCGGGCCGATTGGCGTCATCTCGCGGATCTCTCCATCGATGAGCTCCACGCGATCTTCCTCGGCGAACACCCCGGCTTCGCCCATGCGTGCGAACTCGTCGACGGTGAAGACGTGGCGCTGGGTTTCCGTCAGAGCCATGGTTGCATGCCCCCGCCACGATCGGCCGAATCCGCGAATCCGGCGACCGGACGGTCCTGGCATCAGTAGACGATGAACTCCAGCAGGTTGTCGTCCGGGTCGCGGACGTAGCGGCTGGTGCCCTCGGCGGTGCCGCCGTCGCGGCCGCCGGTGCGGGGCGCCGGCCCCGTGATCACCTCCGCACCCGCGCCGGCCAGCAGCTCCTCCAACGCCGCCTCGGCGCCGTCCCAGACGAAGCAGAAGTCGCCGCAGGGCGGCACCGCGGCCGGGGCACGCAGGGTGAAGCTCGGATCCTCCCACGCCACCGGGCGATGGAAGTTGATCTTGCTGTCGCCGAAATGCACCGAGCAGATGCGGTCGCCCTCCATCACGCCGAAGCCGAGCGAGCGGTAGAACCGCACCATGGCCTCGGTGTTCCGCATCGGCACCGCGACGTGGTCGAACGACCGTATGGGGCCGCCCACCTGCGCGGCGGGCCGCGCCGCGCCGACGGTCACACCGGCCACCGACGCCCCGAGCCCGCCGCCGAGGGCTTGGCGAATGAACCGCCGCCGTGACTGCTCCTGGGTCTTTCCGCTGCCCTGAGTCCCCATCGTCCAACCTCCCTTCGCCGCGAACCCGTAGTCTACCGTATCCGGGCGGCCTGACGGGGAGCATCGTCCCCTTGGTACAAAAGAGAAGGGCCGAGCCCATCGAGGCCCGACCCTTCGCGTTCCCGTAGAACGAAGCGTTGCGCTACACCTCGTTCATCACCTCGTCGCGGATGGACCGCCGCACCAGGTTCCGCATCAGGTTGACCTTGAACCCGTTGTGGGTCAGCGGCGCCGTCCCCTGGATGGAGATGTCGCCGGCCCGGTTCGCGGTCTGCTCGTTGCGGGCCTGCCCGCGGATGGCGTTCTCGACCGCGGTCAGCCGGACCGGGGTCGGGGCCACGCCGTTGACGACGACGCGGGCGTCCTGGATGACGCCGCCGCTCTCGCGCAGGGCGGTCGCCACGTTGACCAGGGCGAAGTCCCACGTGTCGCGGTCACGGACCTTCTCGAAGTAGACCCGCGCGCCCGACCACGTCGACGGCACCCGAATCGACATCAGCAGGTCGCCCGCCTCAAGCGCCGTCATCCGCTCGATGTCGATCTCCGGCCCCACGAAGAACTCCGCGGCCGGAACCACCCGCTCCGCGCGGCCCCGCCGGATGACCATCTCGGCGTCGAGGGCCACGAGCACCGGCGCGGTGTCGGACGGGTTGACGGCGACGCACCGGCTCGCACCGAGGATGCAGTGCTCGCGGTTCATCGCGGTCGGGGGGCTGGCGTAGCAGATGTTGCCGCCGGCCCGGTAGCAGGTCCAGCCGTCGCGGTAGTACCAGCAGCGGGTGTCCTGCGCCACGTTGCCGCCGATGGTGCCCTGGTTCCGGATCTGCGGCGACGCGGCCGTCTTGGCCGACAACGCCAGGGCCGGGAACCGGGACTGGATCTCGGGGTGGTTGACCACGTCGATCAGCCGGGCCATCGCCCCGATCTCGATCCCGCCGGCGCTCGACCGGATCTCGCGCATGGACTCCACGCCGCCGAGGTCCACGACCACGCGCGGCCGCTTCACCCGGTCCTTGAACCAGTCGAGCGTGTCGAGCCCGCCCGCGTACACCCAGGCATCGGACCCGTGCTCGGCCAGCAGCGCCAGCGCGTCATCGGCGCTGTTCGGCTGAAACAGCTCGAGTTGAGGTATTACGTCGCGAATAACGCCCTTCATGGTGATCGCCTCCCCTTCCTCAGACGTGAGCCGTCAGCCGATCGTGACCCGTCGGGGCCTGCTCGAGCTTCGTGAGAATCATGTCGCGTGTGACCGGCGAGCGGTGGAAGTCGCCGTTGCCCTCGCCCAACGACTCGAGCGCGTCGGCGATGGCGTTGGCGACGGCACCGGAGCCGGCCCCCTGCGCCGCCTCGCCGATGCCCTTCGCGCCGAGCGGGTTGAAGGGATCGGGCAGGTCGGCGTTGCCCCACTTCATGGGCTGATCGTGCGGCACGTCGAGGATCCCCGGCGGCCGGTTGCTGTAGAACCGCTTGGCCACCATCAAGCCCCACCGCCGGTCGTAGACCCACTTCTGGCTGAGGGTGACCGAGAAGCCCTGGATCGCGCCTCCGAAGATCTGACCCTCGTAGGTCTTGGGATGCAGGATGGTGCCCGCGTCGGACCCCGCCGCGTAGTCGACGATCTTGACGTTGCCGGTCTCGATGTCGACCTCGACCTCGGCGAAGCCGGCCACGAACGACATGCGCCGGCCGCCTTCCTCGTAGTTGTCCTTGGCGACCCCCATGAGCCCCTGCCCCGCCAGCGCGGTCGCCGACGCGGTGGTCATCCCGTTGATGTCCTCGGGGAGCTCGTGGCCGTCGTACTTGCCGCCGAGGTCGATGGCCCGCTGCGCGATCTGCGCGAAGCTCAGGCCCTGCGACCGGTTGCCCCGGCGGTAGACGCGCTCGCCGCCGATGTCGTAGTCCTCGGGAGCGCCCCCGAGGTCCTGCGCGGCGATCTCCTGCATCTTGAGCTTGGCGTCCGCCACCGCGGCCCAGTTCGCCCGCGTGTGGGCGTGGGTCGTCGAGCTGCCGCCCTGCGAGCAGCTCCAGGGCAGGTGCCGGCTGGTGTCGCCCCAGGCGACCTCGCACTTCTCCCACGGCATGTCCAGCCCCTCGGCCGCCGTCCGCATGGTGTCGAAGGTCGACCCCGTGCCGAGGTTGCCGACGCCGGACTGGATGTAGAGGCGCCCGTCGGGCCTGAGCACGAACAGGCCGTCGACGCCCGACGCGCCGGCCGAGTAGGCGCTCAGCGTCATGCCCACGCCGGTGACCTTCGGGCCGTTGCGCTGGCCGCTGCGCTGCTTGCGCTCCTCCCAGTTGAAGAGCTCGGCGCCGATGTCGATCGCCTCCCTGGCGAACGCGCTCGACACGTTGCCCTGCTCGCCGTTGAGCCCCGGCGGGCCGAACCGCGCCTGGCCTTCCGGCGCGTTGATCTTGTGCACCTCGACCTGGTCGAGCCCCAGCAGCTTCGCCGCCTTCTGGATGATGGGCTCGAGCATGGTCATCGACTGCACCCCGCCCGGCGCCCGCTGCGGACCGCGCGGCGGGGTGTTGGTGTAGACGTTGGTGCCGCGCATGCGGCACGCCAGCGGCTGGTAGCAGAGCGACCCGATGCCCGCCACGTTCATGGCGTCGCCGGAGCGCCCGTACGGGCCCTGGTCGCCGATGCCGTGGATGTCGAGGGCGGTGATGCGGCCGTCGGCGCGCATCCCGAGCCGGATGCGGGCCTGGACGCCGGGGCGCCCGCGGCCGATCATGTTCTCCTCGCGCCGCGTGATGCGCATCATGACCGGCCTGCCGATCTTCTTCGACAGCAGGATGGGAATCTGCGCGTGCACGTAGCCGCTGATCTTGCCGCCGAACCCGCCGCCGGTGAACTCGTTGATGAGGATGACGTTGGACGGCTCGACGCCCGCCCAACGCGCCATCGGGCCCACGCTGCGCGCGGTGCTCTGCACGGAGGGATAGATGTAGAGCTTGCCGTCCTCCCAGTACGCCATCGTCGTCCGGCTCTCGAGCGGCTGGTGCGACGTCGACTGGTTGTAGGAGTGCTCCTCGACGATGACGTCGGCCTCGGCGAAC
>JAJEEA010000513.1 GCA_022821235.1 Vicinamibacteria bacterium
GCCCCGTCCTCGCTCGCGTCGAGCCGCGCGGGCCCTGCCCCGGCCCCGGCCGCGTCGACGCGCGCGGACTCGGCCGGGGGCGCGTCGAAGACGTCGCACATCCGCCCCCACGCCGCCATCCCCCGCTGGAACAGGTTGGTCACGAACCCGAACGCGATCATCGGCCAGCTCAGCATGAGCAGGTAGGCGTTGAACGCGACGAACTGCCCGACCGTGATGCGCCCCTCGATGACGTGACGCGCCCCGAGCCACAGCACCAGCACCCCGGCCAGCCCCAGGATGAACCCCAGGCTCGGATAGAACAGGGCCTGAACGCGGATGAGCCGCGCGTTGCGCGCGAAGTACTCGCGGTTCTCGCGACGGAACCGTTCCGTTTCGACGCCTTCGCGGCAGTACGCGCGCACCACGCGCACGCCGGCCAGCCCCTCCTGCACGACCGCGCTCAGCGTCGAGAGCTGCGCCTGGATGCGCTCCGTCCGGCGGTAGACGGCGGTGCCGAAGAACTTCACCGCGACCGAGACCACCGGCAGGCACGCCAGCGCGGCCAGCGTCAGGACGGGGTCGATGGACAGCATCAGGGCGACCGCCACCACGAACACCATGCCGGTGCTGGCCATGTACATGACGGCGGGGCCCACCATCATGCGCACCGCGTTCAGGTCGTTGGTGGCGCGCGACATGAGGTCGCCGGTGCGGGTGGCGTGGAAGTACGCCAGCGGCAGCCGCTGCAGGTGGGCGACGAAGGCGTTGCGCAGGTCGTACTCGATGGCCCGCGAGGCGCCGACGAGGATGCGGCGCATGAGGAACCGGAACCCTCCGCCGGCCATCGCGAGACCGAGCAGGGTCGCGGCGTGCACCGCCAGCTTGTCGCGGGTGACGCCCGCCGTCAGGTCGTCCACCGCATGGCGCAGCACCCACGGCCCGAGCAGCGAGAACGCGGTCGTGAGCACCAGGCACGCCAGCCCGAGCAGGAACCGCCGTCGATAGCGCAGGACGAACGGGACGAGTCGCGCAAGCGGAGACATGGACGGGGAGTCGCGAGCGGACCGGGCGGGCCGCTGGCAGCCGGCGGTCGGGCCGGCGGGTTCGGCACCCAGGATATCAGCTTCCGGGGGGCGCCCCGCCCGCGGCCGGCCCCTGCAGGCCCGAACCGCAATTACCGATAACGCCTCGTGAAACGGCTTTCGCTCCGAGGCCGGGCCGTGGCCACCCACGACTTCGCCGGCCGCGGGGGCCGGGGCCGAACGCGACCCCTCTCGCTCCGAGGTCGGGTCGACGGCGCCAACGACTTCGCCGGGGCGGGGGCCGGGCCGAACGCAACCTCCTCTCGCTCCGAGGCCGGGTCGACGGCGCCAACGACTTCGCCGGGGCGGGTGCGGGGCCGAACGCGACCTCCTCTCGCTCCGAAGCGGAGCCGACGGCGCCTGCGACGGACACCCGGCGCGACGGCGGGCTGCCATGACACGAGACTCCGTCACCGTCCTCCGCCGGCCTCCGCGCAGCGGGGGGTCGCTCCCCCGCCGCCCGCGATCGTCCGACGCCCGGGCCGCGGTCGGGGCGACCGTTCCCCGTGCCGTCGCGCTCGCGTGCCTGCTGATCGGCGCGCCGTCCGGCGCCCGGCCCGCGACGGCCCAGCTCTCCGGCCCCCCGACGGACTTCCCCGTCGGTGAGCTGCACCACGTCGAGCTCCTGGGCTCGCTGTGGCCGCCGTCGCAGGACCTGACCGTCGCGCACCGGGGATCGGACGCCTCCGCAACCACCACCGGCGCGGCCGGGCACGCGGGCTCCCCCGCCCCGCGGTTCATGGACCTGCGGGCGCGGCTCCGGCTGAGCCGCCGGCAGCGGGTCCATTTCGACTACCTGCCCGTCCGCTACGACGCCGTCACCGCCCCCGACCGCCCCGCGTCCCCCGGAAACGCGGAGCCCGGGCCCGGGGCGCCGATCGCGTCGATCCTCACCTGGAGGACCTGGCGGCTCGCCTACGAGTACGACGTGATCCACCTCGCGCGCGGCTCCCTCGGCCTCTTCGCGGAGGCCACGTACACCGACCTCCGGATCGCGCGCGACTCGGGGTGCGTCGCCGGATCCGCGGCCTGCGAGCTCGCACGCATGCGCCGGCCGATCCCGGCCGTCGGGGGCGTCGTTCGCCTGTACCCGTCGCCGGTCATCATGCTGGGGGCCGAGGCGAGCCTGCTCCGGATGCCGTGGGGAATCGGCGACTTCCTGGGCTACGACGGCGAGCATCTCGCGTACGACGTTCACGCCGTGCTGAACTTCATCGACGCGTTCGGGCTGCAGCTCGGCTACCGCTCCCGGGATCTGAGCCTGCGGACGGCGAAGCAGGACTACGACATGAAGCTGGAGGGCGTCTACGCCGGCGCCCTGCTGCGGTTCTAGTGTCGCGGGGCGGAACAAGCGCTGCGGGAAACGCGGATGTCCCGCGGCGTCAGCCGGCGGCGGGCAGCCGCGGGACGATGATCCCCGGACCCGGAGCCCGCGCCCGGCACGGCGCGGGGCTACCGGCGGGTTGGCTGGGCGCGAGGGGAAGGCCGCAACGCGACCCTGCCGTCGCGTTCGGCGACGGTCGGCGGGCTAACCCGCCGCGGCGGGAACGGGTATCGCCGCGAGCCGGCGCCCCGCCGCCTGCAGGGTCTCGTCGCGCTTGCAGAAGGTGAACCGGACCTGGGTCCGGCCCAGGGCCGGGTCGTGGTAGAAGCTGCTGCCCGGAACCACCGCGACCCCCACGTCGGCCACCAGGTAGCGGGCGAACTCGAGGTCGTCGGCGAACCCGAACCCGCTGACGTCGGTCATGACGTAGTAGGCCCCGCGCGGCCTGAAGCACGTGAACCCGCGCGGCTCGAGCAGGTCGACCAGCGTGTCGCGTCGCCGCCGGTAGCCCTCGGCCAGCTCCGCGTAGTAGGCGTCGGGCAGGGCCAGCGCCGCCGCCCCCGCCTCCTGCAGCGGCGCCGCCGCCCCCACCGTCAGGAAGTCGTGCACCTTCCTTATCGCCCCGGTTAGCGCCGGCGAGGCGATGGCCCACCCCACCCGCCAGCCCGTCACGCTGTAGGTCTTCGACAGGCTGTTGATGGTGACGGTGCGGTCCGCCATCCCCTCCACGGCGGCCATCGGCACGTGCCGGGCGCCGTCATAGAGGATGTGCTCGTAGATCTCGTCGGTGATGGCGAGCGCGTCCCAGCGGCGGCAGAGGGCGGCGATGGCCTCGAGCTCGCCGCGCGTGAAGACCTTGCCGGTCGGGTTGTTCGGCGTGTTGACGATGACCGCCCGCGTCCGCTCGTTGAACGCGGCGGCCAGCTCGTCGGGGTCGAACGTCCAGTCCGGCGCGTGCAGCGTCACGTAGCGGGGTACCGCCCCCGACAGGATCGCGTCGGGGCCGTAGTTCTCGTAGAACGGCTCGAAGACGACCACCTCGTCGCCGGGGTCGACGGTGGCCAGCATCGTCGACATCATCGCCTCGGTCGAGCCGCAGCACACCGTCACCTGCGCCTCGGCGTCGACGGGCACGCCGTACCGGCGCGTGAACTCGCGGGCCACCGCCTCGCGCAGCGGCTTCGCCCCCCACGTCACCGCGTACTGGTTGATGTCGGCCGCGATCGCCGCCTGCGCCGCCGCCTTCAGCTCGGCGGGGGCGGCGAAGTCGGGAAACCCCTGCGAGAGGTTGATCGCCCCGTGCTGGTGGGCCAGCCGGGTCATCTCCCGAATCACCGACTCGGTGAACCGGGCCGCCTTGAGCGAACCCGCGTTGGTGGGCATGGGGCGTTCAGGCGGGGCCGTCCGCGGTTGTCCAGCTTGTCCACGCGGCATCGATCGTGCAGCCCGCGGGCATGTGCGGTTCAGGCGGGGCCGCCCGCGGAGCTCGAGGCGCCTTCTCCCGCGGCGTCGTCGCGGTTCTCCAGGGCGGGCGGGGACGCGCCGGCCCCGGGGCCCCCGGCCGCGTCGAGGCGCGCGAGCTGCAGCATGCGCGCCGCGGTCAGGCCCTCGAGGCAGTGGCCCGCGTGCCGGGCCAGGATCTCGATCGACTCGCGCCAGCCCGCCGCCGGCTCTCCCCCGCCGTCGTCGCCGTAGACGATGGCGCTGACGTCGCCGCCCACCATCACCGGCACCGCCACCGCGTTGGCGCCCGAGGGCAAGGTCATGAACGCGGGCACCGACCCGCCCGCCCCCGGCTCCGCGCCGGCCACGACCGAACGGGACGCCGCCGACTGCGCCGCCTCGCCCACGATGCCCGCGTCGCCCAGGGCCAACTCGACCTGACCCGCCGGGGGCAGCGCCGGCTCGAAGCCCACGAAGCGCCAGCCGCGGATGCGCTCGCCCTCGACGATGACCACGCCGGCCCGCTGCGCCTCGCTCCCGGCCACCTCGGCCAGCGCGTTCAGCACGTCGGTCAGGCTCGACGCCCGGTCGAGCCGGCGCACGCCGTCGACGACCCGGCCCAGCACCTCCTCCGAGCTGGGCGACGCGGCGAGGGTCGCCTCGAGCTCGGCCAGGGCGGCCAGGGTCCGCTCCGTCTCGGCCTGCACCTCGCCGACCCGCTGCGCGAGCACCCGTTCCGCCTCGTCGCGGGCCGCCGCCAGCGCCGTCTCCATGGCCCGCCGGGCCTCGGCCCGGACGTTCGCGGCCTCGTCGCGCACCGCCTTCTCGCGATCCGCGTCGGCATGCTGCCGCGCCTCTTCCAGCGCCGTCGCCCGCTCGCGGGCCGCCGCCGTCAGCAACTCGCCGATGAACCCGCGGATCTCGGGCTCGGACTGCTCGCGGATCCGCCGCAGCAGCTTCTCGCCCGACCGTTGCACCGCGTCCTCGAGAACCATTGCGACGTGGAATTATACGCCGGATCGTGCAGGCCGGGGTCCCGGCCGTCCCGGCCCCACCGGCCTGCCCCGGCCGACCCCGCCGACCCGGCCAGACCGGGATCGCCCCCATCCGCGGTATAATCGACTGGTGGCGTCCGGCGCGGCCCGACTCGGCCCGCCCGGCGACGCGCCAACCCACGAGGAGGGGGCGACACGGCTTCGACGGGGATAGGCGAACACGGGATGCATGCCGAGCACCATCGACTCGTTAATCCGATGGAAAACACCATAACTGCGGACACGCAGCTCGCTCTCGCCGCCTAATCAGGCGACGACGTTCCCCTCGCCTTCGCCTGCGGGGCGCGACGGAACGTCATTCAGCAGGCTGGCTCCGGCCCGGGGCGACGACGGGCCGTAGCGAGATTTTTCGACGCTCAGCCGCCCGCGGTTTCGGCCGCGCTCTCACGCGGGTGGCGAAACAACAGGCGCGGACAAGCATGTAGAGTCCCGTGGGGACGTATTCTCGGACGCGGGTTCGACTCCCGCCGCCTCCACCAGCCCTAAGTTGCTTATTTAGAACGCTTTACGTTGTTCGCGCAACGCCCTCAACGGTTACGCGTTCCGGCAGAAGCTGCGATATCGTGAAGCACTGCTACAGGCGACGAGGCGCCAAGTGTCCACAACAACCAGCGTCCTGTACCGGTTGAGCCGGGCCGAGTACGACCACGCGGTCGCCGCCGGCGTGTTCGGCGACAACGCCAGGGTCGAGCTCGTCGACGGAGAACTCCACGCGATGACGCCCGAGGGGACACGACACACCACCGCGATCGACTTGGCCTCCAGCCAGCTCGCACGGATCTTTCACACCAACGCCTACCTGCGGATACAGCATCCGCTCGCCACCGGCGACGACTCAGAGCCGGAACCCGACATCGCTGTCGTCAACGGCACGATCCGGGACTACGAGGACGCACACCCGACATCGGCCCTGCTCATCGTGGAAGTCTCGGACGAATCGCTCGAGCGGGACCGGACGGTCAACCAGAGGCTGTACGCGCACTGCGGAATCGTCGAGTACTGGATCATCGCCATCCCCGAGCGGACGCTCGAGGTCTACCGCGACCCCGGAGACGACGGCTACAAGACCATCACACGCCACGTCGCTGGCGACACCGTCTCACCGCTGGCTCGCCCGGAAGCCGTGATCGAGGTTGCGAACCTCTTGCCGCGACGCTCACAGCTCGGCTGGGTCTGACCGACCGGAGCCCGCCAGCGCTCCGCGCCCTCGGTGACGGCGCGCAGAGCCGTCCCGCGCTCCAGCACGTGGCCGTGGTCGCTCACGAGCACCACCGCGCGTCCGCACGAGCGACAGGCTTCGAGCAACTCCTCCACGGGGCGAATGTGTCGCGCGGTCCAGGGCACCCGCACCTGGTCGCCCTTCGCGAGGTGGTCGTCCACCGCGTTGATGACGACGCCCACGACGCGGTGGTCCGGGTCGGCGATGGCCGCGACCACCCGGGGGAACGCCGGCCGCGCCGGTCTCGCGCAGGTCTCCCTTGTGAAAGAGCACCGGCGGTGCGTTGGGCGCGCAGGCCGAGCGCAGGCCGTCGTGTCTCGAGAAGCCGTCCTTCTCCTGCGAGGCGTTTCGAGCTCCCGGAAGACCGCCATGCTCATCGCGTCGACGACCAGGACCAGCACCGGTTGCGTGCGGGCGAGAGGCGCGATGCACCGGTCGAGCACCGCCTCGACGCCGAACAGACGCTGCTCGTGCGGTCCTGAACCCGGCCAGCCGGCCAGGAGCCTGCCGAATTCCCGGTTCTCCTGCTCGCGCGCCTCGTCGGCCTGCTCCGCCAGGGCGGCGTACGCTTCCGCGACGACCGGCGACGGGTCGCCGTCCCAGAGCCGCGCGCGCGCCCGGTCGACGAAACCGCCTTCACGTCCATAACCGCGCGCGACCACGCCGAACGGGCGCCGGCTTCCGGTGTCGCCGCGTCGCCGCGTCGCAAGCCAGCCGGACAGTCGCAGGGCCATCTCGACACCGGCGGTGCTGTGCGGCGCGTCCGCGGAGAGTGCGTGGTCGAGCACCCTATCCGCGGCGTTCCGCAGCGTGTCCGGCAGCTCGCGCGCTTCGCCTTCGACGAACCTCAGCAACTCTTGCGCGAGATCGGCGAGACGCTGTTCGATGGATGCCCGCAGAATCGCGCTCCGTCCTGCGAGATCCTCGGCTCCCAGGGTCCGGAGCAGGTCGTCGGCGTCGGCGAGCACCGCCTCGACGACCCCTTGCGCCAATGGGTGCGCTCCAGAGCGTCCACGACCTCGGTCGCCTTGCCGATGCTCGTCCCCATCGCCTGATCCGCATAGACCAGGATGACGAGGTTCGCGGCCGCCGCCGGCAGCCCCATGCGCCGCGGCCGGTCCATCGCCTCGCGCAGCTTGCCGGCGGTGAGCGGCTTGTCGAGCCGCTCGAAACGGCTGAACCAGTGGCGGCCGACGACGAAATGGGTCTCGCCCATCTCGCCGAGCCGCAGGGGTACCGCGATCTGCGCCATCGACGGGCGTAGCGGCTTGTCGATGGCGACGCGTCCCTCCGGCTCCTGCACGGCGTGCGACACCTGCTCGTGCACGCGGCGTAGCGCCGGCGTCCTGACCGGCGCGCCGAAGTCGGGGTGCGCCGGGTACTGGCTCGCGCAAGCTGGTCGAACAGGTTTGCGAGCGCCTCCCGCAGGTTGGCCCGCGCGGGGGGTCGGGGCTCGAACGCGGGATCGAGCGACTGGAAGTGCTCGGCCGGCGGGTGCGACTCGTCGACCGACCCGGGAATGGGATTCTCGACGCCGTAGGCGCCCTCCAGGTAGTGGACCAGGCGCTGCCGGAGTTGGCTCTGCTGATTCCGCAGGAGCTCGCGCGCCGACGCCTGATCGACCGGCGAGAGATGCGTCGCGAAGTCGCGCAGCCGCTCGCCGGCCAGGACGTGGTCGATGCGGACCAGGGATCCCAGATCTCGGCCGCCCACGCGCGGCAGCGCCGCAGCACTTCCTGGCCTTCGCGTCCCTCGATCGGGGTGCGTATCGACCCGTGGTTGAGGGCCGCGAGACGCGCCGCCGTCAGGTTCTTCAGCGCGTCGACCTCGGGTGCGAGGGCCGACAGCAGCAGCGTCTTGGCGAGCCGGTCGTCGGCGCGCAGGGCGCGGGCGGTGCGGTCGTCCTTGGGCCGCGTCGCCGCCTCTGCTTTCGAGATGCCGTGCCGGCCCTCGATGAGCGGAAGCAGCTTCCGGCGGTAGAGGTTCCGCGCGTTCTCGAAGTGGTGGCGCGAGCCCTCGGTGAACGGCTCGTCGCCCTCGGCGATCGCGTCGAAGAGGTCGCCCACGGGGACGATCTCGCCGAGGTCGAGCGTGTCCCGCCCGTCGACCAGCATCTACAGCATGACCTTCAGCGCCGTCCGTTCGCGCTGAAGGAGCGACGACACCGCGACCAGGGTCTCGACGAGGGCCGGACTGAAGGGGTAGACCTTGCGGAACGCGGCGGTGTCGGCGCGCGGGGTCAGCAGCGTCTCGAACACTTCGCGGCGCACCTTCTCGGTCTGCGCGTACGCATCGTCGATCTGCCGGCGCGCCGCCTCGCTCCGCGGACGCAGCAGCCGGCGCGCGGCGATCTCGGGCAGGTTGCGGTCTTCCAGCGTGATGCGCTCGAAGCGGGCCTCCCACCACTGCAGCACGTCGGCGAAGCCGAGCTGCAGCGCGCCCGTCACCTGCTCGCCCACCAGCTCGCGCAGGTCGCGCTGCCGCGCCACGAAGCTGACGATGGGGACGGCCCGGCCCGCCGTCTCCGCCTCGACCAGCTTCGAGACCTTCGGCCCCTCCTCGTTGAGGAAGCGGAGGTCGGCGGCGTGGGTTGCGAGCCACAGGATGAGCTCGTCGAGGAAGAGCACCAGGGCGTCGTAGCCCAGGTCGCGCGCGTGCCGCGCGATCACCGCCAGCCCCTCGTCGAGGGGGACGAATGCCTCGTCGCTCCCCCGCGCCACGTCGCGGCAGCCGCGGAAGAACGAGTCGACGAGCGCGGCGACGAGCCGGCTGCGCTCCTCGGCCCCGGCCGGGGCGCCGAGGGCGGCCTCGAAGCTCGCGGCGTCCCAGCGCGCCGACAGGTCGCCCCAGCCGGCAGCGGCCCCCGCGGTGCTCGCGGCGGTCTCGTTCACGCGGGCGAAGAACGCCTCGTCGCCGATCTGCGCCCGCAGCCGCCGTGCGTCGTCGAAGAGCCCCGCGCTGCGGTAGACGCCCGGCGTGGGCGCGTCGGGGTGGAGCTCGGCGACCCGCGCCGCGTAGCCTCCCAGCACCGCCGCCTCGAGGCTCGGCTTGCCGATCATGTGGTAGGGCGCGAGCAGGAAGCGCCGGCCGGCGAGCCAGTCGCCGTGCTTCCTGACCACGCCTTCGAGACCCTCGGCGGCGCGGGCCTCCGCGTGCTGCTGCAGCAGCAGGTGGAGCACGGCCATGAAGTGGCTCTTCCCGCTGCCGAAGCTGCCGTGCAGGTAGGCCGCCTTGCTCGAGCCCGACGCCAGCGCGCCCTTGATGAGGTCGAGCGCTCGGTCGAAGGCGTCGGCGAGCTGCGGCGTGACCACGTAGGTGTGCAGCGTCTCGGCCGGCTTCGCCACGCCCTCGGAGAGCCGCAGGACGAAGTCGTCGCGATGGACCCGGTCGGGGATGTCGATGAGGTCGCGGATCGGCGTCATGTCGGGTCGATCTCTCGGTCCGCCTTCGCCGGCGCCTGCGGGTGGGCGACTTCTGTTCCCGCCTCGTCGGCCTCCGGAACGAGCGCCTCGACACGCCGGGCCGCCCAACCGACAATGGCCGCCGCGTTCTCCATGGCCTCGTCGTGTTCCGTTCTCGTTGTCGTCGCTCTTTCGTCCGCCGTGCTCGGGTACCTCCCGTCGCCGCAGTAGAGCGTCAGTGTCTCTCCCTTCCGGACCTCGTCGGGAACCGTCTCTCCGATCTCCTCCGTCCTGTCGAGCAGTGTGCCGATGTCGTGTATGTACGGAAACACTTCGCCGTGCGCGATAATCACGCCCTTGACCGCCTTCTCCGCCCCCATGTGAGCCTCGGAGCACAACAGCCGCAGGTTCAGGCGGGGCTCGTGCTTTCCGGCGATTCTCAAGTGGTCCCGCGCTTCGTCGATCCACAGTCGTGCGGTGCGTGCTTCAAGCGCTCGGCGCTGATTCATAGACCGTTCTGCCTTCCCTCAACGCCGGCGCGATGACGAGCCAATGGGAGTCCTTGTGCCGCCGGAGGTCTTCCGGCCAGACGACCACGATGTCGACCGGCGGGCGCGGCCTGGGCAGGCTGCGGTAAATCAGGGCGGCCGTCTTCCTCTGGTGGCACTTGTCCTTCACGACAAGCAGGTCCAGATCGCTCGAAGACGTCATCTCGCCGCGGGCGGCGGAGCCGAACAAGATGATCTTCTCCGGCGCCACCGCGTCGACGATGCTCTCGACGATGCGCCCGACAACGCTGTCCAGCGACCCTTGATCCATCATCGTGATTATGCCGCGCCGGCCGGCCCGGCGGCAATCGCGGCCGGGCCGGCCGCCCCCGTTCACCCCGCCCTCCTGCGCCGGCCTCGTCCCGTAACGGTGCCCGCCGCACAGCTCAGCCACCCGCATCAACAGGGGAGCACGGCCATGAAGTGGCTTTTCCCGCTGCCGCACCCGGTCACGACGGCTCCTGGTTGGGCCCCGGATCGTGCCGGAGGATTCACAGCCGCAGCAGAGGACGGTCAGGCGACTCCGGCCGCGGGCCGAGGGTCGGGGTCACGCAGTCGGCGACCAGGTCGAGCTCTCGCGTGACCAACTGGCCGACCAGCGGGTCGGCGCCCCTCGGGATGACGACGCAGCGGGCGTACGTCCAGCGGTCGCCGATGTGAATGGTCAGCGGACCCGCGATGGGCCGTTCGCTCTGTCGTCCGTCGGCATAGGTGCAGGCAATGCTGCCCACCTCCTGCGCGCCGAGCCGCTCCACCACGTCCTCGGGCAACGCCAGCATCACCGCTCCGGTGTCGGCGACCGCCCGCACGCGGGTGCGCCGGATGTCGGTCTCCTGCAGATGTCCCGCCTCGAACAGGCGGCGATCCCTGGCGTTCTCCAACCCGACGTCGACGAGAATCTCCACCATCACACGCCAACCGTAGACGTTACTCCATAGCCTGTCAGTCACGGCCACGGACGCCACGGACAGCGTCGAGGTGGCGGAGAATGTCCTCCGTCGACTTGTGTGTCCCGGACCTCCCGACCCGCCCGCGCACCTGCTCGAGCCATTGATCGATGGACGGCCGCGCAGCCGGGCGCTCCAGCTCGTCCCGCAAGTACACCTGCATCGACTTGTTGGCCCGGGCCGCGCGGTCGGCCAACTCGTCGCGCACCGCTTCCGGCACGTCCCGCACCGTGATGTGCACCGCCATGGGTGAGGTCATGTCGCGGTTCAGAGCGATTCGCAATCGCGCCGCACAGGTGGTCGTCGGCGTCATCCCGACGCCTTGCGGCGGCCCCGACGCTCGGGCGGCGTCCATGCCTCGAGCGCATCGCGGGTCAGCGAGAGCCCCCGCGCCTCGTCGTCGATGAACGCCTCGAAGTAGTCGCCCATGCCGACATCGAACTCGGGATCCGGCTGGTTGTGGTACTGCCGCACCCACGGCAGCAGCTCCAGCAGGGCCGCGAGCAGCGGCGCCAGCCGCTCGGCCGTCCAGCCCTCCTGCTCGCGCATCCGGCTGAAGTACCCGGCGACGGCACGGCTCTGCTCCAGCGCGTTCCAGCCCGCCCAGCCGACGACCAGCCACGGGTCGGCGTCGCGCTCGCAGCCCGGAAGGCTGACGAAGCGCTCCTTGGGCACGTCGAGCTTGCCCCGCAGGCGCCACCAGACGCCCTTGCGGAAGTCGGCCGACGCGTAGCGTGGCGGGACCGGGACGGTGCCGACCTCGGCCGCCTTGAGCGCCGCCGCCGCTTCTGGCGTCAGCCTCTCGGAGTCGTCCGCCGGCAGGTCGACCCGCGCGTCGATGACGTCCTCCATGCGCTGCAGCGCCCAGGTGCCCTCCCAGGCGGCGCGCTTGCGGAGCCCCGACAGTTTGTAGCGCAGCACCGGAAGCAGCGGGACGCTCTCGTCCTCGACGAGTCGGCAGGAGGTTGTCGACGCTCTTGTCCTTGCGCAGCCCCTTCAGCGCCCCGGTGTCCTCTGCCAGCTCCCACCAGTCTCGGGGAAGGAACGACAACAGCACGTCCCAGTCCTCGTCCACCGTGCCGGCCTCCGTGTCACGCATCCACATGCCAGCCGAACAGCCCGGCCCTCGTGGTGACCGGGGCCATCGTTACCCGGGCTCTGTGCGTGGCGCTGGGGCGCTGGAAGCACCAACCCGCCTAACCGGCCGCGATCATCGACTGCCTGATGGCGGAGGCGGAGGTGGACGAGCACGAGGCCGCGTCGATGTTCGAGGACTCCCGCCATTCGACGGCGAGAGGATCTCGCAGACCCAGCTTGGAAGAGGCCCCTCTTCTATGGGAGTCCATTCCCGAGCGGCTTCGCACCCTTGGCCCGGAGGAAGTGGCCAACCGCTTCGAGGCATTCGACTGGAGCCACATCCGGCACTACAGTCAGGGCGGTGGCCATGAGGCCTCGTCTCCCGTCGCGCTTCTGCCGACTCCCGAGGGCCGTGATTGCAACGCAATCGTCTTGTGAGTTAAGCTCTTCGGACGAACGGAGGGCGTGGCGGATGGCGAGCATCACGATTCGCAACCTCGACGACGACGTCAAGACTCGCCTGCGCGTGCGGGCGGCGGACAACGGTCGCTCCATGGAAGAGGAGGCGCGCCTGATCCTGCGCGATGTCGTTGGACGCAAGCCGAGTTCCCGAAACCTCACGAGCATCATCCGCTCGCACTTCGGGCCCGCCAACGGCGTGGACCTGCAGTTGCCGCCCCGCGAGCCAGGACGCGAGCCGCCGTCCTTCGACTCGGACCCGCAGCCATGACCGTGCTGCTGGACACGAACGTCGTGTCCGAGCTGATGCGCGAGGCGCCCGACCCGGCTGTCGCGGTGTGGGCCGCCGGCCACCCCCTGGAAGACCTGTTCTTCTCTGCCGTCGGCGAAGCGGAGTTGCGCTACAGCGCCGCCATCTTGCCGACTGGCCGCCGCCGGGAGACTCTCGTCTCGGATATCGAGAGGATGCTCGACGAGGCTTTCGAGAACCGGGTGCTGCCGTTCGACAGCGCCGCGGCGCGCGCATACGCGGACATCGCCGCCATGCGGCGTTCCGCCGGCCGCCCCGTCGGAACGGCTGACTGCCAGATCGCAGCAATCGCCCGCTCCCGCGATATGGCGCTTGCGACGCGCAATGTTCGGGACTTCGAGGACGTGGACGTCGAGGTCGTCGATCCTTGGACCGCGGCAGGGTCGTGATGCTACCCCCCCATGGGGAGCGGTCGACCGCCGAGCGCACACGATAGCCAGCCGCTGAGTGACCAACCAACCAAGTGTGCTGAGCAGCGCTCCGCTGTCGTGCGTGTAAGGAAACAGGGTGCCAGCCGGTCGGCCGTCCAGCCCTCCTGCTCGCGCGTCCGGTTGAAGTATCCGGCAACAGCGTGCTCTGCTCCAGCGCGCTCCAGCCCGCCCAGCCGACGACCAGCGACGGGTCGGCGTCGCGCTCGCAGCCGGGCAGGCTGACGAAGCGCTCCTTGGGCACGTCGAGCTTGCCCCGCAGGCGCCACCAGACGCTCTTCCGGAAGTCGGCCGACGCGTAGCGCGGCGGGACGGGGAGGGCGCCGACCTCGGCCGCCTTGAGCGCCGCCGCCGCTTCGGGCGTCAGCCGCTCGGGGTTGCCCGCGGGCAACTCGACCCGCGCGTCGATGGCGTCTTCCATGCGCTGCAGCGCCCACGTGTGCTCCCAGGCGGCACGCTTGCGGAGCCCCGACGGCTTGTAGCGCGAGACGGGGAGCAGCGGGACGCTCTCGCCCTCGACCAGCCGGGCCGCCAGCTTCCCGATGTCGAAGTCGGGGCGCCTGGCGGACAGCGCGGCCACCTGCCCGGCTGGGGTCCGGGGGACATCTCAAGCCAGCCCCCCCTGTGCGCCTGACGGGCCGTATTCCAGAGGTCGGGGCGCGGTCCTGGGGGCGCTCTTGGCCCTTCGGGGAAGTCGTCGATGTCCCTGCCGCCGACGCCCAAAGTGGCATCTGATCATCGGGCGCACGGGCGACCTGTCGACGGGGTACGCTCCTTCGTTCGGTCCCTCACGGAGCTGGCCCGTAGTACAACGCGCCCCGACCACCCGGAACCGCGGCCCGGGCGTCACCTGACCGGAATCCCCGGTGTCCGTGCTCGACCCTGTCGACACGGCGTCCGGTCGCCGCCAACGGCGGAAGCGGAGGATCGGATGCCGCCGGAGGGAAGGCGGCCAGACGTTGAGCAAAGCCACGGAATCCGTCGCCGTAGCCCTCGCTTCCCGACACGCTTCGCCCAAGCAGTACGGTATCGTCAATCCATGAGGACTCCGGCCACCTTCGACATCGCTGCCGAGACCGCGCGCCGCCGGCTTGAGAACGACGAGTGGGCGCCTGCGACGCTGCTGCCGACGGAGGCCTTCAGCGACCAGCCCGCCAGCGAGACCGCCTTCCGCCGGCTGTGCGCCCCTGACACAGCGCGCGGGCGCGACGCGTGGGCGGTGCACCGCAGGATCATGAGCAGTTGCGCCGGGTGGAGGGAGCGTCCGACCGCGGCCGAGTTTTACGACGCAATCCGCGCGAACGAACCGACCGACCGTCAGAGGGCGATCATCCGGATGTGGGGTGCCGAGGCAACCCTGGAGGACCTCATCGAGGCCTGGGCACAACGTGCGTACACCTTCCGTCAGCTTGTGCGCGCGTTGCACCGGGTGGGCTTCAACCGCGGATCGCGCATCCGAACCATCAACCGATGGGCGCGGAGATTCTGACCGTAACGACGAACGCCCGCCGGCTGTGGGAACTCGTGCACCGCCCCATCGGCCACGCTCTCACGGAGCTCGACGGCGGCCCGCACGAGTTCCGGCTGGGCGGCGGCACGGTTCTGGCCGCGCGATGGCACCACCGGGACAGCTTCGACATCGACCTCGTGGTCGAACGGTCGGTCCCGCTGAGCGAACTCGCCAACCCATCCAACTCGTTCGATTTCACGATGCGGGCCCTCGGCGGTGCGCCCGAGTACTTCCGCAGGCAATGCACCGTGACCTTCCCCTCGGGACAGATCGACCTCCTGCAGGTGGACCCCGTTCCGCCGGGCGCCGAGCACATCGCCGTGGTCGACGGCACGCCAACGCTCGTCCTGGACACCGCGCAGATACTCCACGGCAAGCTCGAGCGCGCCGAAAAGGTCGTGGTACGAGACGTCTTCGACCTGATCGTGGCGGCAGAGCTCGACCCGCACGCGCTGGCCGCCGCCGTGAACTGCCGAAGCCCGCGCGAGACCGAGGTCGTCGCCACCACGTTCGAGGAAGCGAACGCGGCGCTCGGGCGGGACGCCCGCCACCAGCTCGTCGGCACCGGCGAGATCAGCGACCCGGAGACGCTCGGCACGCAGGCCGCGGCCGCCATCCGCGGAGCCGTATACCGACACGTGGCGGTCCGGACCGAAGGACCCCTCGGGATCATCGAAACAACGACCAACAGCGGGACAGCCCGACGGATCAAGATGATGCAGGCCGAGGTCGAGCGGAAGCTGGCCGAGAGCGGACTCATGGAACACCTCAGCGCTGGCGCCTTCGGGGCCCACCGTATCCGTCGAGCGCTCGAAGACGCCTGTGCCCACGGAAGAGGTGACCAGGTCGTATGGGAGAGCGGCAGCCGACCCGTTTCCGGCGAGCACGACGGCCACGCCCGAGAGCGGGAGACCTAGCCCGGAGAGCGTCGCCTACCTGTTCTTCTCTGCCGTCGGCGAAGCGGAGTCGCGCCACGGCGCCGCCATCTTGCCGACTGGCTGCCGCCGGGAGACCGTCGACACAAGGACTCCTCTTGGCTCGTGATAGCGCCGGCGTTGCGGGAAGGCAGGACCGTTTACGAATCAGCGTCGGGCGCTTGAAGCGAGCGCCGCGCCAATGTGGATCTGCGGCCGCGGTTCCCCCGGCGCGGCCGGCGCGGCGGCGTCTGGATGAGGGTGGGGTAGAATGCGCCTTGAGAATCGACGAGCTTGAGGTCGAGGCGATCGAGCTGGGCCCGGTTTCCGAAGGCGAGGACCCCGGTTTGGGTGTGGCCTTCGCCGCGGAGGTCGCGGACCATCCCGACCGCCGACAGCGACCGGGGTTCGCCATCCTGAAGGGAGAGCGATCAGATGAGGAACAGACGAATCCACATGGCAACCATGGCGGTCTTCGGCGCGTTGTTGCTGTCCGGCCTGTCGGTCGTGGCCCAGCCACAGGCGCAGGAGCCGCCTCCGATGGGCTTCTTCGTCACGAGCACGGGCGTCGGCGACGGCGCCAACCTGGGTGGGCTGGAAGGCGCGGACGCCCACTGCCAGACGCTGGCCGCCGCGGTGGGCGCCGGCGACCGCACGTGGCGGGCCTACCTGAGCACGCAGGGCCCCGGGGCCGTCAACGCACGTGATCGGATCGGGGAAGGGCCGTGGGCGAACGCGGCGGGCCTCGTCATGGCCACCAGCGTCGACGGCCTGCACTACGACAACTCCAACTTCAACTGGACCCACTCGCTGGACGAGAACGGCAACCAGTTCGCATCGCGCATCGACGGAGACCCCGACTTCACGGAGCACGACGTGCTGACCGGGTCGCAGCTCGACGGCATGGCGTATCCGGAGGGCGACGACCGCACGTGCGGCAACTGGACCAGCAACGGCGAAGGCAGCGCCATGCTCGGCCACGCCGACCGCTACTCCTTCACGACGCCGGGTTCGCCCTGGAACACCGCCCACCCGTCGCGCGGCTGCTCGCAGGACGATCTGGTGGCTACCGGAGGGGCCGGCCTGTTCTACTGCTTCGCCATCGACTGATGGACCTTCGATGAGAGGGCGGCGCAGCGGCGTCCCCGGCGGATCCCGGGGGCGCCCTGCGCGCCGACGCGCGTCAGAGGCAGCTCCGAAGGCAGGAGCTCCAAGGAGGGACATTCTCCCGACACATTTCGGTTTCTCTCGCGGCGGAGCCTCGGTGTCCAGGTCGTTGCAGCGGGAAGAGAAGGCCCGCTGCCCGGATCAGACGGAGGAGGTACGCGCATGAGACTCGGAAGGTTGCTTGCTAGCGCAGCGGCGGTCCTGCTGCTGGCCCCCGCTCTCGCCGTGGCCCAGAGCTCGATCGGGGGCTCGGTCACGGACGACACCGGGGGGGTGCTCCCCGGCGTGACGGTCCAGGCGTCCAGCCCCGTCCTCATCGAAGGCTCACGCGTCGTCTTCACCGACGCCACCGGCAACTACAACATCGTCGACCTGCGGCCGGGGGTGTACGCGGTCACGTTCACCCTGCCCGGCTTCGGCACCCAGGTGCGCGACGAGCTGATCCTCGGCGCCGACGTGGCCCTGCCCCTCGACGCGGTGATGTCCGTCGGCTCGGTCGAGGAGACCATCACGGTGTCGGGCGAGACGCCGGTGGTCGACGTGCAGCAGGTGCAGCGCATCGAGGTGTTGACGCGGGAGACGCAGGAGGCGATTCCGACCGGGCGCAGCATGTGGTCGTATGCGCTGCTGATTCCGGGGGTCAAGGTGCACAAGCCCGACGTGGGGGGCACCGCGGGCGCGCAGCAGTCCGAGATGATGGGCCGCGGGCTCGACGCCGCCCACACCACCGTCGAGATCGACGGCATGATGATCAACTCGATGGTCAGCGACGGCCGCTACCAGGCCTACCTGAACCCGATGCTGTCGGCGGAGACGTCGTACACGACCTCGGGCCAGGGGGCCGAGACGCAGACCGGCGGCCTGCGCATCAACATGATCCCGAACGAGGGCGGCAACCAGTACAGCGGCAGCTTCTTCGGGGGCGGGACGCCGGGCGCCTGGCAGGCCGAGAACATCAACCAGAGGATCCAGGCCCTGGGCGTCGACGAGGTGCCGAAGGTCGACATCATCTACGACTTCAACACGGCGGTCGGCGGCCCGATGGTCCGCGACCGTCTGTGGTTCTTCGCGACGGCGCGGCGGAACGTCGTCGACGCCGGGGTGCTCAACAGCACGAACCGCGACGGGACCCCGGCCCTCGACCGGAACAGCATCACGAACGGGAACGCGCGGCTGACGTGGCAGATGACGTCGCAGCACAAGATATCGGCCATGTTCGACAAGGTGCGGAAGCGCCGCTTCAGCCAGCACGCCTTCGGCGAGGACATCGAGACGGCGGCGTCGACGTGGAACTCGCCTCACTACGACGTCGGGACCGCGAAGTGGACGGGAACGATGTCGAACCGGATGCTGGCCGAGTTCGGCTTCTCGCTCCACTTCGGCGACTGGGACCCCAGCTACTACCAGTACAGCCCGTTGGGGTCGATCTACCAGGAGCGGCCCGGCAACGTGGGCCTGTGCGCCGAGACGCCGTGCTACTGGGACGTGGGCTCGCCCGAGGCCATGCTGCAGATGCCGGTGTCGATGGGCGGCGACCCCTGGTACAGCGTGGTCGCCAAGAACGACACCTATCTGGGCCTGATCTACGGCGCCAAGGACGACGGCGAGACCAACAACTACACGC
Organism: Vicinamibacteria bacterium; assembly: GCA_022821235.1. GTDB lineage: Bacteria > Acidobacteriota > Vicinamibacteria > Vicinamibacterales > UBA8438 > JAJEEA01. The sequence goes on from JAJEEA010000513.1 coordinate 18,491, forward strand.
ACCGCTGGGCGTACCAGAGCGCGCTGTCGTACGTCACCGGGTCGCACAGCTTCAAGTTCGGGATGAACTTCACCAAGGGGCACAACCGCTTCACGCGGTCGAGCAACGGCAACCTCCTGCAGTTCTACGACGCCGCCCCGAACCCGAGGGGGCGCATCCTCGACTTCATCACCTGCGACCACTACGCCGCGGACGCCAACATCACCGCCGGCCTGCCCTGCGGAACCACCGGGCTCCCCGACCGCGTGAACGTCTTCGCCCACCCCACCTACACGTCGGTCAAGCTGAACTACAACGGCGGCGTCTTCGCGCAGGACTCGTGGACCATCGACCGCCTGACCCTCAACTACGGGCTGCGGGTCGACTTCGCGGCCGTCTCGGTGCCGGCGACGCCGAAGGGGCAGGGCCGGTTCGTGGACTCCTACATCCTGACCGGGCGCGACGCGTCCGAGTTGCCCGGCTTCGGGCCCGACTTCGCGCCGCGGTTCAGCGCCGTTTACGACGTGTTCGGCGACGCCCGGACGGCCCTGAAGTTCGGGTGGAACAAGTACATGCGCGACGTCGGCGGCGACCTGCCGAGCCGCTACTCCTACGGGGCGAGCATCAGCGACACGCGCGACTGGTTCGACTGCCACATGGTCGTGGACGCCAGCGGCAACGGGGTCTGCTCGGGGCTCGACCCCTACGGCAGCAACCACGACGACATCGCCCAGGACTGGGAGATCGGACCGCGGTCGTCCGCGACCTTCGGCGTGCCCACGAGCCCGACGCGGAACCCCGATCTGGCCAACTTCCCGCGCGAGTACAACCGCATCTGGACCGTCGGCGTCCAGCAGGAGGTGATCCCGGGCCTGTCGGTCAGCGCCGAGTACCGGCAGCGGACGTACCACAACACGTTCGCGGAGGACAACCGGTCCCACACCTTCGCGAGCTTCGGGGCCCTGCCGGACGGCACCCCGGATCCGGCGTACGCCGGCACCGGCCGCTACATCGACGTGCTGCGGCCCTATCCCCTCGTGGGGTCGATCACCGTCTTCAACGTCGATCCCGCCGTCCGCACGTCCGCCGACCTCTGGGACGCGGGAAGGGGTGAAGGCTATTCGAACGTCTACCGCGGCTTCGAGCTGAGCGTGCAGGGCCGGCTGGCGGGCGGCGGCACCATCTTCGGCGGCTGGTCGGTCGAGGACAGCGGGCGGGTCAGCATCTACAACTACAACCGGGGCGCGGGAAGCCGTTTCGGCGGCGAGGTCAACACCTGCTCGGACATCATGCAGCGGGGCGACAACCCGAACGAGCTCCGGTTCTGCGACACCGGCGCCTACCCGCGGCCGTTCCGCAACGAGTTCAAGCTGTCGGGCACGCAACCGTTCTCGCTGCCGGTCATCGGCGACATGCAGCTCGCGGCGTCGCTGCAGGCGTATCCGGGCGGCCAGGGCGACTGGGGCGGCCTGCAGGAGGGGCTCTACGTCCACCGCACGTCGTCCAATCCGCTGCTGGGCACCTACTCCGAGACCCTCTACGGGCAGCCGGGCCACTGCGTCGCGCCCTGCGTGCTGGGAACGCGCATCGCGGACACGCCCACCGTGTCGACGAGCACCGGCGGCTACTGGATTCCGATGATCCCGCTGAACAGCGTGAAGTTCGAGCCGTACTGGACGCAGCTCGACATGAACGTGCAGAAGGTGTTCAACATCGGAAGCTGGCGCTACGACGCCCGTTTCGAGTTCTTCAACGTGCTGAACAACGCGGTGGAGATCTACCACAGCGGCTCGCGGAACGCCCTCGGCAGCACCGGGGCCGGCTACCAGAGCCTGTCGAGCTGGGAGCGGGTCGCGCGCGTGCTCGAAGGCCGCGTCGTCCGCTTCGCGGTCACCGCCCGCTTCTAGCCTTCCCCGCGCGGCCCTCCGGCGCGGCCGGGAGAGACCCTCTCTCCCGGCCGCGTCCGCTCTGAGGTGCGCCGACCGGCGCGTGCTCAGGTCGACGCCTCCCGCAGCCCCTTCCAGAGGCTCCAGCACATCGCCACCATCACGAGGGCGATAGGAAAGCCGGTGACGAGCGAAGCCGTCTGCAGCGCCACCAGGCCGCCGCCGAGCAGCAGGGTGACGGCGACGATGCCCTCGAACGCGCACCAGAAGACGCGCTGGGCGACCGGGGCGTCGAGCTTACCGCCGGCGGTGATGGTGTCGATGACGAGGGAGCCGGAGTCGGAGGAGGTGACGAAGAAGACCATCACCAGCACGATGCCGGCGACCGACGTGACGCCGGCGAGCGGCAGCGCCTCGAGCATCCGGAACAGGGCCAGCTCGGGCTGCTGCGCCCGCACCGCCTCGACCGCGGCGGTCTGGCCGGCCTCCAGATAGTGGGACAGCGCCGTCGCCCCGAACGCGTTCATCCAGAGGGCCGAGACCAGCACCGGCCCGACGAGCATGCAGCCGACGAGGGCGCGCACGGTGCGGCCGCGCGAGACGCGGGCGATGAACATGCCGACGAAGGGGGCCCACGCGAGCCACCATGCCCAGAAGAAGGTGGTCCATCCGTGCAGGACGTCGAGGTCGTCCCGGCCCACCGAGTTGCCCAGCGGGACGATGGCCGCGGCGTAGTGGCCGAGGCTGGCCATGAACCCGCCGAGCAGGTCGCCGGTGGGCCCCACCGCGAGCACGAACGCGAGCAGCAGCAGGGCGAGGACGAGGTTGGCCTGGCTGAGGCGCCTGACGCCGCGGTCGAGCCCCATGACCACCGACGTCATCGCGATGGCGGTGATGCCCGCGATCAGCAGCACCCGCGTCGTGTCGGTGGCCGGCACCCCGAACAGGTGGTCGAGCCCCGCCGCCATCTGCTGGGCCCCGAGGCCGAGCGACGTCGCCAGCCCGAAGAGCGCCGCGAACACCGCGACGATGTCGACGACGTGGCCGAACCAGCCCCACACCGCCTCGCCCAGCAGCGGGTAGAACCCCGACCGCAGCGTCAGCGGCAGCCCGAGGTTGTAGGCGGAGAAGCCGAGGGCCAGCGCGACCACCGCGAACATGGCCCACGGGTGCACGCCCCAGTGGAAGATGGCGGTGGCGACGGCGAGCCGGTGGGCGGCGGCGGTGTCGGCCGGATCGACGCCGAGCGGCGGGTTCAGGAAGTGGTCGATCGGCTCGGCCACCCCGAAGAACATCAGCCCGATGCCCATGCCCGCCGCGAACAGCATGGCGAACCACGCCCAGTTGGAGTAGTCGGGCCGGGCCCCGGGGCCGCCGAGGCGGACGCGGCCGGGCGGCGTCACGAGCAGCAGCAGGCAGAAGAGGACGAAGACGTTGCCGGCGCCCAGGAACACCCAGTCGAGGGTCGAGGTCAGCCAGGTGTAGAGGGCGTCGAAGACGCCGGCGGCGGCGTCGCGGAACGCCAGCACGCCGGCGACGAACGCGACGATGGTGAGGCTGGAGACGACGAAGACGGGGTTGTGGACGTCGAGGCCCAGGAACTGGATGTTGTCCCGCCCGAGCTCGTAGTCGGTCTCAGCGGCGATGGCCATGCGGAACCTGCTCTGCGGGACCGGCCGGCCCGGTCCGGAAACCGGCCCGCCGCCCGACCGCAACCGTCCCGACGGAACGCCGAGCGGCGACGGTCGAGGTGCGGCGGCGACTCGGCGTGATCGTAGCGCGTCGCCGGGGCCGACGCCACGCCGACCCCAGCGGGCCGCGGGAATCTTGCCGCGGTTCGGGGCCCTGCGTTAGGCTGGGCAGATGTCCATCCTCGGGCTTCCCGCGCCGGCTCCGGCCGCCCCGGCGCCGACGGCGGCGGTGGCCGAACCCGACGCGGCGCCGACGGCGGAGGCGGCCGAACCCGACGTGGCGGCGACGGCGGCGGTGGCCGAACCCGACGCGGCGGCGCCCGCCGCGGCAGCGGCGACCGTCCCCTGGCCCCTGCTCGCGGTCGCGTTCGCGT